>JANQKI010000137.1 GCA_028281165.1 Opitutaceae bacterium | reverse complement strand
AAAATCGGCCTGCTCCACCGATTTTCCAATCAGAGAGGATCGGTCGGCAATGGTAACTTCAGCGATCGAAACGTCAGGCGTCAGTAGGGCCGCGGAACTACTTGATGAAGTTTGTGGCACCAATTCCTGCCAACCTTGCAGCTCCCTAAAGCGTTCAGTTTGACCTTGTGTCATCAAGCGATCGCCTTCTTGCAACAGCGTGTTGGGATTTGGAGCGAATTCCGTTGCGCCGTTTCGTTCTAGGGCGATGACCCGCAAGCCCAAGGCTCGGCCAAGATGGCTCTCGATCAGACTTCGACCGGCTAAGATGGACTTCGGTTTGATGCGAAGAAAAAAGGAGCGTTCTCCGAGCTTGTATTGACTATACAATGACCGAATATTCGTACCTTCAGCGGTGGAGATAGGTTTACCCCTATCGGGTAGGATAAGCCGCGAGGTTAAGGCTACAAAGGCGATGCCGCCGAGCATGACCGTTACCCCTATAGGCGTATAGTCGAACAGGCCAAATGGCTCGAAATGATTCTGTTTGAGGGCATCGCTAATGAGCAGGTTTGGAGGCGTTCCGATTAGCGTAGTCAGGCCGCCCAGCAAAGAGCCATAGGCTAGGGGCATCAGAAGTTTGGATGGACTGGTTTCCGTTTTGCGAGCGATGCTCAAAACCACCGGAAGCATCAGAGCGGCTACGCCGATGTTATTCATTACCGCGGACAGTGATGCGGCTGTCAGCATAATAACGAAGATCATGCGAGATTCCGTCTGGCCAGTGAAGCGCAGTACGTGTTGTCCTATAATACTGGCTACGCCAGTTTTAGAAAGACCTTCGCTCAGTATGAACATTGCCCAAACCGTAATGACAGCTGGATTGCTGAAGCCCGATATCGCCTCCCTGGGATCAACGACACCCGTTAGGGCTAGCGTCGCCAGAACCAGGAGGGCCGTCACATCCATGCGAATCTTCTCAGTAACAAAGAGAACGAGAGCGACAATGAGAGTAACTAGGACAATCGCTATATCAACGGTCATAGGAATTAAGGAGAGTTTCCTGATCAGCAAAAGACCTTTTCAACAGAATGCGACGGTTATTCTGCAAGATCGTGGCGGATAGGCAGTCAAGATGACGTTTTTCTAACCCTCGGTACCCACCATCTTTACTTCCAAAGGCTTTAGTGTATCCAAATGTAGGTCACGTTGCGGGAAGGCTATGACAATTCCCGCCTCAGCGAACAACTCGTCGACGCGGAAGCGAAGATCGGAAGTGATCCGCTCCAGATCCATCGGCTGAGCTACGTGCGACCAGTAGAAGAGATTGAAATTGAGAGAATTGTCGCCGAACTCCTCGAATAGAACAAAGGACCCTGGCGTATCCAATACTTTGGGATGTTCCTCAGCGGCTTGGAGAAGCAGCTCCTTGACTTTTTGCGTCGGCGAGCCGTAGGCCACTCCCACTACGAGAGAGCCGCGCAGGCTGGCGTCGTTGAGGGTCCAATTCACGACCTGCTGCTCCAGAAAATGACTGTTGGGTACCAGAACATCCACTCCGTCGCCTCGGCGAATGCGTGTGCAGCGATTGCCGATATCCGCGACCTTTCCTTGTTGCTCGTCACCGAGATCCACAATGTCGCCGATGCGAATGGGCCTCTCTGCCATGATGATGAGACCTGATATGAGGTTGTTGAAAAGATTTTGGGCTCCGAAGCCGACCCCAATGGCAACCGCTCCACCCAGGACGGTAAAAATCGTTATGGGAATTCCTGCGATAGGCAGGGCAATAAGGGTGACGACAATAATAAAGAAGAGCGAGATGATACGTTGGAGAGCATGAGTCGTATTCTCATTAAGCTTTCCTTGTTGGCGCAGGCGTTTGCCGATCGAGCTGGAGATGCGTTTGCTGACAATTAAGCCAACGATGATCAGCACTATGGCGATGAACACTTGGTTGAACGCGATAACGCTGTCGCCACTATTATATAGCTCGAAATTCCAAACGACTTTCAGCCACTCCAAAGCATCAGAAAGGAATTCTTGTATATTCTCTTTATTCATTAGGGATTCTCAAACGCGCGAAAGTGGCAACCAATGCAAATAGGATTCCCTTTGCAGGCAACGTTTTAACCATCGTTCTTGGCAATCTCGCGACACCAGACTTTCCATCAAAGTCGCCCTGCTGGCCAAACCGCACAAAAGCGCAAATGCAATTACTCCTAAGATAGTATATTGTCCGCACCTATGTCCAAAAACGACTTTAAAATCGCCTTTATTGGAGCAGGCAGTGTCGGCTTTACCCGGAAGCTTTTAAGAGACACGCTAACCGTTCCCGAATTCAGCAACATCCGCGTAGCTTTTACTGATATATCCGAGCAGAATCTGGATATGGTGACGCAGCTGGCTCAGCGCGACATCGATTCCAATGGATTGAACATCAAGATCCAGTCCACCACGGATCGCCGGGAAGCGCTCAAAGATGCTAAATACATTTTTTGCACGGTCCGCGTTGGAGGCCTCGAGGCCTTCAAGACCGACATCGATATCCCGCTCAAATACGGAATCGATCAGTGCGTTGGCGATACGCTTTGCGCGGGTGGCATCATGTACGGACAGCGTACCATGAACACCATGCTGGAGTTCTGTAAGGACATTCGCGAGGTCGGCCATCCTAATGCCCTACTGCTCAATTACGCTAATCCCATGGCTATGAACACCTGGGCCTGCAATAAGTATGGTGGCGTCAAAACGATCGGTCTTTGCCACGGTGTGCAGAACGGTCACAAGCTGATCGCTGGAGCTTTTGGCATCCCGCAGGACGAGCTGGACATCATCTGTATCGGGATCAACCACCAGACGTGGTACACTTCTATCAAGCACAAGGGCGAAGATCTTACCCACAAGCTACTCGAAGTCTTAGAGGCTGATGAGAAGATCGCCGAGGAGGAAAAGTGTCGTATTGATGTGCTTAAGCGTTTTGGATATTTCAGTACCGAGTCCAACGGCCATCTTAGCGAATACATCCCTTGGTACCGCAAGCGGGCTAGCGAAATCAGAGAT
>JANQKI010000135.1 GCA_028281165.1 Opitutaceae bacterium | reverse complement strand
CGCTCATTTGGGGACTGAGCCAATTGGAGGTAGATCTTACTGTATGGCGTTATGGATTGATCGGGGCGATTATTCTTTCGAATGTCGTTGTCTTCGTATCTCTGTTTTTGGTTCAGGCGACCATTTCGATTTGGACGATCGAATCGCTTGAAGCTATGAACAGTCTGACCTATGGAGGCGCCGAAGTGGCTCGTTATCCCATGACCATCTACTCTGAATGGGTACGAAAGCTTTTTACCTATATCGTACCGCTGGCTTGTTGTTCTTATTTTCCTGTAGTAGCATTGCTAGGACAAGAAGATGCCCTCGGAACGGGCTTAGCCTTTCAGGTATGCGCCCCTCTTCTTTGTATTCCCTTCGCCTTTCTCTGCGTTCAGTTTTGGCGATTTGGAGTGAGGCACTATACGTCGACGGGAAGCTAAGAATTGGTCGTAAGACTTGTTCTATTCTTTCGGCTTAAGTTTCCTAACTATGCTCCCTCGCTTTTCTTCGGTTAAGATTTCCGTATTTTCCGCGTATTCAAGGAGTGAATTTCTCAGGGCTTGGCTTTTATCCCGATTGTTCGGTTGAGTAGCTGCATATGCCATTATCTCAAGAGCCTGGGTTTGCATTTTCGGATCTTCGTAGCGCGTCAGGAGATCTATGGTTTCGTTTGGAGAATCTCCGTTATGTATCGCGTTGTAGGTCATGGCGTAGGTAGAGGTGATGCGTACTTTCTCCTCCGGTGCATTGCGATAGTAGGCCTTTGCAGACTCAGGGTCTGTTCGTGCCCAATTGTACAATACGTACGCGGTATTCGTTGCCTTGCTGTCGAGGTCTTCGATATTGGCGACCCATTGGATGGCTCCTTCTGGATCAGCCTGAGCTAGTGGTTGAATAATGCTTTCCGTCAATTCCTTTCTGTTTTCTGCCGATGCAATAGTCTGCATAATGTCTTTCATTTCCTCGGCGCTCGAGTATCGGGCCCACTGGGCGACTGCGTTTAGGGAGAGCTTTTTCATTAGCGGATCCGAAGCGTTTTCCAGCGTGTATTCGAGAGCGCCCTGGCCGTCATTGGTTGCCCAGCCTTTGATAAAGCCTCTCATAGCGGATTCGGATATAGTATCGTCTTGGATGCTTTCCAGAGCGTCGAACGGCAGGTTCGATTCATATTGACCCCAATTAGTAAAAAGAGCTTCGACTAGGTTTTGCTGCTGCTTCAAATTCTCGATACTGAGAACCTGCGTTAAAAGCGGTTTGTATTCGCCTTTCTCTGACGCGGCATTAACAATGCTTTGGAAACTGGATTGCTGCATGCGAGGGTCTTTTAAATCTTGAACAAAAGCGACGGCTAGCTCGAGGTTTTCTCTGGCGATGCTGCCAAGAACGGCACCGACTCTAGGCGTGTATTTCGCGCCGCTATTAGTCACGTTCATGAAAGAATCCCAAGCTTCAACGGGATCTTTCTTTGCCCAACCTTCGATAGCGTACGATAAATAACTCATCCCATTGCGACCCTTTTGGCTCACGGCAAATTGGAAGGCCTCTTGCCCTGCTAGCTCGCCCCATCGGCGAATCAGAAGCGATGTAAACCTCACCTTTCGAGGGCTCGATTTCATGTTTTCAATCTTTTCAAGTGCCTCCGGCATTTCAGAGAGTTCTAGATTATCTATGTAACGACCGAACAAATACGATCGTTCTGGCCCCTCCTTTTCCTCAAGAATCTGATCGAGAGTGAGCGAACTATTTTCACTACTTTCGCTTGGTTCAACCGTATTTCGCTCTTCCGAGGTGTGGATAGGCTTGGGTGATTCCAGCGAAGCGATCGTCTCTGGAGTTTCGTTCGCCTGATGTTCGATTTGGCTACCCAAATAATAGCCGACGGAGCCAGCGACTAATATAGCAACTGGCAGGGGCAACACACGTTTCCAGTCCATGTGCCCTTATTTCCTACAATCGTAGGAAATGTCAAGCGAACAGATCTATGTTTCGTGTCGCGTTTTTAGTTCGGTCTCTATTTTGGCCGCGAGTTGAGGAGTGATGCCGTAGAATAGCGTAACGATGGCTGCGATGCCTCCTAGAACGGCTGGCCCAAAGCTCATGAGCAGTTTAATGCCGATTATGGAATCAGGCGTTTGTTCGACGTTAGCAACATAGCCGAAATAGGCGAGGGTGTATCCACCAAATGCTGACCCAAGCGCCCAACCTGTCTTCTGCGAGAAAGTTCCTGCCGAAAAAATGAGTCCCGTGAAGCGTCGCCCGAATTTCCATTCAGCGTAGTCGGCCGTATCGGCGATCATCGACCAGAAGAGTGGCATTAAAGGACCGGACAATAGTGAGCCGGCGATGTGGATGGCGAAGATGGCTGCTGTGTTTTCCGGACTGACGATGTAGAAAGGCGTCGTTACTACCGCTACGGCCAACGTTAGAATGATATAGGCTCTTTTCTTACCTCCTAGATAGCGTTCGGAATGTTTTGTGAAATAGACGCCCACCATCGTAGCGATGCCACCCCAGAACAGAAATGAAGTCGTCAATGCCTTGGTCGCTCCGACGTAGTACTCCATGAAATACAAGATCGCCGCATTGCGGAGCGAGATCCAAATAAGGGTGAGAATTCCGATGCCGCAGATGGCCAGCCAAGGTCGATTCTTGACGAGATCTTTCAGATCCTCCTTCAGATCCGATTTTTGGTCTTTAGGGGTCTTGACGCGTTCTTTGGTGGTGTAGAACACGACCATGAAAAGCGCTCCCGCGACCAGAGCATATAGCATGATAGCTCGCTGGTAGCCTGCCGCCTCGTCGCCACCGCCAAAAACGGATACTAGATAAAGCATGCTTAAATTCACAAGATTTACGGCTAGGTAAGCGCCGTAGAATCGAAAGGAAGCCAGTTCGGTGCGGGCTTCGGAGCGAGGCGTCATAACGCCCATCAGGGCTCCGTAAGGTATGTTGATCGCAGTGTAAACGGTCCCGACCAGCGTGTAAGTGATGTAAGCGTAGATCAGTTTTCCCGTATCTCCGAAGTCGGGAACCGTAAACGTTAGTACGCCGAGCGCCATATAGGGCACCACCATCCAACGCAGCCAGGGACGAAATTTTCCATGTTTGGAACGCGTTCGATCCGCGATCATTCCCATTAAGGGATCGTTCACGGCATCGATCACGCGGGTGACCAGAAAGAGAGTGCCTACAGCTGCGGCCGATAGACCATACACATCCGTATAGAAAATGAGGAGGAATTGAGAAAAGGTATGAAAGTAGAGTACGGAAGCCGTGTCGCCTAACCCGTATCCGATTTTTTCGGACAATTTTATCTTTTCCTCGGTAGGATTTTGAACGGCTGGTGTGGCTAGGGATTCGGATTTCATGGTGGGGCTGGTTTGACGAGCCTTAGTTGACGCAGAGGGAGTCTATCGGCCTCTCATTCCATGATAGGGTGAAAACCGTATCCTGTGGAATGAAATCCAGCGTATAGAAACTTAGTTTTCCAGGCGCCTGATCATTGGAGGCTTGAGTCCCTTTGCTCTCGAGGCATGCTTGGATTTTCGGTTCAAACCCTTCTGCTGTGCAGTCGCCAAAGCAAGTAGCCCTTATTCTGCAAACCCGTATGGAAGAAAATACGGGAATCCTTAAAGGTATCGCTGCTTATGAGAGGGTGCATTGCGATTGGAATTTCTTTCTTGATGATCAGGCCGTTTCGGTGACCGATCCGTCTTGGCTTTTTCGCAAGCAATGGGACGGGGTTATCTGTCGACATCCTTCGACTACTATCATCGAGGATTGTATTCGTCGTGGCATTCCTTGCGTCGATCTGGAGGACTCGGTGGCAACTTCGAGTGAAGTGCCGAAAATTCGTCCCGACAACCACGCGGTCGGCCACGTCGGGGCGGAGCATTTCTTGGATCGAGCCTTTAAGCACTTTGGCTTTTGCGGGTTTAGCAGCGAAGACTGGGCCAAGGAGCGTTATCACGGTTTTCGCGAAGCTCTCGAAGCGGTGAACACGGAATGCCATGCTCTACAGACCATCTACCCGAAGGAGCTGACGCCTGAGTGGGACATACTTGAACAGGAGGGAATCCGTTCCTGGGTGGAAGCCTTGCCAAAGCCGGTGGCGATAATGGCCTGCAATGACCTGCGAGCCCTTCAAGTTATCAGCGCGGTACATGAAGTTGGTTTGGAGATTCCGCAAGAAGTTGCGGTTCTGGGAGCCAACAACGAAACGGTACGAGCCGAAATTTCCCATCCTCCTCTCTCAAGCGTTCCACTGAACACTCACTCTTGGGGCTATACTGCTGCTCAATCGTTACATCGGCAATTTGAAGGCGAGCCCTTCGAGTCGGAGGTCTTTATTGAGCCGCTTGAGGTTGTAGTGCGCCGATCCACTGATGCGCTCGCGATCGAGGATGAATCGATTCTCAGAGCCATGCAGATTATCCATGACGAAGCCTGTGGCTCATTGCGTGTCGAGGACCTGGCTAAACGCGTTAGCGTGAGTCGAAGCTTGTTGGAAAGGCGGTTTCGAAAATTCCTTCGGCGCACGCCTCAAGAGGAAATTCGAAACGTGAAGATCAACCGAACTAAACAGCTGTTGATCGATACGGATAAAACGCTGGCAGAGATCGCGGATGAAACGGGGTTCGAACACCCGGAATACCTCAGCGTGATGTTCAAGCGACTGACGGGCGAAAGCCCGAGAGCGTTTCGGCAACGCAGCCGAGTGGCAACTTAGGACTTAAATCTTCTATCGAGGTAGAATGCTCGAGTCTTCTTGAGCCGCTTTAGCTGTTGCATTCCTGATTTCCTTTCGCCCCCCGACGCCGTCGTGTCCACTGAAACTCCAGAAGAAATGGCCAAAGTATCCATTTTTTCGAGCCAGCGAAATCATTTCAGAGGCGCTGACCGGCTTTAAATCACTGTTCTCCGGAGGGGTCATGCCGATGGCTGGAGCCTCCCCAATCATGACCGGTTTGTCGAAACCGATTTCGTCATAGGATCTAGAATACGGTTCGAAACCTTGTGGCATCATCCAGCCGTAGGCATGGATCTGGTAAAAATCAAGACGAGCGTCCGGATCTCCTGTGGCGGCTTGCAGGGATGCGTCGCTCCACCAATTGTCTTCGCCAAAAGGAGGCTCGGCGTTGAATTTGATCGAAGCGGCTCCATTGGTTACCGGTTTTTGAGCTGCCCGTTGCAGGGCGGCTGCTTGAAGGCCTATAAAACGAATCACAGCCTCTTTATTTAAACCGTGGTCCTCTACCATCCACTCTGGCTCATTGCAAATTTCCCAAGCGTAAAGGGCCGGATGGTCGTCGAATCGTTTTACTAAAGGTATAAGAATGTTGTCTATGTAGGTCTTTACGAGTTTTGGTTCGGTAACGAAACGTTCGTGTACTCCAGCGTAAGGCCCTTCTTCAGCAACGCGATCAACGACTAGATCGAAAGACCATAGACAAGGCATGACAGCAATTCCATATCGTTGGGCAAGGTCCAGCATTTCCTGAAAATCGTCTTCGAAGCCTGGAGGCAATTTCGTGGGTTCGCCCGTATCCAAATTCCAGTGTGGACTTCCTCTACCGTCACAATGTACCCAGACTCTCATTGCATTAAGCCCCATTTCAGCGGCCTCACTGTAGGCTTTGTTCCAGAATCGCGTGTTGTCGATTCCATTGCCAAAATCTCGCCCAAATTCATTCCAAGGCGTATTAAAGCCGAGCAGCCAGGAGGGATTCGATGTGTATTGAGGCAATGAGGACGGTTCTGTATCCGAAACGCTCTGGCATCCTGAATGCAGAGCGAAAAACGATATGAAAAATAAAAGTAGTAAAACCGTTTTAGGCATTGGGTTCTGGGTTCGACTTAATGAAATCGATAATGTTTTCCACGTAGCCAAAGGCAAGACAGGTAACCGTATCGGCTGCTCCATAGTAAACGGAAATACGTCCCGTCTCGCCGTCTACTAGAGCCGCGCAGGGGAAAGCGACGTTGGGAACGTCTCCCACCATTTCGTAGTTCATCCACGGCGCTAAGAGAAACGGTTGAGCTCGACCGATTACCTTCCAAGGTTGATCAAGGTCGAGTAGGGCTGCTCCCATACTATAGACATAGCCGTTGCAGGAAGTCTGTACGCCGTGGTAGATCAACAGCCAGCCTTCGCTGGTCTCTATCGGCACAGGTCCGGCCCCGATCTTAGTCGATTGCCAGCCTTTTTCGATTTTCACGGGGCTCATCACATGACGATGTCTGCCCCAGAATTCCAAATCGGGGCTCTCGCAATAGAAAATATCTCCAAAGGGAGTATGACCATTGTCGCTGGGACGATTCAGCATGGCGAATCGATCACCGATCTTGCGAGGAAACAGCACGCCATTGCGATTGAAAGGAACAAAGGCGTTTTCCTTTTGGTGAAATGTTCTGAAATCCTTTGTCCACGCCACGCCAATAGTGGGACCATGGTATCCATTGCACCAGGTCACGTAGTAGCGATCCTCGATCCAAGTGACGCGTGGGTCGTATCCGTAGACGAAAGGGCCTGGCACATCGCTGTCTGGAACGAACTCGATGGGATCCGGGTCAAGGTTCCAATTCACGCCATCTTCGCTAAAGCCAGCATGTATTCTCATTTCCATGGCGCGATTATCGACGCGGAAGACGCCGGCGAAACCTTCTTCGAAGGGAACTACGGCGCTATTGAAAACGCTGTTGGAATTTGGCAGTATATTTCGGCCAA
>JANQKI010000121.1 GCA_028281165.1 Opitutaceae bacterium | reverse complement strand
ACTCCAGCCTATCTCGACGAGGTGGGGCAGTTTCAAATCTACTACAGCGAGTATTTGGCGGACAAGGCCGACTTCGCCCGAAAACTAGAGCAGCGAGTGGAGCGGGCCTGCTTGACCATTGAGAAAGTGTGTCAAGTTTCGGAAGAAGCGTGGCATGGATTTTTCGATACACTGACAAACGTTGAAAAACGAGCTAACAAAGAATGGATTGACGAAGGCCTTTTCCCAGAGGAGGAATTCGACTTCACCATCTTCAAAGGATCTAAAACATTCAGTCTGGATACGGAAAAGCTGATTGAGATCTACTGGAAAGCGGGATCACGCTTGAAAGATAAAATCGCCGATGTGAGAGAACTGACACTACAGGCTAAGAATCGAGGAAAGTATGTGATTGGCGAATACGGGCAGGCTTACTGGCTGGATAAACGCCAAGGATTCTCGCCCAACGTTTCGGCCTCTCACACCTATGCCTCCGAGTTTTTCAACTCCGCCAGCATACCTGTTCAACCACTACACGTATTTGGTGTGGCCAAAGCTTACGACACGAAAGTCGGAACCCATGTCTTTCTCACGGAAGTTAGCGAGCCCCACCCTCTCTTCGATCGACTCAGAGAGCTCGAGTTCGGAACGTCCACTGGTCGCCAACGTATGGTGGGTTGGTATGATGCTGTAGAAAAGGGTGATGCTCTGCGCTACGGAGGTTTCTCAGATTTGATGATCAACAAGATTGATCCGCTAGGACATGGCGAGAACTGGGACGGCAACTTGAAAATCTGCGTTGCCTACGAGGATAAAGCAGGTAATCGGTACTATCGCGTTCCAAGAAACGACGCTCTACGAAAAACGCTTTCCCCCGTGTATCAGGAATATCATGGCTGGGCAGAAGACATTTCGAAAATTCGCTCCTTCGATGAGCTGCCTGAGGCGACAAAGTCCTATATAGCCGGAATGGTTAATACACTACTGACGTGCGCTTACCATGGAGAAGCCTGGCCGAACGAGCTTCCGAACCTTCGCTATGTAGGCGTAGGGCCCATGCCTTCCCAAATCATTCACGATGTTCCGGAGACGCAAGAATTAGTAAAGCTAGACAGGCCAGCTCAGCCAGTTGAGAACTAAGTCAATGTAGCGGCGATCGTTGATCGTCGAAAATCATACAGAGAAACACTCCTCGACGATCATGAGTCTCCGTTTGTCAACTACGCCCGTGCAAGCCGATCGCCGCTACAAGTAATCCTCAAAAGGTGGTAGAGCATCTCCAGCTTTGGCAGTTGCACTCCGGCGGCTTGGGCTTGCCGCAATGGCTCTCCCCAAATGGCTTCCACCTCTACGGGTTTCTTTTGCAGAAAATCGATGACACTCGAGGGCTTGTAAGGGCCCATGCCTCTGGTTTTCTCAATTTGCTCTTGAGGAAAATCGGAACTAATCGACATGCCTAGGGCAGCAGCGCCCTCGCGAATCTCATTCATCAGATCGAGGACCAGTTGACTCAAGCCAGAGTCCTCTAGAATGTCTTGGGTTGTGATTCCTCCCCCAGCAATAGTCAGCCCATTAAAAGGGACATTCCAGACCAGTTTCTTCCACTGAGCTAGTTGAAGATCATCGTAAACCGAACAATTCATTCCGGCTTCGTTGAAAATGTCTTTGAGCTGCTGCGTGAAGAGCGAGGCCTTGGCTTTAAATTCTCCAATCGAAATAGAGCCAAGTATGAAACAATCCACTACACCAGGATCCACCCTATTCAAGCAAATGAAGCAAAGTCCGTTGAGGACTCGGTGTCCTGGGAAAAGACCAGTGAGAAAACGGTCGTTTGAGAGTCCGTTTTGAAAGGTCAGCAAGGTGGTCGCTTCTCCAACCAAAGGCCGAGTCAGAGATTCAACGGCGTGGTTCGAAGTAGCCTTCATGGCCACGATCACCAAATCGCAAACGCCAATGGTCTCGGAGCTTTTATGAACGTTTACTGGATTAAGCGTAAAATCGCCATCGCCTGCTCGTATCTGGATTCCATTTTTGCGGATGGATTCGAAATCGGTACGGGCAAGGAAATGGACTTCCTGCCCAATCCTTTGTAACCTGGCCCCGTAATAAAGGCCTATTGCTCCGGAGCCTATGATCCCGATTTTCATTGATTCTCGTTTTTAGCCTGAAGCTTAGCGAATTTGAAATCGAAAATCGCGCGGAAGCGGCCAAGAAAACGGCGGCGGCCACTTTTCTTCACAAAGATGGGGAATGCTTAAAGTTAGTGACAATTTTCAGCGGAGATCTGAGAAGTTATGGGATAAACGCCCTAACTAATTGTAAAAAGCATCGATCAAAAGTCTGAAAAAATGGAAAATCTGATGGTATGAAAACCAAGAAATCCTGGAGGTATTACGGCTTGATCGATTTCGTAGGATAAGCGCAAGTTAATGGGAAAAATAGAAAACTAAAGCCGAAATATGTGTAAAGCCTTGGAAATGTGTAGGTTAGAATGATATCACTTTTATCATAGCTGAACTAAGAAAAGTTACATTTACGCAACACGCTGATTACCAACATATCGTCCGCCAAAGGCTGCTTTTCGAGGAAAAGAGATCCATTGAGAAGGATTGAATATTTTACAATTCGCGACGTCCTTAGGAGTATCGCCTCAGCCGCTGCCCCTTAGAAAGTCGGAACTCAAAGTGCAATGACCAAAGTTAGCAAATTGCTCCCAAGTTATTCACAATGCAAAAGTTGATGTGAAAAACGGAAAAAGACGAGAGACTCTCAACCCTTTCGACGAGCAATAAACGCTCGTTTTTCGTCTCCAGAAAAGCCGCATGAAGCGTAGAAATCGTAGACTGCCTGATCTTTCCGACCCGTCATTAGCATCACTTTATAGCAATTCGACTCCCAGGCAAATTCGAGGGCATTTGAAATCACGCGGCGACCCAAACCTTTCCTACGATATTCAGCTCGCGTAACAACATTTTCTATCAGCCCAAAAGGGCGACATCCACGCGTCAAATTGGGCGTAAGAGATAAGACGCAGCTGCAAATAAGCAGTCCCAAGTCCTCGATGACGAAACACTTGACCATGGGATTGCGAATGAAATCCAGCCAGGCCGTCTCCAGATCGGGTTCGTCTGGCAGAGGCTGATCTGCTCGGTGAAGATGCCGATATAAATCCAGCAAAAGGTCCTTATCGCTCTCCTCCACAAGTCGCTCTATCATTAGTGAAATTCGTTTACGCCTAAATGGATTGGTTCTCGTGAATCTTAGCAATCTCGGAAGCGACCCTCTGAAAAACTGGTTCCCATTCGCCAATATGATCCTGGCGGAAAATTTTCATCGACGAGTACCAGGGAGTCGTGTCCCCACTCAGACCCCATCTCCAATCGGGGACCTTCTTTAAGAGAAGCCAAACCGGGGCCGCCAGGGCCCCAGCTAAATGGGCAATGGATGTGTCGGTAGTGACAACAAGATCGAGCGAATCGATAATTGCTGCCGTATCCACAAAAGCATCATCGCCCCTATCGATCTCATCTTCGAACGATTCGATGGACGAACCCGACGGAAGACTCTTGAGCTGATCAGAACCGTAGCCCTTCTGTAGACTGATCAGGCGAACGTCTGTTATCTTCGATAGCTGAAGGAAAGACGAGACATGAACCGATCGGCCTTCATCGACCGGAGAATTCGGATTGCCTTGCCAGGCAATTCCAATTCGGAAGCCATGATCTCCAATACGCTTCTTCCATTTTTCGACTCTCGCAATTTCTGGAAACAGATAAGGCGTAGAGAAAGCTGTATCAGAAAATCCGATCCCAAGCCATCTCGGCAAGCTCAAGAGGTGGTTTTCGAAGTCGAATTCCTCGCGGCTGGCGCTGTCAAAGTCTACTAGCTCGATATTCGACGGAAAAGTCCGTAGCAGGCTCTGCAAGCTTCTCTGCATGGCAAGGGCAATGCGAGTTCGGCTAAATTTCTCGTTAGCGAGAAATCGGATGAACTGCAATTTGTCTCCTATCCCTTGGTCAGCGTAAACGAGAAGCCCTTTCCCCTCCAATGGCTGTCCACGCCACTCTCGCCCCTCCTCGATCGCGACGTATTTCTCAGGATTGATCAGCTTCCTAGCTTCAAAGTACTTCCAACCCTCGAGGTAGTTGCCTAGGCTCAAATGAATGAAACCTGAACCGATTTGAACCGCAGGATTATCGGGATCCAGCTTGATCGCTCGCCGCAAGCACGCCAGAGCTTTTTCCATGTGTCCCAGTTCTTTGTATACAGCGGCTAGATTGCATTGAGCTACAGCATTCTCGTCATTTAATTCGACGGCTCGAACGTGGAATTCAAGAGCCTGGTCAAGATCTCCTTTAGCCGTCCAAGCATTGCCAAGATTGCTCAGCAAGCCCGGATTGTCTGGATCAATTTCGAGGGCCTTTTGATAACAGCTGATCGCCTCTTGGTTTCGCTCATTCCGCTTGAAAAGGATTCCGAGTTCCCCCCATGCCTCCAAACTATGGGGATACAGCTCCAATGCCCTTCGGTAGCAAGAAATGGCCGCCTCCGTATCACCATGCCTAACAAGCGTTCGAGCAAGGCGAAGAAATATCGAAATGGAATTCTCTCCGAATTCGAGAGCTTTCCTGTAGCTCCGCGCTGCTTCAGAGAACATTCTCTTCTTCTCGCAGACGATTCCCAGATTCATATGACAGGCCCCAAATTTCGGCCTAAGTGAAAGCGCCTTTCGGTAGCAGGCAATAGCTTGGTCAAATTGTTCTAGAGCAAAAAGACAAAGACCGAGATTGTTATGAGCGTCGGCATCGCTGGGTTTGAGTTTGGTGATCTTGGCAAAAGCCTTTGCCGCTCCTTTGCCCTTGCCGACGCGAGAGAAAAATAACGCCAGCAATTTAAGCGCTTGGACAGATTTCGGGTAGTCAGAAGCGAGAGCCAGAGCTACAGACTCCGCTTTGCCAAACTCCTTTGCCATGAGCAATGTGTTGATACGCCGAGTCGCCACTTCGAGGTCCGCTTTAGAAATCTCTTCTTGACGGGCGGTGGTAGATCCGTGGAGGGAAGGAGGAGGGACTTCAGGTTTGAATCGAGCCATTGCGAGGAGACTGATAACAATGCTCAAATACATGCACCTTAAAGTCGAGAATTTAGAAATGGCAGGCCCCTCCTGCGATTGTCCTTGAAGGGATCGGGATTATGCCATTGGTGACCTACTTGCCATCACCACAGAAGTGGTCGGTGAAATATGGATTCGTATTAGACATGCCACTACAAATCTTTCCAGACTCCGTTCAAACCGTTCTCATTGACATGGACGGAACGCTGATAGACCATTTTCAAGCGCTCTACCGGTGCTACAAGAAAGTAGCCCAAGAGCTTGACGAAGTCGTTCCCAGCCCAGAGTTAGTAAAGCGGAGCGTAGGAGGCTCGATGCCCGTCACCATCCGCAAGTTCTTTAGCGAAGAGAAAATCGAAGAAGCCAAGAATATCTGGACGGAGCATTTCGAAAAAATTCATCTGGAGGACGTGGTACTTATGAAGGGAGCCAAGGAACTTCTGGATACGCTTGCCAGGCGGAAAATCAAGGCAGCCATCTTCACCAACAAAACCGGGCGCCACACGCGCAACATCTGCCAGAATTTAGGTCTGGCCGATCAGCTCGAGCTAATACTTGGAGTGGGCGACACGCCCTATCGAAAACCGCAAAGAGAGCTGTCGCAAATCGCGCTCGATAAACTGGATACGGATGCCAAGCATACCATCATGATTGGAGACTCTCCTTTCGACATCGAAACTGCTCGAAATGTTGGTATGGCCAGCTTCTGCGTCCCTACCGGATCTCACACGCAAGAGGAGCTGGAAGCAGCGGGGGCCGATAAAATATTCCCCAATTTGCAGGAAATCGCTAACTGGCTTGCCTAGAAGCGATCTTAAGGGAAATCGTATCAGTATTTTCCGTACGATTTTTCCTCGACGATTTCCGAACCTACCAAATCGTTAATCTTTCGCTTGATGACGGATCGCTTGTCGTTTTGGAAATAAACCGAGCGAGCAAGCTCCACGAAGGCCTCGCCAAAATCTTTCTGCGACTCCTTCAAGCGAATCTCGTTCTCGATATCCCAAAGTTTGGTGTTCACAGCCCCAATTTCGGTCTTCAATCCAGCAATGCCGGGATAGGTTTTAAGCAAAGGACCGAGAGTTGAAGATAGCGAATGCAATTCTCGCCTGACATTCTTCAAAGCATCGGGAGAGGAGATTCGATCCTGCTTAATTTCGAGTATCGAAATCTTGTCTATCAGCTCGCCCACCGAAATCTCTGCGTTGATTTTCATACTTTCCTCGAATCAGGAATATTGAGATACCAATCGTGAAAACTCTTGCTCCAAAGTCGCTGCCATATCCTCGAAAACCGATTTCCATTGAGCGATCTCTTTCTGCCTAAAGAGCCGCATGGAGGGATACCAAGGCGAAGAATCTCCTTCCATACCCCATCTCCAGTCGGGAACCTTCTTGAGAGCCACCCAAACCGGCACTCCCAAAGCCCCTGCCAGATGGGCGATCGAGGTGTCCGTAGTTACGATAAGATCCATCGACTTCATGATGGCCGCCGTATCGACGAAAGCGTCCGACCCCGCGTCGATCTCCCGGCTAAAACTCTCGACTTTCATTTCGCTTTCAAGCCGGCTGATCTCCTCATCGCCGTCCTGCCGCAAACTAATTAGCCTTACCCCTTCGACCTCCGCAATCGGCCGAAAACAATCCAAACCGACAGATCGGCCATTATCGATATCTCCCTTGGCATTGCCCTTCCAGTTGATTCCAATTTTGTATCCACCATCCCCTAGCCTTTCTGCCCAAGAATCGACAAGATCAGGTTCCGCCGATAAATAGTTGGTTTGAGAGGGAATTTCATCGAGCCGTAAACCCAAGCGATAGGGCAAGCTCATCAGATAGGTGTGGGAATCGAAATTTACAGCTGATCCCTGCCCCTCTTTGCTGCTTATCAAGCTTGTCTTCGAAGAGTAGGATTTGAGGACTCGTATCAGCTTGGGGTTTACCGAGAAGGAGACTTCAGCTCCACGACCAACCAAAGTATCCAAAAATCGAATAAACTGAAAAGCATCTCCTAGACCCTGCTCCTCGTGTACCAGAATGCTTCGCCCCTCAATCTCCTCTCCCTTCCATTCCTTGGCCTCGTCGAATTTCCTGTAATTCTGGGGCTGATCGAGACGACGAAACTCGTAGAGAGGCCAGCCTTTAGAGAAATCGCCCTTCAGCAGGTTGACCACGCCCACGCTTAGACGAGTTATGTGGTTGTCAGGCTTCAGCGAATGCGCTTTCTCAAAACAGGTGAGTGACTCTTCCAAATTTCCATTCTCCTTAAGAGCTAGACCCAGATTATTGACGATGTAAGGATTCTCCGGCTGAATAGCGACGGCTCGCCGATTTAGCGAAACCGCTTCCTCAGTCTGGAAAAGATCTCGCAGAAGATTGCCGCAATTCGTCAAAGCTGCGTAGAAATTAGGATCTATCTCGATCGCTTTTCGATAGCACTGGATCGCCTTTTCTGGGCTCTTTAAATCACGATACAAAACTCCTAAGCCGTTCCATGCCTGAGTGTTTTGAGGCTGAAGCTGCACCAACTGATGATAACGCTTCAACGCTTCCTGGTGGTTGCCCAAATGCTTGAAAACCGCGCCTAATCGATAAATCGCAATAGGATCTTGAGGCTTGGACTTCAGGTAGGTCTGATAGCAAGCCGCAGCCTTCTGCCAAAGCCTTAGCTTTAGAAAAGCATTGCCTAAGTTCAAATAGGCTGGTGTGTATTCGGAATTTATCGACAAAGCCTTTTGCAGACAGAGCGCCGCCTCCTTATGCCGATCTAGCGTGTTCAGTATGACTCCCAAATTATTCAAGGACTCGACGTTTCGCGGATTAAGAGTGAAAGATTGGCGAAAGCAATCGGCCGCCTTCTCCAGCAGCTTCTTCTTGAAATAGACAGAGCCCAATAGAATCCAGCTTCGCTCCAGATTCGAATACTCGCGAGCAAGCAGATTTGCCCCAGACTCGGCTTCATCAAGAGAGCCCCTCGACAGCAGTTCAGCTACTCGCCTGGCCGCTTCTTCGAATTTCGGCGAAACCGACGCTTCTCTTGGTTCGCTGATGCTAGAAGAGTCGCTCATAGAAACTCGATTGCATGGCTAACAATCGCTAACTTGCCAGGCAAGGAAATACTCAGCCGACCCCGCCATGCTGCGTGAGCGGAAATCGACACTGGCAACCGCTTTTTCGCTAGTCGCGAAAGGTTCTCCATTGTTTTCTCCTAAAAGCTCCTCAAAGCTTCCTCGGATGCCATCTTCAGCTCAGATAGACTCGCTTACGGGAGTCCTCGAGAGAATCAAGTATTCGAACGAGGAAGACGGCTACCTGATCGGCGAATTGAGACCTGAGGACCAATCGCAAACTGTAATCATTGTCGGAAAGTTTCCAGGAATCCAATGCGGCGAGACTCTCCGTATCCAAGGCTCATGGACAAATCATCCTGCGCACGGCAGGCAGTTCAAAGCCAGCGCATTCAAATCAGAGCTACCTGCCTCTGTGTATGGGATTCGCAAATACTTAGGAAGCGGATTAGTGAAGGGCGTTTCCAAAGGCCTGGCCAACCGAATCGTGAAACGGTTTGGAGAAAAGACATTGAAAGTGATTTCAGAAGAGTCTGCTCGACTACAGGAAGTCGAGGGTATTGGCAGTCAACGAGCAAAATCGATTAAACGAGCCTGGGAAGAACAGAGCCACATTCGCGATCTCTCTCTTTTCTTGAACCAATACGGAGTGACACCCTCGCAGATAGTAAAAATCCACAAGGAGTATGGATTTACCGCAATCGACCTGATAAACGAAAATCCATATCGCCTAGCTAGAGATATAGCGGGAATTGGTTTTAAAACCTGCGACCGCATGGCCATTAATATGGGACTGGCTAACGATGGTCCGCGCCGTGTAGAAGCAGGTATCCTGTACGCATTGCAAAATCTGCAAGACGAAGGGCATACTGCTTATCCGGCTAAAGACCTTGTTGCTCTTAGCGCGGAGAGTTTGGAAACGGATCGAGAGGTAACAAGAAATTGTTTAGTAGGACTCTTTGAAAAAAGCGAATTAAGGAGAGTGGACCTCGAAGATGGCTCCGTGTATTCTCAATTACCCTACAATAGCTTTGCAGAGGAGAAAATCGAGTACTCGGCTAATCGCTTGCTAGGCTGCAAAAGCAGCCTCCCTCCTATCAGAATCGAAAAAGCCATCGAATGGGCCGAGGAGAAAGCAGGCATAGCTTTCGCCGACCAACAAAAGGAAGCCATACGCAATGCTCTTGAGAATAAGCTCTTTGTACTTACGGGAGGGCCAGGAACTGGCAAAACAACAATCCTAAGAGCCATTGTTAGTATTCTGAAAGCTAAGAAATCACGAATTTTATTGGCAGCTCCAACCGGCAGGGCTGCCCAGAGGCTCGCTGAAACGACGGGAGGATTCGCTCAAACCATCCATCGCTTATTAAAGTACGATCCAGCGAAAAGTTCGTTCACCATGAACGAGTCCAAGCCCCTCGGCGCTGATGTAATCATTATCGATGAAGCCTCAATGCTGGACGGCAGATTGGCTTCCTGTCTTTTTCAAGCTACTCCTTCAGATGCCCATCTCATCCTTGTAGGAGACACCGATCAACTTCCATCAGTAGGAGCAGGAAACGTACTCGGAGATCTAATACAATGGGGCCAAATTCCAGTAACACGACTGAACGTCGTGTTCCGGCAAAGCAAGCAGAGCAGTATCGTCTACTACGCCCACTCCGTAAACTCGGGAGAACCTTCCATGCCCACCGTTGCGGAAAACGTGGCGAGCCTTGATACCGCGAAAGACTTTCAATTTCTGGTTTCCAAAGATCAAGAAGACTGCTCACGCAAAGTGCTGGCCACCTTACAGCAATTTGTCGAAAAGAGGCTTGGGATTGATCCAATAAAAGAAACTCAAGTCCTGGCTCCAATGCATCGTGGAGCAGCAGGAGTAGGTCAACTCAACGCGCTTCTACAAAGCGAGCTAAACTCGGAAACAGATGGGCTTCAAGTTGGATACATCCGCTACAAGAAGGGCGACAAGGTTATCCAAACTCGCAATAATTACGATAAGGGCGTGTTCAATGGCGACGTAGGCATCGTTTCCTTGATAAACCGAATCGACGGCAGCATGGAAATTGAGTTCGACAACGAACGGTTGACTTATGACATGAGCGACATGCTCGATCTCTCGCTAGCCTACTCCGTTAGCATTCACAAATCGCAAGGCAGTGAATATCCCGTCGTGGTGATTCCACTACTGAAAGCTCATTTCATGATGCTACAACGGAATTTGATTTATACTGCCATAACGCGCGGAAAGAAAAAAGTAATTTTGATTGGCGATCCGGCAGCCTATGCCATGGCGGTTCGCAATTCGGATTCAAAAGCGCGCTGCACGCTTTTGAAAAAGAGGCTTCTCGGTAGCGTAAAAGAAGACTGATTTCCTAGAATTAAATCAGGGTCGCCTGAACACTAGGGAAACATTTGCCCCGCCAAATCCACTACTGTTGCTCATCGCAACGGAGGGAGACTCCGATTCCGTTTCTCTAATGATATTCAATGGCTCGAAGATAGGGTCAAGATTTCGGATGTGGGCAGAACCTGGCGTTATCCCAGCTTGTATTGAAAGGCTGACGATAGCCGCCTCCAGGGCGCTGGCCAAGGAAAGCCCGTGTCCCGTGATCGCCTTGGTCGAGCTTATTTTAGGTTTTAGTCCTTGAGAGTCGAATACGTCGATGATCGCCTTGCCTTCGCTCGAATCTCCTATGATGGTGGAAGTCGCATGAGCATTGATATAGTCGATTTCTCCCGCATCGATTTCAGAATTGGCAACAGCCAATTTCATGGCTCGAGCAAGTCCATATCCTTCAGGATGCGAAATAGCGACATTGTGTCCATCGCTGGCTTGCCCCCATCCGATAAATTCAGCGTAGGGCTCTACTCCGCGACGATTCACTTCATCCTCGGACTCAAGAACTAAGGCTATCCCACCCCCAGCTGAAACAAAGCCGTTTCTCGCCGTATCGAAAGGACAGGAAGCTCGCTCAGGATCGCCTTCCAGCGAGAGAGCCCGCATACCGGCGAAGGGAAGAATGCTCTCATAGTTAGCATCCTCACCCGCCACTACAAACATGCGTTTCTGCCGCCCTTGAGCAATGTCGTCAAAAGCATAGCCCAAAGCGTGACCGGAAGACGCGCAAGCCGAGGAAAATCCACAGGAGCTGCCCTGTATCTTAAAATTGGCGACAAGATTAAAACTGAGAGTTCCGGAAATCGAAGAGACTATCCCTGTTGGCGAACACCGCATAGGACCAAGACGTCGCATACGGTTTACATTATAGGTTAGCATCATGGGCGAACCCGCTGAAGACGTATATATCCCCGTATCGGGATTGGAGATTTCTTCCTCAGTCAAATGGCAATCTTGAATGGCTTGTTGCATGGCGCAATAACAGTAGACCCCATGCGGCCCTAGACCTCTCAGAGTTTCGCGACGAATCTTGTAGGGACTCGGAAAAGACCAGTCTTCATAGTCACTAGATTCGACATCGAATTCTTTAACAAGACCAACAAATTGAACTTCCGCGAGGTCATCGTCCTCAAAAGGCTGATACGAACTAAAGCCATGCTGCAGTGAACGCAAACTCTGCAGGACCGATTCACGGTCATTGCCGATGCTGCTTATGATTCCCACCCCCGAGACATAGACCCTATTTCGTTCCATAACTTTGAAACTAGTCTAGATGCAGCGACTCAATGAAATCGAGCAAAGTTTTTGTCTATAATATTGCTGCTCTCGAAAGCCGCCAGGAAAAATAACAAGAAGCGCCTCGGAAGCGAAATTTCTCGGCGCTAATTTCCATTGAGACCACTGATTTCAGCAGCCCCATTCTCTCCATTTATCTTCTTTTCCGAGCCCTCCAATCGGAAGGCGAGCGTGACTTCGTCAACGAGTGCCGTCTTTTCCCCATTAACATGAACTTGCCCAGAGAAAACGGCAATAGGATCTCTAACACGCTTCAAACTCACGCTGAGTTCTAGCGTATCCCCAGGCTTGCAAATTTTATAGCAACGCACGCCATCAGCTCCTGTGAAATAGACGTCAGCAGCATCCACCCTTTCCCTACCCAGCTCATCAAGAGGCTTTTTCAAGAGAAGGAAAACAGCCAACTGCCCAAGGGCTTCAAGCATCAGGGAAGCGGGGAAAACGGGATTACCCTTGAAGTGGCCTTCGAGAAAATCCTCGTCTCCAGAAATTTTATACTTACCCGTTGCTGAACGGTCATCAAGTGTCGCCTCATGCAAGAAAAGGAAAGGGTTTTGATGAGGCAAGATGGCGGCGACTTCTTCAAAGGGGAAAAACTGAGTTTTCTTGGAAGTCCCCATTCCACTAATCTTCTCATGGATAAATGTATTCATATCCCCAATCGTACGAAGCTCTATAAGCTCTTCGTTTTTGATAGAGATTCCCATCGCCTCTTCCACCATCATAACGGTTTCAATCATATCGATGGAATCGATCTGCAAGTCCTCGATAAACCTGATAGAGTCCCCTCCATTGCGAAGCTGATCAACCAAGTCCGGCTCTACCGAACGTTCGATGATACCAAGAACGATTTTCGGGACCAAAGAAACATCGCCCGTTCGCCTGAATTCCAAGGCCGCCCCCAAAGTCCCACTAGAACAACGCTTCAACGTTTCTTTTAGAAGCTCATCGCTACCACGAGCTGGCTCCGCAACAGTTTCTCGGGTGGTTGTAGTCTGATCTGACATTGAAGTGGCTAGCTAAGGAGTGGGCGACAGCAATGTAAATGCAAAACATGTCGCTGGATTTCTAGAATATGGATTGAAGCGAATTGAGAGCTGGTTAGCTCTCACGACTGGAGCTGAAGCGAATTGCTCAAGGGACAATGAAGTTCCTCCAAAACAGGTCGCATAGCTTAGTATGACCAGACACTTGATTGTGCTCAAATCTCCATCGTTGACCAGGAATGAAAAACATAGGGTACAAAATCATCCCAAAGGTTGATTTATTAGGGTTTGCGAAAAGGGAAACGCCCCCGATAGTCTCACTCTAAATATCAAGCTGTTCTCGAGAAAAAGATGACCATCTCTGCAGATCTGCCGATCTATTTTCTGACACACGAGTTTTTCCCAACCAAAGGGGGAATCGCGACCTTCACGGAGGAGATGGCGAAGGCTGCGGTGAAGATCGGTCGCAAGGTAGAAGTTTGGGCCCCTCGAGGATCTGAAAAAGCCGATCCCAAATTCCCGTTCACCGTCAAGCGACTGGACTTGAAGGGTTCGCAAGACCTGTCCTGTCAGCTTCGACTGGCGAGAGAGCTAGTGAAGGAACGCAGGTCCCTAAGAAAGTCGATGGTGTACCTCTGCGATCCGGGACCTGTCTTGGCCATGTGCTATCTGCACTTTTTCCAAGCAATCAAACCTGGGAAACTAATCATCACTTTCCACGGTTCGGAGATTAAGAAATTCGCAGCCAATCCGGGACGACGGGTTATCGTCAATAGACTTATCAAGAAAGCGGACCGCATTAGCACGCCTTCCGAATTCACACACAAACTTTTGATGTCCAATTTCCCGAATGCCGAGACAAAGACTTTTCTCACTCCGGGGGCTTTGCGATCGGAATTCGAGTCGAAAGGCCTATCTAAATCCCGCGGCTCGAAAAAGGTGAACATCCTGACTGTCGGCCGACTTCATCCGAGAAAAGGCCAGGCCATCATCATGGAAGCCCTTTCCAAGCTGCCAAGAAGCCTGCGACGACAAACCAATTTCTGGGTCGTTGGAACGGGAAATAAGTTCGGCTACGAAACGCAACTGAGGCACTTGGCAGCTCAAGCGGATTTTAATGTAACGTTCTTTGGCGACGTGACCAACGAGAAGCTTGAAGAGCTCTATTCGCAAGCTGACATCTTTTCGATGACCAGCATCGATTTTAAGAAAAGTGTTGAAGGGTTCGGACTCGTTTATTTGGAAGCCGCTGCTCATGGCTTGCCTATCATTGCCAACAATGTAGGCGGCGTCGCTGAAGCCGTGTCCAACGGCCATAATGGAATTCTGGTTACGCCGGGGAATATCTCTGAACTCACAAACGCATTCACGCTTCTCGTACAGAATCGCATGATTCGCGAAAAGATGGGTCGCAACGGCATCAAGTGGGCTCGACGCAATAATTGGATACAATCCGCCGAGCTCCTTTTCAACCGTTGGGATGTGAAGATCGATCCCTCACTGGAATTCCCCGAGCCCGAACTAGTCGAGGCTTAAGCATCCGCGACTTAAGCGGATAAACGATTCCAGTCTTGAAAGGCTCCGTCGCTTCTTGTCAGTAGAAGCATGATCGTCAGTTCGACTGAAATCGAAGTCAGGTACTCCGAGACCGACATGATGGGCATAGTCTACCATGCCAATTACCTTCCCTGGCTTGAAATAGGGCGCACGAAACTTATGAAAGAAATCGGTTTGCCCTACAAGGATCTCGAAGACGGTGGCAAACTGCTCCCAGTGCTCGAAGTTAATCTCAAATACCTGAAGCCAGCTAAATACGATGACCGTATAGAAATCATAACTACGATGAAAGATCGTCCCATGGCTAGAATTCGAATGGAGTACGAGATCAGAAAAAACGAGGAAACCCTAGCAACCGGTTACAGTATCCATGCTTTCATGAATCGAAATGGGCAGCCGATAAAGCCACCCGAATCTTTCCTCTCGATAATCGATCGAGCTTTTGACTGATCGAAGTCAGCTTACCCAATAAGCATACTCTTCAAGAGTAGCTGGATCCTTTTCAGATTCGATAGCATCCCCGATCAAGACGACGGCCTCTTGCCCGAAGAGTCTGAAAAGCGCCCAAAGAGCATGAGGTCTAACCATCGTTTCCTCATAGGAACAAAGTCGGGTTAGTTCGTCTCTCACCTCCCCTAGCCAAGCGCTACGCATGTTATCATCTAAATCGCTCGGCCACCACTCGTCGTTTTCATGAAGGTTTCCTGCAACAATACAGGCATTCCTCAGCAAGCCTCGCAGTTTTAGCCTTTTTATGGGAGTCTTGCGAAAGCATTCACGAAATTCCTCCGTATCCATTCTTAGGATATCCAAGAGCGATAGCGATGCTATTTGGAAACGACTGACAAGCAACAGACGCCTGCCCTCCCTTGCAAAACGATTCCACGGACAGACGTCCAAGCAGATATCACAGCCAAAAATACGAGACCCGAAAAGGTGACGCAGCTCGCGCGGAATAATGCCTTTGTTTTCGATCGTTTGATAAGAAATGCACAAATTCGCGTCCAACAATCCCGGCTCAACGATCGCATCCGTAGGGCAATCTTCAATACAACGCACGCATTTCCCGCATAGCAAGCCCATCTCCGCTCCCTTCGACTCTTTGGCAACAAGCTTCTTTTTCAAAGGAGGATCAGGCTCGATTTTAAGCTTTGTTAGGACCGTCGCGAGCAAAAGCCAGTTGCCATGCTTTTTGGAGATGAGCATTCCATTCTTCCCCTGCCAACCCATACCAGAGGCAGCGGCCCAGCCTCGCTCCATAACCGGCCCCGTGTCGGTGTAGTAGCGATACTCTTTCGAATCTAGATCGTAATGCCCTTCCAACAATCTTCCGACCGCCTTTAGACCACTGAGCAGAGTATCATGATAATCCAAATACAAGCTATACTTTCCCCAGCGAGATTGAGAAAGAGCCGGCTCTTCGCCGGGAAGATAATTCACCCCAAGCATGATTACTGAACATGCCTCTTCCATGACCAAAGAGGGATCGAGCCGCTTTTCGATGGAGCGCTTAAGCCATTCCATGTCTGCGTGGTAGCCCAGCTCAACCCATTCACGCAGCCGATTGGACTCGAGAGGCTCGAGATCGGTAAACCTAACCTCATCAAATCCCAGAGCCTCGATCTCTCGACGGAGCTCTTCCTTGCTATTTCCTCTAATTGAAACTAGCTCCATTGCTGGGCCTCAGATTGGTAGATGCGACAGACATGAGCCGCAACATCTCCGATAGACCGTTTGTCGGTCAGCACTTCGGTACCAGCCTTTCGATAAACGGGTTCTCGGGTAGCAAGCATCGTTCGAATTTGCTCCAGAGGATCTCCAACATTTAACAAAGGGCGATGCTTTCGATGCCTTGTTCTCTCGTAAATGGTTTCAGGAGAAGCTAACAAACAGATAACCAGACCTTTGCCTTTCACCAGTTCAAGCATACCAGGCTGAATGATGAGTCCTCCACCACAAGAAACAAGGCACCCTGACTGCGGATGTCCTGATTCAACAAATACACGTTCCATACGACGAAAAGCAGGTTCACCGTCTCTCTCGAAAATTTCAGCAATCGGCCTTCCTTCCGATTGCTCGATAGAATGGTCGCTATCAATAAAAGACAGCCCCAAGCGCTGAGCCACATTCCTCCCCACTGCGCTTTTACCCGTACCCATGAAGCCCACCAAATATAAATTCGGCAAGCTCGACTTATCTTTGGGAGGCACTCTCGTCATAATAATCGAAGTGAAACCCATAAACCCTTGCGCAACTTAGTCTAGCTCAGAAAATAGCCGGACTAAAAGGTGTATGAAAGACGCGATCATTTTTGGTGGTGGTATGGCTGGCTGCATGTTGGCTGACAAGCTCTTAGCCTACGGTAAAGAGATTGCCATAGTCGATAATCCTGCTCGCTCTCGCTGTTCGAGAGTAGCAGCAGGCCTAATCAATCCCATAGCAGGCAGTCGACTTAACTTAGCCTGGATGGCGGAAACGTTTATTCCCTTCGCGGAGAGTTATTACCGAGAAGTTGAGGAAAGATACGATCAGAAGATTTTCCACGAGCGTGATCTTGCGCGCCTATTCGCCAATGATGCCGAGCGGGAAAATTGGGAGCAAAAGAAACAAGACGTGAAGTATCGTCAATGGATCGACACGCTCGAAAACACGGGAATCGGAAGCATTCCAATCTCGGGCGGAAAAGAAGGCTTTGCCGTTAGAAAGGCCGGATATGTGGATACGCCCACCTTGTTGTCCTGCCTAAGGTCGAACCTCGAAAAGAATACGGAATTTTTCGAAGAGGATTTTGAATACGACGATATATCGATTACAGAAAATCATGTAGAGTGGTCGGGCCTAAAGGCGAAGATCGCTTTTTTCTGCGAAGGCCATTTTGCGACCCAAAACCCGTGGTTTTCAGGCTACCCCTTTAAACCAGCCAAGGGGATCATAGGAAGAATAACCACGGATATTGATTTTTCTAATACAATCATTATAAAACGATACTTTCTAATACCAAGACACGACGCTACCCTCTACGTAGGAGCCACCTACAACTGGAATGATATAGTCGACCAGCCAGACGAAGAAGGCATTGCCGAACTGGAGAATTTCCTCAGGCAACACCTAGGTTCAAAATGGAATTGGGACGCTATCGATGCAGGAGTTCGTCCTGCGACAGCCGGCGGGAAACCGATCATCGGCAAACATTCCCAAAGCGAGCGAGTCGTCGCTTTTAACGGTTTCGGAAGTAAAGGTTGTATGCAGATTCCCTATCTTGCGGATCTCCTAGTGAAGCATATCTGGTCGGATCATGACCTCTTGAGGGACGCTAGCCTCTCTAGATTTGCATCAAAATCCCCAGAATCGAGATGGAGAGCAGTGGAAGTCGCCAGAGAAAGAGTTCTCCAGGTAGTTAAAGAAGGCGATATCGTTTGTGACGCAACCTGTGGAAATGGACATGATACGGTTTGGCTAGCCAAGGCAGTTGGAAAAGGCGGAAAGGTATACGCCATCGATATTCAAACAGACGCCATTGAGGCGACACGAGCTCGCCTGGAAAAGGAGAACCTGAATCATAGAGTCACGTTTTTGGGGCGAGGCCACGAGAATCTAACTTCATTCATTCCCATTAAGGACCAAGGAAACGTTGCAGCAATTGTCTTCAATCTTGGCTATCTACCTGGAGGCGATAAATCTATCTTTACTCAAAAGAAAACGACACTAGCAGCACTAGAAGCAAGCCTATTGACTCTGAAGGAAGGAGGCATCCTGTCCTTAGTTCTATACTACGGACATAAAGGAGGGTCAGAAGAGGCAAAAGAGGTAGAGAGATGGCGTCATTCTCTTGATAGGGATAGATTTAAGACAGAACACATAAAGAATCCCGTTCGGGAAGGCACTTCACCAAGCGTAATTACAATTAAGAGGGTCATTTAATATTTTCCTTTCACCTTGATACGAACTAAATTCTTTAGATAGCATTTTAATCATGCTGTACCTAGCTATATCTTGGATTATCGTATTTCTTTGGGTGACCCTAGTAGGATGTATAGGACTTTGGTCGCTGCAGCGAATATTAAAAAAACATCTCAATAAACCCAATATTTTCGAGATTTGCTGGCTCGGAATAGCAATTATAGTCGCCATATCCCAGTCAGTAAGCGTCTTTTCTCCTTTGAACACCAAAGTCCTTTGCACTTTGATGCTTTTTAGCATGGCTGGAGTGCCTATTCTTATAAGATATTTTTTTTATAAGCCAAGTCATATTCGAATCGTAGTATCGCAAGAAAAATTCAAAGCCATCAGCTATCTTGCAATAGTCATATTTCTGATTCTCTATATGTCATCAAGACTCGCGAATAGAGAAATTGAAGGATATGACACGCTGCTATACCACCTTCATGCCATAAAATGGATGAATGAATTTCCTACAGTTCCAGGACTAGGGAATCTGCATAGCAGGTTAGCAATGAACTCAGGATTCCTAATACTAGCAGCAATAATCGACAACGCTTGGTGGGAATCGAAATCGGCTTGGGTTTTAAATGGCTTTATACTAGTCCTGGCAACTACTCATTGGCTTTTTACCATCGTATTTTCAAAGAATAGTAGAACTGAAAGACTGTACGCCTTGTTAACCCTACCTTATCTTTTATTAAAACTATTCAATCAAGGTCCGAATCTCCATTATGACACGTCGGCACATATCATATTGATGATAGTTATTAAATATCTTATTAAGCAAATTGATAAGAATGAAGGCTTACGCGAAAGTGACTCCAACATAATCTTGACTAACGCTTTTATTATCTCGATCTCGGCTCTAGCTTTCTCATTCAAACAATTTGGGGCCGTAACATTATTATTAATAAGTTTCTACACTAGTTATTCCCTATACAAGGAATTCAGAAAAATAAAAATACATAAAAAAGTCTTTTTTTCTAGAACAGTCTTGGCGATAGTTTTTCTACCAGCTCTCATAATCGGAGGACATCTTACTCGTAATATAATTCAGACTGGATGGGTCTTATATCCCGCACCTATACTCGAACTCAACGTTGACTGGGCAATGCCCCGACACCCAGTCGAAAAAGGTCACCCATACGAAGTCCAGTCTGTATCAGGCCACTACGAAGTGATAAAGGCATGGGCAAAGCTTCCTGGCACAGACTATCACTTGGCAATAGATGGGGATTATCCTATTTGGTTTAATAGATGGTTTTCCATTTTTAAAAAATCAGGAGAGCACAAGATACTCCTATTAAGTCTCTTGCCTTTTTCTATTTTTCTAGCATGCATTTTCACAAAAAAGATTTTGCCCAATCTTGTTGCAGAATGCCTTTGGGCTCTAGCCACAACCTCAAGCAACCTTGTATTCTGGTTCCTAACCGCTCCTGATCTAAGATTCGGCGATGGTTTTATTTGGTCTTGGTTTGCGTTAGTCTGTTCTTTAACCGTTGCTTTTTTATATCAAAAAAATAGGTACTACAATCTAATTGGCATAGTTATCTTAATCATACTACTAACTATAGCAAGAGTCTATCCAAAACCAGAACTACCACAATCGCTTTTCACAACTCAAAGTATTCAAAAAATAGCAGTGGATCGAGTCTCAATCTCCGATTTTGAGGGAAAACAATTTGAGGTAAATGCACCCATGTTTAGAAATTTATGCGGAGATGCTCCAATTCCCTGCACACCCTATCCACTACATATTTTACGACAAAGAAAACAAGGTAGCTTAAGGAATGGCTATAACATTTTAAACCTAGAAACTCTCTTACGCAAAAGTAAGGAATATGAGATCACGAGTGAAAGCAATTTGGGCAAATGGGAAGGGCCATACCCGCAATGGGGTTTGCTACAACCTATCAGATGGGTTCATAGCAAGAAAGCACAACTAACGATCAACTCCGAAGAGCTAGAAGATAAGAAAGCGCGTGTCCTGATAAAGGCTCGCTCCCTAATTGAAAATCAAAACATACAAGTAATCGTGAATGGCGTGAAAGTTGCTGATTTTCAAATGCAATCTAAAAACAATTGGATTCTTATCCACTCTAAACAATTTTATTTACAAAAAGGCTTAAATAGAATTGAGTTACTTGCCAGCAAAAGCTCCACCTACGAGGATGGTCGAGAGCTCTCTTTCTACATAGAATACTTAAAATTGCTGAAAGACTAGTTCGCGTATCCTTGTTGCGGAAATTCCGAAAGAATCTCGAATGGCCAAGGACCCATAGATAGATGACGAGCAAGTAAGCCCTTATCTAATTAACCAATAAATCTCACCATTCAAAAAAGTGGATTTTTATAAATGTCACCTCTTCTTACTTGGTTAATTCCCTGTTTAAAAAAAATCGAGAGCAGCGTAAACTTTTGATAAGAAAGAACTAATTTCATGGAGCTAAATACATGTCCTCATATGCCACTGGGGGCAGTTTCACTTTGTACTTTGTCTGCAAGAAAGTGACGAGATCGATAACCTGCCTTGCCGTTAATTCATCCGTCATATCTGGCATTAGTGAGGCTTCATTTTCGTCCACATATTTTCTTCGATTTTCAGCGGAAATGACATGTGAGGGGTTTATAATCGAAGTCACAAGTTGCCCATACGTTTTGACCCTAGTAACGTCTCCACCGAGAACAACGTGTATTTCTCTTTCGGTTACAGAGCTTGACAGAGCATCTTCTCCAACGACGGAATGGCAGCGAACGCAATTCAGTTCAACGAACGCAAGCCGCCCCTTTTCAACATCGCCGTC
>JANQKI010000118.1 GCA_028281165.1 Opitutaceae bacterium | reverse complement strand
AAACCACAGATTTCCTTTAAAGTATGGCTTTTGAAATATGTCGTACCACCAGTGGCAATTTTATTGCTGGCAGTGGGAGCGGTCGTTCTCGCCAACGCGCTGAAGCCTGAGGCTCCCAAGAAGGACCCAATAGTTGTTCTGCCAAACGTGGAGGTAATTGTAGCGAAACCAAAACCCATTACGCTCGAGGTGGCAAGCCAGGGCACTGTGCAGGCTCGAACTGAAACGACGCTTGTAGCAGAAGTTTCAGGACGCATCGAGTCTATTTCCCCTGCTCTTTTTTCTGGAGGCTTCTTCGAAAAAGGCGATGTCCTGATAACCATCGACCCCATCGACTACATAGCCAATCTGGCTAACGCCCAAAGTAGGGTGGCCGAAGCTCGGTTGGCTCTGGAGCAGGAGGAAGCTGCAGCCGCTCAAGCTCGACAGGACTGGGAAGAGCTGGGCAGAGGCGAAGCTACTCCACTCGTCTTGCGAGAGCCTCAACTCGAGAAGGCCAAGGCGAATCTGGAGGCAGCGCGATCCGCATTGAAAATCGCTCAACGCGATCTTGAAAGGACAACCGTGAAAGCGCCCTATTCGGGGAGAGCTCGAGAGAAACTGGTCGATGTAGGCCAGATCGTGAATGCTCGAACCAACGCCCTAGCTCGTATCTACTCTGTGGATATAGCGGAAATTCGACTGCCGGTATCGCTCGCGGAAACTCAATTCATTGATATGCCGGAAACTTACAGGAACGGAGACGCGGCAATCGACAAGCCAACCGTCAAAATCGAAGTAGACTACGGCAATCAAGCCTATATCTGGGATGGCGTTATCGATAGATCAGAAGGAGCCATAGACTCTCGAACCAGACTGGCCTATGTCGTCGCTCAAGTCAAAGAGCCCTATTCAAAGAAGGACGGTCGACCTCCATTGAAAGTGGGTCTATTCGCTAAAGCGAAGATCCAAGGAAGAACGTTGGCCGATGCCTTCGAGATACCGCGTCGAGCGGTTCGCGAGCAGAACCTTGTGTACATCATCGACAATGAGAATCGGGTTCGTATTCGTGAAACGCATATACTCATGGCTGACACCGAAACTGCAATTATCACCAAGGGACTGAAGGAAGGAGATCGGATCTGCCTCACTCCGCTTGAATACGCAGTCGATGGCATGCAAGTGGACATCGTGGGAAGCGACGAGCAGAAGACAGGAGACTGGGGACAGGTAGTGGCAGACACTACTCGGACCTCTGAGGACGAAGTCGAGGCAACGATAAAATGAGCATTCAATCAGCGAAGGAACTTATCGTTCATAAGAAAGCATATCAGCTCGCCATGGAGATTTTTGAAATCAGCGAAACATTTCCAGTCGAAGAAAAGTATGCTCTCACCAGCCAGATCAGGAGGTCGTCACGATCAATTTCAATGAACCTACAAGAAGCCTGGGCGAAACGTCGCTACGAAGCGAATTTCATAAGCAAGCTTTCCGATTGCGATGGTGAATGTAATGAAACAGAAACCTCCTTAAATTTTTCCAAGGATTGTGGATACATCACACAAGAACAGCATGAAGCCTTAACGAGTACCTGCTCGGAGATTGGGAAAATGCTAGGATCTATGATCAAAACGCCCGAGAAATTCGGGATCAGCAAAGAGCGACAATGAAGACTAGAACAGGATCTCACGAAATCTGTATCCTGTTCTGTGTCACCTGACACCTGATACAATGATAGCTTGGTTTACGCGAAACGGAGTAGCTGCTAATCTGCTGATGTTTCTCCTGGTTAGCGGGGGAATCGGCGCTTACTTTAACATTAAGAGGGAGCTTTTCCCTCA
>JANQKI010000088.1 GCA_028281165.1 Opitutaceae bacterium | reverse complement strand
TCAAAAAGGGCAAAGAGGACGACTATATAAAATTGGGAACCCGATTCCCGCGTCTTGTTTCAAATGACGCATTGCAACGCCTCAACGAAATCATTGTATTTTTAAGAAATTTGAATAACGGTTAGCTCTAATTATCGCCTATTCCACCCATGCGAAGCATTCTATTTGTTACATCACTCGCCTTTTCCATAAGTTTGGTTTCGGCTCAGAATCAGGAAACTCAGGACATCGATAGCATGGTCGGCGCCCGTTTTGCCAACGGCATTGCAGCCATAGCTGAGGACAAAATCTTCACGGTTGTCGACGTTCGACGCGAAATCCAACCCTACCTTCCCCAAATCCAAGCAGACTCGAAAGGCGATCCCGTGGCTTTCCATAAATTGCTACAGGAGGCGGAGGATCAGATCATTCAAACGCTAACCGACAACGTGTTGATTGTTAAGAAGTTCTACGAAGACAAAGGTCAGATTCCACCCAGCATGGTGGAAAATCGTATGGAAGAGGATATCATCACCCAATTTGATGACGACCGCTCCAAGTTTCTAAACTATCTGAAATCGATCGGCAAAACGCCCGACGAATACAAAGACCAGGTCCGCGAGGAAATGATTGTCGGCTACATGCGTCAGCAAATGCGCAAATCAGAATCGTTTGTGAGTCCGGTAAAAATCGAAGAATTTTACGACGAAAATAAAGAGCAGTTCTATCAAGAGGAATCCATCAGGCTCAGCCTTATCCGCCTGGCTCAAATCACTAACGAGGATGCCGATCTGCTCGATCAAACCGCAGCGGAAATTGCGCGAAAGCTTGATGAAGGTTACGACTTCGCGGAATTGGCTAAGCAGCACAGTCAGGACTCGCGAGCTAGCCGAGGTGGAGACTGGGGTTGGAAAAGCAGAACTGATTTGATTCCCGAACTATCGGATATCGCTTTCTCGCTCAACGCGGGTCAGCACAGCGAGCCTGTGAAGCTAAAGGGGAATATCTTTATAATGTTCGCCCAAGATCGCAGAAACGCTGGATACGTTCCGCTTTCCGAGTTGCGTGACCAAATCGAAGAGATGCTTGTTTCGGAAATGGCTCGCGAGGCTCAAGAGCGGTCGCTAGCTCGACTCCGTCGCGACGGTTTCGTACGACGGTTCAACTAAAGCCTCCCGCTGTTTTAGGACTCAGCCTAGAGGCTCGAGCGGTTCCTTACGGTTTTCGCAACCTTGGTGATCTTGCCAGATTCCCTCGGGCCTAGCCCACTCCACCGCGTTGGCGATCACTCGTCGAACATTTTCGTCATAGTAGGTTGGATACGTTTCATGCCCTGGACGAAAATAGAAAATCTTTCCATTGCCGCGACGATAGCAATTGCCGCTGCGAAAGACCTCTCCGCCTTGGAACCATGAAATGAACACCTGTTCTTCCGGTTCGGGAACCGCAAACGGCTCGCCATACATTTCTTCCTGTTCCAACTCGAAATAGCGATCAATACCTGCCGCAATGGGGTGCCCCGGATTGCAAACCCATAGTCTCTCTTTTTCGTCCGCCTCGCGCCAACTAAGCGAGCAAGAGGTGCCCATGAGCCGCTTGAAGATTTTCGAAAAATGAGCGGAGTGCAGAATCACCAACCCCATTCCCTCTAGGACTCGTTTCTGCACGCGATCCACTACACTATCATCGACATCTCGATGAGCAATGTGTCCCCACCAAATCAATACGTCGATTTTCGCGAGTCTTTCCTCAGTTAATCCATGCTCAGGCTCCTGCAGGGTCGTTGTAGATACGTCAAAATCTCTTCCTGCCTCGACCAGTCCCTGGGCAATGGCCGCATGCATGCCTTCCGGATAGATTTCGCGGACACGCTCATCCCTGTGTTCGTGCACATTCTCGCCCCAAACGACTACGTTCAACTTGCTCATTTATGTTATTGTTTTTACTTGATGACCGATTGACCTGCAAACAAGCTTCATGGTGATTTGCCTCTTGTAGATGCGCGCTCAAGAGCGATCAACTCTTTTAAAGGAATCCTCATCCAACTCGCCCCATGAATGCGAACCATTCTTACCTTACGCCCAGGCTAAGTGAATTATCGGTAGCCGAAAAGCCTCAAGAGCGCCTGGAGAAACACGGCCCCAAAGCTTTGAGCGACACGGAACTGCTAGCCATGATACTGCGTAGCGGAAGCAAGGGTCGCAATGTTCTAAGCGTAGCCTCGCAATTATTAAAGGATGCGGGCTCCCTCGCTGGTCTTGTAAATTGGAACGAAAGCGAATTCGCCAATATAAAGGGAATTGGAAGAGTTAAATCGCTCCAATTGGTAACTGTAGTTGAAATCTGTCGACGTGTACTGGCCAATCGCAGAGAAGTCGAAATAGCAGTCGAGGAACCACAGGCCGTTCAAAATCTCCTCGAATCTCATACTATGGGTCTCGAAGTCGAGAAATTCTGGACGCTTTGCCTGAATCGCAAAAACCGGCTTATTCGGCTTTGCGAAACAACCTCTGGAACGGCAAGCCATAGTCTGGTCCATCCCAGAGAAGTATTCAGAGATGCCATACGTTTCGGAGCCTGCGCCATCGTTTGCGCCCATAACCACCCTAGCGGAGATCCAACCCCAAGCGCAGCTGATGTGAAGGTCACGAGACAACTGAGAGAAGCCGCGAAAATCGTCAGTATCGATCTTCTAGATCACATCATCCTAGGCAAAAAGCCAAACGATCCTCGAAACCGAGGCTACTACAGCTTTCAAGAGGCAGGGATGGTCTAGAAATATAACCTATTTACCAGATGTATTGCCGAGTTCCGGCCTGGAAAAAGCGTAGGCTATTAGACAATAGTTTTTTACTTGCCCTAAAAGAGAAAGCATAACTTTATGCGCGTTCTCATTTGGTGGGATACCCAAGTGGCCAACGGGGGCAGACTGTAAATCTGCTGGCTTATGCCTTCACTGGTTCGAATCCAGTTCCCACCACCATCTCTACACCAGAGGCTTCGGATCGCAGACCAGAACTAAAATCTGCATTATAGCAAGGCATTCGAAAGGAACTGGATTTGAACCAATCAGGTTCGACAGACTGGAGCGGAGATGGGGCAATGCTGTAGCATCGAGTCCGAAGGACTTGGAGCGAAGCGACAACCAATCCAGTTCCCACCACCAATCTAGGCCTGATCTTTTCTTAAGTCCGATTTTAGAGCTTGGGACTCGACATCCGATCAATCGAGCGATGAGTTCCTCCATTTCCCATGGAAACCTCGCTTTTCGACTACGATCTGCCAGCAGAGCGCATTGCCCAAAAACCTGTTGAGAAACGCGACGCTTCCAAACTTCTCGTCGTAAATCGCCGAAGACAGCAAATCGAACATAGATGCTTCCGGGATTTGCCAGACTACCTTCTCCCAACTGACAAGATATTTCGCAACAAAGCTAAGGTCCTCCCAGCCCGACTCTTCGCCAATCGTCCCACTGGGGGCCAAGTCGAATGCCTTCTTTTAAGACAAGCCCAACGAAAAGAACTAGAAGTACGGCCTGTCGCGCGTAGCTCAACGAGCGAAGCGTGGTGGTGCCTACTCAAGCCCGGGAAGCGTCTCCCAAATGGATCGACTTTCTCGAAGGATGATTTCTTTGAAGCGGAAGTTTTGGAGAAAAACCGAAATGCTGAGTACCTGATTAGCTTTCGCCTTAAAAAACACGCCTCCACTCGAGAAATGGCTCAGGAACTTGGCAAAATGCCACTGCCTCCCTACATCTCGCGACGAAAAAACGATGAGAGAGATTCGGAAGATAGGAATCGGTACCAAACGGTTTACGCAGACAGCGAAAAGCAAGTGGCGGCAGCCGCGCCAACGGCTGGACTCCATTTTACTCCAGAGCTCAACATGGTCCTATCGAAACAAGGCATCAGTTTCCATGATTTGATCCTTCACGTAGGCATGGGAACGTTTAAGCCGCTTGAGGCAGAGACTATTGAAGAACACGAGATCCACCGAGAAACGTACGAGATCCCCACCGCTACCCAAAAGGCCTTGTTTGAGGCGGTAAAACAACAGCAGCGTCGCATAGCTGTAGGAACCACCAGCGTACGGAGCATCGAAGACTTTTTGGCCAAAAAGGACCAACCAGAGGACTCCCCCTTCATCGATGAGGCAGGATTGTTCATATTCCCTCCCTACACGTTTAAAGGCGTAGACGCGCTCATCACCAATTTCCACCTTCCCAGATCGACGCTACTTTGCCTCGTAGCCTCCTTTCTTATTCCAGGCAGAAATGACGGAATTCATTGGTTGAAAGAGATTTACGCTGAAGCCATCAGTGAGAATTACCGCTTCCTGAGCTACGGAGACGCCATGCTGATAGTCTAGCGCGCTCGGAGAATTAAACCGCATTCGCTCGACAATAAATGAACGTTGGGCTAGCCTCCGCGTCGATCCTTCAAAATCGAACCTTCTCATATGCCAGAAGACCAGGATCTAGCCACCATAATTGAGGACGCCACCTTCGACTTCACCATGGGTGATAGCGCGACTGCCGTTTCAAAGCTTGATGAAGCTCTGGAAGACCATCCCGACTCCTTCGAAGCCTGGCATGCCTTAACCGAAGTTCACTATTTCGAAAAAGACTATCAAAAGGCTTTGGCAGCCGCTGAAAAGGCCCATGCCTTGAAACCAGACGATCTTTTGATTAACACCTCATTGTCGCGCATCTGGGTTGAGCTGGGCGACAAGGAGAAAGCAGAGAAATTCGGAGCCCAAGCGAAAATGCTAGGCTGGAAAGAACAACTGCAGAACCCGGAAGAGGCTCAAAACGGTTTTGAGAGCCTCTGAAAAACTCCGTTATATAAACCTGGACATTAACTAAAACGGCCCCATATTGCGCCACTTCCCACAAGGTCAGGCCCATGGATAACAAATACGCCCTCGACTTCGAAAAACCACTACGCGGACTCATCGACCAGCTCAATGCCCTGCATCAGCTATCGACCGAGAACAACATCGACGTCTCAAACGAAATCGAGGCGATCGAAACCAAGATAGCCCGCACCAAGAAAACCATCTACTCGAATTTGGATCCATGGAAGCGTGTAATGCTGGCAAGGCACCCCCAGCGACCCTATTCGCTCGATTACATTGAGGCTATTTTCGAAGACTTCCAGGAGCTCCATGGCGATCGCGCTTTTCGGGACGACAAGTCGATCATTGGAGGCACCGCCTTTTTCAACGGTCAGCCAGTGATGATTATAGCCCAGCAAAAAGGCCGCAATACCAAGGAAAACATTCGTCGCAACTTTGGCATGCCTAACCCGGAGGGTTATCGCAAGGCTTTGCGTCTGATGCGAATGGCTGAGAAATTCAGCCTGCCCGTTATCACTTTTGTGGATACGCCGGGAGCCTATCCTGGGATTGGTTCGGAAGAGCGTCACGTCGCCGAAGCCATCGCGGTAAACATCCGCGAAATGAGCCAGCTTAACACTCCAATCATTACAGCCATTCTTGGCGAAGGGGGATCAGGAGGGGCGCTTGGCATCGCTGTAGCCGATCGGGTGCTTATCTTCGAAAACGCTTACTATTCGGTAATCGCTCCTGAAAGCTGCTCCGCTATTCTTTTCAAGGATCAGAAAAAAGCGGCAAAAGCGGCTAAGTCGCTGAAACTGGGCGACCAGAAGATGCTGAAGAAATTCGGCGTGATCGACGACATTGTGGAAGAGCCCCTTGGTGGAGCCCATACCGATCCCGAGGCAGCGGCAGAGAATTTAAGCAAGATGCTCAAGAAGCACTTAGACGAATTGCAAAAGCTTCCATTAGAGGAGCTAGAGGCAAAGCGGTATAATCGCTACCGACACCTTGGCGAAGTCGAAGAGCAAGTCGCCGAGGGAAAAGTCATCCATATCAACGAAGCAGCGGGGTGACTCCCTTCAAATTTCGTTAAAATAAAGCGAAGCCTGAACGGAGAAGAAAAGCTTTCTTGCCTAGCCAGAGGCGAGTAGCATTTTAATCGCCAAAAATTTTATTGTCCCATGAGTACAGACATCGACCAGACAACGCCTACCCAACAAAGCGCAAATACGGCAGAAATGAACGGAGCGGACATCGTGATCGAGTCCCTGGTCCGAGAAGGCGTTGAGGTCATATTCGCTTACCCCGGTGGAGCCTCGATGGAATTCCACCAATCGCTAGCCAAGCGCAAGGATGCCATCCGCACCATACTGCCGAGGCATGAGCAAGGCGGCTCATTCGCAGCCGAGGGCTACGCTAGAGCTACGGGCAAGCCAGGCGTTTGCATGGCAACGAGTGGACCCGGAGCCACCAATTTGATGACGGCAATCGCCGACGCCTATATGGACAGCACCCCGCTGATCGCTATTACCGGTCAAGTCTACTCCAAGTTTATCGGCAAAGCCGCCTTCCAGGAAACGGACTTCTTCGGCATGACGCTACCTGTGGTAAAACACAGCTTCCTGGTCATGAACACGGAGGAGCTGCCTCGCATCATGAAAAAGGCCTTTAAAATCGCCACAACAGGTCGCCCTGGGCCAGTAGTGATCGATGTGCCAAAGGATGTTCAGCAAAATAAAGTGATTCCTGATTGGGGCGTGGAAATCGATTTACTGGAGAGCAAACTGCCCGCCCACGCCTCTGACAATGAACTGAAGAACGTCCTGAAGCTCATAGAGGAAGCTAAGCGACCCATGGTCTATTACGGCGGCGGGATTGTATCCAGTGAATCATACAAAGAGCTGCAGGAATTTATCGAACGCACGGGAATTCCCTGCTCCTCGACCCTTATGGGCGTCGGAGCGTTTCCCGAAACGCATGAGCTTTCTCTTAAATGGTTCGGCATGCACGGATCGGCCTATGGCAATCTAGCAGTGCATAATTGCGATTTGCTCCTAGCCTTTGGCGTTCGCTTCGACGACCGTATCACTGGCGATGTATCCAAATTCGCCCCACAGGCTGAAATCGTTCATATCGATGTCGATGCGTCGGAGCACAATAAGAATAAGATCGTTCACCACCCCATCATTTCCGACATCAAATTCGCCATGGGCCGCATGAACGAGCTCATGCCGCAGATCGATTTCCAAAAACCTGACTTGACCGCCTGGCTCAATCAAATCGCGGAATGGAAAAAGGAATACCCCTTTGAATTCGAGGAAAGCCCCCATATTTTGGCTCAAGAGGCCATACAGGTTCTCTATGAGCTGACAGACGGAGAGGCGATCATCACAACGGGTGTTGGACAGCACCAGATGTGGGCTGCTCAATTCTACGATTTCAAGTTCCCTCGCAGCCACGTATCCTCGCTTGGCCTAGGATCCATGGGATACGGCTATCCATCGGCTTTGGGAGCGAAAGTGGCCTGTCCTGATCGAGAGGTTATCGATATCGATGGAGATGGATCCTTCATCATGAATATCCAAGAATTGGCTACAGCAAAGATCGAGAAGATCGCGGCTAAAGCTCTAGTTGTAAATAACCAGCATCTAGGGATGGTCATGCAATGGGAAGACCGCTTTTATGAGAGCGTGCGTGGCAACACCATTCTAGGAGACGAGAACAACATCGGGTCTCCAGAGAATATCGACGCTCTTTATCCCGACTACGTGAAGATTGCGAACGGTTTTGGGCTGCCAGCCAGAAGGGTGCACAAACGGGAAGAACTTCGTGATGCTGTCCAGGAAATGCTGGACTCGCCCGAAGCGTTTGTACTCGACGTTATCACTCCATACACCGAGCACGTTATGCCGATGATCCCTGCCGGAAAGTCAGTGGATCAGATGATCATCAAGTAGATCCGAGATTCGCAACGCTCCGGAATCTCCCTTGTTGCTCAAAAGGAAGTTACACCAAGGCTACCACCACTGCTGTCGCATTATCTCTGCCACTCTCCGCTACAGCGTCATTGACTAGTCGCTCGGCTGGGTTGGTTTCCAGCAACGTAGCGGGCGGATCCGTCACCAATGTTTCGATACGGCGGCTTGAAATACCATCCGTCACTCCATCGGTGCAAAGGGCAAAACGATCCCCAGGACTATATTTGACCGAGCCGATTTGAGGAACGATGCTTTGAATTCTTCCCCCAAGCGCCTGATCGAGTACATTTCGGTCTGGGCGCTGCCGGGCTTGATATTCCGTAAGCACACCTTGGCGGACCAAACTCCCTACATGCGTGTGATCTTCTGTAAGCTGTCTAAAATCGTCTTCCGCAGGAGCGTAGTAAACGCGACTATCGCCGACGTGCCCAAAGTACATCGTACCAGGAGTGAACCAGCACAGACTCAAAGTCGCCCCCATTCCGCTTAGTTCTTCGTAGTGCTGACCCATTTGCGTCATTTCAATATGGATACGTGTGAAAAGCTCGGCCAGAATCTGGCCGCATCCGCGATTTATACCCAAAGCCGCAATCTCAAAAGTGTTGGGCAGCAAATCGGTTATTTTATCGACTGCAATACGACTCGCATATTCGCCAGCATTGGCTCCCCCCATTCCATCGCTAACCGCGAAGATGAAGTCGCCTTGCTTTAAGGACCCTTCTCCCTCTTTACCAAGATAACGAACCTCCCGAGCATCGAAAGTCAAAGCGAGAAAAGCGTCTTCATTGTTCTTCCGAAAGCGACCCGGGTGGGTTATCCCAGACCAAACAAGCTCTGGAGTGTAAAGATCAGACGATTCATCGCTCATAAAGTCCGCTCAGCCTTTGCCTTATCCTTCGCCTCCTCCGCTTCTTTGAGAGTCAGCCCCTCGCCCGTTTCCACGCTTGTGGCAAATTCGAAATCGATAACACAGAAGGACCCCTTCAGAGCATCATAGGTTATGTTGCGTGGAAAGGGGTCGTCGTGTTTGACGCCATACGTTTCCAATTCCTCGAAAAGCTGTTGAGCTCGCTCATCGCTGATTTTTGTAGCGAGCGAACCGCAATTCGTGGTTACAATGTAAAGCTCCCTTTCATCCTCACTCAAAAGTCGAGGCGTGAAGGGGCATTGGTTGTCTTCCAAAATACGCAGCATTCTGACTTCGTTCTCAAAGCGCTCCTTGGCCATCAACCCTTTATACCATTTGTGAACTCGGCCATCGTAGCCTATCCTCACAATCGCTCGCTGCGTATCTTTGACCTCGCGCATGATTAAATTTAAGCTGATTTGAGGAGCTGTTGCTATGCAGAAATAGCATTAGGAAATTTTTTAAAAATTTTCTCGCGCCGGGCACGTCTTTTGCTGAACTCGAATTTCGTCCCAGGAGGCGGATTCTGCTCCACTTCTCCCAAGCGATTTCTGGACAACCAAACCCTTAACACGAACGAAAAAAATATGGCTAAATACAAGCTCGAATACATTTGGCTAGATGGATATCAGCCAATACCCAATCTAAGAGGCAAGACTCGTCTTGCATCCGAAGCTCCTCAGTCAATTGACGATCTCCCGATGTGGGGATTTGACGGCAGCTCAACGCAGCAAGCCGACGGAAGCGATTCGGATTGCATGCTCAAACCTGTCGCTCTGTACCCAGATGCGGGTCGTGACAACGCATTTCTCGTAATGTGCGAAGTCATGCTTCCTGACGGCAACCCGCACCCAAGCAACTATCGCGCGACCATCGCCGACGATCCCGATGCTTGGTTTGGCCTCGAGCAAGAATACTTTCTTTTCCAAGACGGTCGCCCGCTCGGATGGCCGGAAGAAGGCTACCCAAATCCTCAGGGCGAGTACTATACGGGGGTTGGTTACCGCAACGTCGGCCCAGTTGCTCGCTCGATTGTAGATGAGCATCTCGATCTGTGCTTGGCCGCTGGCATCAATCACGAAGGAATTAATGCTGAGGTAGCGAAAGGACAATGGGAATTCCAAATCTTCGCCAAAGGCTCCAAGAAGTGCGCCGACGATATGTGGATTGCTCGCTATCTAATTGAGAGACTTTGCGAAAAGTACGAAGTCTATGTGGAGTGGCACTGTAAGCCTTTCACAGGAGACTGGAACGGTTCTGGCATGCACTGCAACTTCTCGACCAAGTACATGCGTGAAGTTGGCGGCAAGGACTACTTCATGTCCCTCATGGACGCTTTCGAGAAGAACAAAGACGAGCACATCGCCGCTTACGGTCCAGACAATCATATGCGTCTCACTGGTCTGCACGAAACTCAGTCCATCGACAAGTTCAGCTGGGGCGTTGCCGACCGCGGCGCTTCGATTCGCGTTCCTCACAGCTTCGTTAACAACGACTATAAAGGCTATCTCGAAGACCGCCGTCCAAATTCTCAAGGCGATCCTTATCAGATCTGCTCACGAGTCCTCAAGACGATCAGCGAAGTGCCTGTTGCCGAAACAGCAACTGCCTAGGACGAACTCGAGTTCTATACATTTCTCAAGCGATGCCGCCATGGCATCGCTTTTTTATTATATCCGATTTTCGGATACATTTATAAATCAGTCAAACAATGAGGCAACCAAAGCCGTCCACCCCGTTTGGTGACTCGCGCCAAGACCTCGTCCGTTGTCTCCATGAAAGTATTCGTAGAATAAAACAAGGTCTTTGAAATGGGGATCCTCAGCATAAAGCCCCTGATCTCCATGAGCGGATCGACGACCTTTAGCATCTGGCAGAAATAGCGATCGCAAACGTTCGCTGAGAAAATCCGCAGCTTCGTTCAGGTTTAGAAAATTGCCTGAGCCTTTAGGAGCCTCGACTTTGAAAGAATCTCCATAGAAACGATAATATCTCCTTAGCGACTCGACGATGAGATAATTCACCGGAAACCAAATAGGCCCTCTCCAATTTGAATTTCCCCCAAAAAGCCAGCTTTGAGAATCGCCAGGCTCATAGCCCACTTCGTAACGCTCATTCTCAATTGTCATGGAGAAAGGATGACGCTCATGGTATTTAGAGAGCGCTCTTATTCCATAAGGCGAGAGAAATTCGTCTTCAGTAAACAAATACGAAAGAACACTCTGCAATCGCTCTCGAGATGGAATGGCCAAGAGATATTTGCCTCCTTGCTCGGAGCATTCCATATAGGCGATTTGCTGGGCAAGGTCTCTTCGGTGCTCGAGGTACCAGTTCATTCGCCTGCGAAAGCCCGGCAATTGCTCAAGCTCGGCTTCATCGAGTAAATCGACCGCGAAAAGCGGGATGATCCCCACCATGGAACGAATGCGCATGCGTTGTGAGCCTTCAGGCAGACTCTGACTTCTTATGCGGTCATAATAAAAGCCGTCTTCAGGATCCCAAAGACCCTCGCCACCCAGTTTGTTCATGGCATCAGCAATGCCCACGAAGTGCTCGAAAAACTTCGAGGCAACATCCGAGTAGCTTTTATCGAATTTGGCTAACTCCAACGCGATCGATAGCATGCGAGCGCAATAAAATGCCATCCACGCCGTGCCATCGGCTTGCTGCAAATGTCCTCCCCCTGGCAGAGGCTTCGATCTATCGAAAACCCCAATATTATCCAGACCCAAGAATCCGCCGCTAAAAATATTGTTACCATCAGGATCCTTCCGGTTCACCCACCAAGTGAAATTGAGTAGCAGCTTTTGAAATACGCGTTTTAGAAAGAGCAGATCCTGTCTGTCTCTGTCGCGTTCCTTTTTGTACACTTCCCAACAAGCCCAAGCATGTACAGGCGGGTTGACGTCGCCAAACTCCCATTCGTAGGCCGGAATTTGTCCATTAGGATGCATGTACCATTCTCGCAAAAACAGGATGAGCTGCTCCTTAGCGTATTCAGGGTCCAAATCCGCGAACGGAATCATGTGAAAAGCCGTATCCCAGGCCGCATACCAAGGGTACTCCCATTTATCCGGCATCGAAATCACATCGCGATTGAAGAGATGCTGCCAGGAAGCGTTTCGGCCTTTAAGACGTTCGGGCGGTGGCTCGCCAATATCGGAATCGCCCCTTAGCCAATCATGAATGGAGAAGTGATAAAACTGTTTTCCCCAAAGCAATCCGGCATAGGCTTGCTTACGCATTTCGAAAGCTTCTCCCGATCCTGAGCCACTTAAGATCGGCTTCCAGAAGGCTCCGGCTTCTTGTTTCCTTTTTTCGAATACAGAGTCAAAAGACTCTCCAAAAACGACTTTAGGTTTCTCCTCATCCGCAAACAGACGCATGCGGATCGACACTTCGCTCTTCGCTTCTAGAGCAAGATAGTAATAAATCCCCGCAATGGTTCCATGCTCCTTAGGATTTACTGCTTCTTTCTCTCCATTAATCAACCAACGATTGAAGGCGTCTTTCACATAGGGCGTGTAGTTGACGGAACCGTACAAGGTCTTAGTGTTGGTCTCATTCTCACAGAAGATAAATTGAGGTTCGACTCCGTTCGAAGAACTCTCCGCAGCAAAATGAAATTTCTTCAAGCTTTCATGTTCTAGCTCAAGCGTATTCCCCTTTTCCTTACGAATACTCGGTTTCAGAGTGCACCCTTCATGTTCGCAGCCCCATATCCAAGTATTGCGGAAAAAGAGCTTGGGGAGGAAATGCAATGTCGCGGAATGCTGACCCCGATTGGCGATAGTCGCTTGAATCAAAATGTCGTTTGGCCCTGATTTAGCGTATTCAATAAACACATCGAAATAGGCTCCATTGGCGAAAACATTCGTATCCACGATTTCATACTCTTCGTCCTGGTAACCTCGCCTCTTATTCTCTTTCAGGAGGATTTCATAGGGGAATTCATTCTGCGGATACTTGTAAAGACCCTTCACGTAGGAGTGCGTAGGCGTTGAATCCAAGTAGTAGTAAAGTTCTTTGCAGTCCTCCCCATGGTTTCCCTCTCTCCCATTCAATCCAAAAAGGCGCTCCTTGATAATCGGATCGCGCCCGTTCCACATCGCTAGGGAAAAACAAAGCCGGCACTGCCGATCGCAAAAACCGAGAATCCCGTCCTCGCCCCAGCGATAGGCTCGCTGATGCGACTGCGAAAAAGGAAAGTGATCCCAAGCTTCGCCATGCTTCGAGTAGTCCTCACGAACCGTCCCCCACTGGCGCTCGGCCAAATAAGGCCCCCATCGCTTCCAGTTTTTCTTTCTGAGGCGATCCTCTTCCAGACGATCATGCTCCGCCATATTTTCAGCAGTCTTCGTCATGGCAGATAGCAAGGAACTGGAAAAACGAAAAGCTAATCACTCGATGTAGTGGATTTCGGTTCCCAGAGCTCGATTTTGTTTCCTTCAGGATCAGTCGCCCAGCCAAATCGACCGTGCTCATCTTCTTCGATCATGTCCACGACATTGGCCCCAAGACTCATGAGTTTCTCCATAATAGCATCCAGGTCATCCACCCGAAAATTTATCATGAAGCCAGAGTCGCTCGGCTCAAAGTATTTCGTATCCGCAGGGAAAATACTCCAAACGCTGTATCTATCTCGGTCGCTCTCTTCTTCCGCATCCCATTTGAAGGTTTTGCCGAAGCCGAAATCAGGATCGATTCCCAAAGCGACCTTGTACCACTCGAGAAGCTTTTCTTGATTTTCGCTCTTGAAAAACACGCCGCCTAAACCAGTCACTTTCGCCATACTTCAAGCAAGATGCAGCGTCCTTCTTCGAGAATCAAGATCGGTCTCGCTCAAGGTCTTAGTTAAGAGGAATTTCGAGAGTGACCTCCGAACCAGGCTCAACTAAATCCAGTTTCATGAACTACCGAAAATTGGGGAACACCGAGATTGAGGTTTCAGAAATCAGCTTGGGATGCTGGACCATGGGAGGTCTCAATTTCGTGGATGGCAAAGCCAATGGCTGGAGAGACGTCGATGAAGACGATATCGAAGCGGCCATAAAAACTGCCATAAACGAAGGAGTGAATCACTTTGACAACGCCGACGTTTACGGAAACGGAGACGCTGAGCGAATGCTCGCTCGCCTCTTGAGGCGAATTGGTAGAAAGAGCGTCGACTTCATAATCGCTACAAAGGCCGGGCACTTCAAAGGCACTGCCCAAAATGCCTACGAACCAGCCCATATCCGACATCAATGCGAGCAGTCGCTCATCAACCTAAAGCGAGATTATATCGACATCTATTACCTGCACCATGGCAACTTTGGCGAGAATGACGAGTATCTGGAAGGAGCTGCCGAAACGATGAGACAACTGCAAAAGGAGGGCAAGATCAGATTGATAGGCCAATCCGCCTACCAGTCCTCTCAATTTGAAAGAATCGTTCCTGTCGTGAAGCCTGTCGTTTTGCAAAGCTGGGCCCATATAATGGATACCAAATTCATTGAACCGACTGGGATTGTCGGCCAATTGATGGAAAAGAATGAATTGTCATTCGTGGCCTTCAGCCCACTGAACCAAGGCGTGCTGCTGGACAAATTCGATCCTGAAAATCCGCCGAGCTTCGAAGAGGGGGACCATCGAAAAGGCAGTCAGAAATTCACCAAAGAAGCTCTCAGGCTAGTAAAGCCGAAAATGGCCCAGATGAAGGAGCGATTTGGGGATTCTGTGAGCGATTTAGCAAGCATCGCGCTTCGTTTTGTCCTGAATTTTCCAAACGTTTCATGTGTGATTCCAGGATTTCGAAATGCGAACCAAGTTTCCTGTAACCTCTCTGCGCAACATCGCGTTCTTAGCGATGAGGATATGAATTTCATATCCGATCTTTTCTCGTAAATTTTCCACACGACGCAATAAGCGCACATCACACACAGACGCTCTGGCCTTATGTTGGCCAGGGCGTTTGGCGTTTAAGAAGATGAACTATTTGTATGGCTCCCAGTAATTTCGGTTGTCACGCTTGACTACGTATCGCCTCCTTGGGTACGGGAGAGGGTCCTGCGTTCTCAAGATCCAGGTCAGCAAGTCAGCCATAAGCTCTTTTTGCTTCGAAGCCACGGAGGGATCATCGAAAAGGTCCTTAAGCTCAGCGGGATCGTCCACAACATTGTAGAGTTGTCCATGTCCATTCATATCCCAAACCAATTTCCAATCTCCCTTGCGAACCATACGCATTTGACCGCTCATCGTCCAACTATTCAAGCAATCGTAGGCTCCCCACGATTCGCCATCTGGACTGGCCTTGCGACCATCATCCTCGGGGTCGAGCGATTCGCTTCCGTCGTAATTCAATCCACCGAAACCCACCTCGGCGTATGCGCTGGCAAAATCAGCTTCAGGATAGTCCCCACCCGTAACCATTGGCCACAGGCTTCGACCTTGAACGCCTGCTGGAATTTCAATTCCGGCTGCCTCCAAAACAGTCGGCATCACATCCGCTAAGCTCACATGGTCCTCCCGAGCCGATCCGTTTGCAACAACGCCTGGACCTGTAACAAAGAAAGGGATACGCGTCAGAGCCTCTGGAAGTTCAGGGCCTTTGCGCATCAAGCCGTACTCGCCTACGAAATCGCCGTGATCAGACAGAAAAACGATAACTGTATTTTCTATAAGGTTCTTCTGCTCAAGGTGTCCCACAACATCCTTTACGCTGTCGTCAATCATGCGAAGCATGCCATGGTAATTCGCTCGCAGCCTTGGCAGGTCATCAGCGAAATCGGGAAAGGCTGTTAGGAAAGATTCGCGACACCAGTTGTATTTGAAACTCTTGTCTTTCAAATCCGACTCATCGCTAGCCATCTTGGGAAGGTCTTCCGGACTGAACATCGAGTAATAGGGCTCAGAGACCTGAAATGGGTTGTGAGGTTCTGGATACGAAAGCCAGAGAAAGAAGGGATCGCCCGCTTCAACCGTTTCATCAACCCAATCTTTCGCTTTATTCCCTATCCTGAAAGGCAATTGCGTTTCGGCGGGATGAGGAGAGGCTTCGCGCCAGAAATGGAAGTGAGTCTGATTTTTTAGAAAATCATCGAAGGCTCTGTTTTGCGGAAGCGGATCGGGGTCCTTTGTTCCAAGGTGACTTGTTTCAAACCAAAAGTCCACTTCCGGCCGGTCCTCGGACAGATGCGAGTGGTTCTTCCCACACAAAGCCGTTTTGTATCCATTTTCATGAAACAGCTGGAACACGTTCTCGCAGTCTATCACATCGTCCAGATTGTGATTGGTTCGGCAACGTGTCGCGCTTGGATACCTTCCGGTCACTAAGCTCGCTCGCGCTGGACCGCACAACGGAGTCGTCGTATAAGCCCTATCGAACCAAGCTCCTCGCTTGGCAAGCGAATCCAAAAACGGAGTGGTATCCAAAGGATAACCTTCCCTCGCGCAGAGATCGGCTCGCTGCTGATCAGTCATGATTATGATAACGTTGGGACGCTGGCTCATTAAAATCGAATAAAGGATTAACGTGACGATTAGTACGCTACCGCAGCTTTTCCCACGAAATCAAAGCGGGGATTGGGAGGCTTTGAAAACAGGCAAGCAGCGAATGATGGAAGGAAATTGTTACCCTATCGGTTCTCATCTCCACAAACCTTTTCTGAGAGAATATCCGCCAACACCTTAAAGATCTTCAGGAAAACAACCTGGCATCACCATACTAATGCTTGTCTTAGCCGGTTTTACGCGCCGAACTTCTGGCGAGTCTGCAAAATGCAAATGAAGGTAAAAGCCCCACTAGTTATCGCCATCGTTTATCTGACAATTCTAGTTATCTGGCTTTCACAGCAATCGGGAGTCCTTTCAGGAATAAACAAAGTCGAGCTTCAATTCTGGAACGGGCTCACGGGACCGGCTGGAATTTCGATGGTGGAAATTGTCCACAAGTTCAACGAAGCAAACCCCGACGTACACGTCACAGTACAGCGAATGCAATGGCGAACTTATTACAACAAGCTCTTCGTCGCCGGTTTGAGCAAGAGAGAGCCTGAAGTCTTCATTGCCCATGCGAGTATGCTTCCCAGGTTTGAGAGAGCGAATTTCCTTCAATCAGTCGACGGCTTCATGATTGGAGAGAATGGAATCGACCCGAATGATATCGACAAGGCGGTTTGGAAATCGGTCGAGATCGACGGAAAACATGTTGGCCTTCCTCTAGACGCCCACCCTATTGGGATGTTCTACAATAAAGACATTCTTTCCAAGGCAGGTTTTATCGATGAAAAGGGAGAGATACTGACTCCAAAAAACAAGGACGAATTCCTGCATTACATCAACGTCTTGAAAAAGGATTTCGACGGGAACGGGAAGATCGATCAATGGGGATTCGCTTTTGAATATTCCGAGCAAAACCAGCCTCGCCCAGCTTTCATCGCGCTGATGAGCCAATTCGGCGGACAAGCGTTCAACGAGGACTACACGAAGTGCCTACTTGATTCGCCCGAAAATATCGCGGCATTCGAATTCGCCAAGGAGCTGATATTTGATCGAGAGCTAGCTCCGGTTCCCGAGAGCGAATCAAGCTGGATCGCGTTTAGGCAGGGGAATATCGGCCTGTTTTTTGGCGGGGTTTGGCTAGTTGGAGATCTTAAACGCCTGAATTCCGTGAATAATGGAGGAGCCTCCCTGCCTGTACTCGGGAAGAAACCAGGCACTTGGACCGATTCCCACATACTTTGCATGTCTTCGAACCTGTCCGAGAAGAAGCAAGAAGCTTCCTGGCGCCTAATGAAACACATCTCCGACAACAGCTTGGACTGGACGGCCTGGGGACCTATTACGATTAGGAAGTCCCTGAGAGAAACCGAGCGGTTTAAGGGAATGCAGATTCAAAGAGCTTTCGCGGAGCAGCTCGAAAACGTTCAGTATCCGCCGAGAATCCCCTTTCTCTGGGAATTCAGAAGGGAGTTTGAGCTTGCCATAGATAGGGTAATGCGAGGCACCTACACGCCCGAAGAAGCTCTCAAGGAAGCGACCCGAAACGTAGATCAGATGATTGCTAGAGACCAATTGCTGTATCAAGAAATCGAGCAATTGACTCAAAACAGCAACTAGCGGAATTTTCTGCCGCGATTCCATTTTTTCTTCCAATATCTATTGTCACAGAATTTCACTTACAAAATATGAGTTCCGAAACGTTTCGTCCACCCGCCGTTCCATTGGTCACGCACGACCCGCATTTCAGCATTTGGTCGCCTGCCGACAAATTGACCGATTCGGAAACGAGACACTGGTCGAATCTACCAATGCCCATCCATAGTCTCGTCAGCATTGACGGCGAAGCCTATCGGCTAATGGGAACGGAACCTCGCTGGACCCCTCCAGCTAAACAGACGAAACTGGAAGTATGGCCAACTCGATCCATCTACCATTTCGAACAAAACGGCGTATCCATAAAGCTGACATTTCTTAGCCCGCTTCTCATTGATGATCTTGAATTGGTGAGTCGCCCGGCATCCTACGTCATCTACGATGTAGTGTCCATCGATGGCAGCGAGCACGAGGTAAAGCTCTATTTTGATGTGAGCTCGGAAACTGCCGTTAACGAACCCGACGCTAGCGTGGTTTTCGGGCCAGTCGAAAACGCGCCCATCCCTGCTATCAAAGCAGGCATGGAAACGCAAAATTTAGTCGAAACCATAGGTGATCGCGTGACTCAAGACTGGGGATACGTTTTACTTGCGGCTGAAAATGCAACGCGCGAAGAGATGGCCACCGCTTCCCAAAAAGAAGCGACCGAGGTATTCGCCTTGGAAGGCAAGCTGCCAGAAAGAGATGTAACGCAACCACGACGTGTTGACCAAGACACCCCAGTTCTGGTCTTGATGTTCAATCTGGGAAAAGTAGGAAGCGTCGAGGTTAGAAAGTATGGAATCCTTGGCTACGACGATATCTACGCTATCGAATATTTCGGCAAACGACTGCGAGCCTATTGGCGTCGCGAAGGAGAGAACGAAAAGACTCTTCTAGAAAAAGCGACTAACGAATTCTCGAGCATTTTGGAGCGCTGCGAAGCGTTTGACCAAAAACTATTTAACGAACTTAAAGAAGCTGAGGGCGAGAAGTATGCTCATATCGCTACCCTCGCTTACCGTCAATGCATCGCCGCGCATAAACTGGCTGTCGATGACGACGGCAAGCTCCTCTATTTCAGTAAAGAGAACTACAGTAATGGCTGCATGGGTACAGTCGACGTAACCTACCCCTCTTCGCCATTTTTTCTTCTACTAAATATGGACTTAATGAAAGCCATGATTGCTCCGCTTTTTGAATACGCGGCGAGCGAGCGATGGCCCTGGCCTTACGCTCCACACGACATCGGACGTTATCCTCACGCTAATGGGCAGGTTTATGGTGGAGGAGAAAAAACGGAAGATCGTCAAATGCCCGTGGAAGAATGCGGCAACATGCTGACGATGGTCGCCGCGATTGCCAAAGTGGAAGGCAACGCCGGATTTGCCGAGGAACATTGGGATCTCTGTAAACAATGGGCGAAGTACCTTCTCGAAAAAGGCCTCGATCCGGAAAACCAGCTATGCACAGACGATTTCGCCGGCCACCTCGCTCGCAACGCAAACCTTTCGGCAAAAGCCATCATGGGCATAGCAGGATTCGGCATGCTATGCCAAATGAGAGGTTTCTCCGAAGATGCCGAAAAGTTCCTGGAAGCGGCAAAGAGAATGATCGCTCAATGGATGGAAATGGCGGAAGACGGAGATCACTACTCGCTGACCTTCGAAAACCCGGGAACTTGGTCGCAAAAATATAACTTCGTTTGGGACAAGCTGCTTGGATTGAATCTTGTTCCAGAATCTGTATTCAAAAAGGAAATCGCTCATTACTTGAAAGTCCAGAATCGCTACGGTCTCCCTCTAGATAGTCGCAGCAGCTACACCAAGCTCGACTGGATTCTTTGGACAACCATCCTGACAGAGAATCAAGACGACGCTCAGGCCTTGATCGAACCCGTCTACAAATTCCTTCACGAATCGCAAAGCCGCGTTCCGATGACAGATTGGTACTGGACCAAAGAAGGCAAGCTCCGAGGCTTCCGAGGCCGCTCCGTTGTAGGAGGAGTCTTCATACGAATGCTGGCCAGAAAGCTAGGTGTATAACGAAATTTTAGTAAATAGCGTAGACAGCATTCATAGTAGATTTTTCTCGACGAACCAGAGTTAAAACCTCAGGTTTCATCCGTGTGTTATGTGATGGATTCTAAGAGGGTGAGCTGCAGTATTCGTTGGCTTGTGAGACTCGTCTGGATTTCACAACTGACTGTGTTTTTGCCAAATATATTCTCACTAGAGAAGGAGAATCTAGGCTATTGGGAAGGAGTTTATACTAGCTCCCCTGATTTTCCCATTAGCAGCATAAAGTACGTAAAAGACCGCTACTTTGCTTTGGGCAGCCAGGCGACAATTGCTTCTTCTTACGACGGGAAGCAGTGGACAGTTCACAATAGTAGAGGATCGCTTAATGAAAGCATGGAAGACATATCCTACGGGAACGGTGTTTTTGTCGCGACGGGTCTCTTCGGCACCGTGTTTACATCAGCGGATGGCTGTGATTGGCAGAGGCAATTCAGTGGGGTCGGGAGGCCCCTCTCAAGCATTCTTTTTGAAAATGGAGAATTTATAGCCGCGGGCAACTTTGCCATAATCACGTCCGAAGATGGTTCGACCTGGTCTGTTCAAATCAGAGAAGAATGGCTCTCGGGAATTGCCTACGGAAATGGAAAGTATGTAGCAGTGGGAACGCATGGCGACATTCTAACATCGTCAGACAAAAAGAATTGGAGCAGCCAGACATTTCCTGAGGCGAATTTTTGGGACGTTGCATATGGCAACGGAAAATTCGTTGCGATAGCACTGGAAAGACATGAGGACAACGGTTTCCGTTTCGAAAAAGCCTCCTACACATCAAAGGATGGCATTCTCTGGAAAAGGCATCCTCAGGAATTCGGTATTCTGAATTTCTATGATATCCATTTTGACGGCAACAATTTTATAGCCGTTGGCGATAGCGGATTTTACGCAATCTCCAAAGATGGCGAAAATTGGAAATTCGTAGAAGAGTTTGTTCCGAGCTTTCTTTCCGTAACAAACGGACCAAACGGCTATATTGTCAGCACCTTCAATGGACCGATTCTACAGTTTGAAAATCCATACGCGCCATCAATCGGAACCATCGAAGAACTCGGAGAAATTGATAACCTGCAACGATCAGGGGGACGAGTTTTCGCTACCGCCGTAACGGCAGGCGAAACAAGCCCCGCAGATCAGAGATCGTACGTTCTATCCACTTCAAACGGCAAGGACTGGAATATCGAGTTAATTGTCGATGAGAATGTTGCTATCAACGGCTTCGCTTCATCTGAACAAGATAGCATTGCGGCTAGCGCCGATGGAAAGATTTACAAACTGTCGGAAAGCGAAGGCTGGATAGAAAAACATAACGACAAAAATATCGTTTGGGAACAAGCCGTATACGGAGACGACGAGTTTCTCGCGTTTGGAGCAAATCGCAATGACACCTCTCAGAAAGTTCTCTATCGCTCCTCCGATGGAAACAATTGGGTTAAAGTCAGCTCTTATTCAAAAGATTTCAAGATAAGCGATATCGTTTATTACAATGATACCTACATAGGGGCAGGAAAGAACATGTCCACTGGAGATATGCTCATCGCAACTTCGACTAATGGAACAGTGTGGGCTGATCGTATTTCAGATTATGATACTAGAGGAGAACTAACGACTATCGTTTTCGGCAACGGAGTTCTGCTCGCCGGGAATGACGAGGTAGTACTTCGTTCTGAAGACGGCTTGGAATGGGTTGAAGTAGATCTAGCGGAATCCAAAGGTTCAGGTGACCTGGCATTCGCAAACGAGGTCTTTGTCAGGATATTCGATGATGGCGAATGGCAAATTTCCAGTGACGGGGAAACTTGGACAAAACATAAGTCCCTCAACCACATGTCCTTCAATGCGCTAGAGACACTAGAGGGACATTTCATTGCGGCAGGAAATAGTCCAGGCAACTTTGCTCATTCCGAGGACGGCGAAACTTGGACCCAAAGAGAAAGTCGCACGAATTCGGTGATCTTGGAGGTCGTCAAAGGAAATGGTATTTATTTAGCTGCGACAGAAGAAGGCTCCGTCCTTCTGTCTGTAGATAGCGAATCATGGATTACCATTGAGATAGCTGAATTCGGACAAATAAGGGGACTCGCTTACGGGAATGGAAAGTTCGTTCTCTATGGAGATCCCTCGTCGAATCCTTCTTATAGGAAATTCGCTACTTCAATTGATGGAAGAAACTGGACATTTTCCAATGACCTAAGCGGTGTTCCTTACAATAGACTCAAATTTCTTAATGGAGAATTCATATCGTATGGATCAAGTTCATACGCTACTTCGAAAGATGGATTGAATTGGAATATATTGGAAGATTTTGAATACATTTTTTACGATATTGAATACGCGCAGGGAATATACATAGCAGGTGGTCTTGTACGAGATGAGACATTTTACGGAAGCCCTGCCATTTTCAGCTCGAACAACGGCTCCGAATGGCAATTTAGATATTCGTCAGGCTCCGGTAATTTTTCCGGATATGAAATGTTAGCTTATGGGAATGGTCGATTTGTCGCCGTTGAGGGAAAATCTGATGCTGTATACTCAACTGATGGCATTGATTGGATTTCTGTCAATCCAGGCGTAGTTGGCATATTCGACGGGCTAGCCTTTGGTGGAGGCTTTTTTGTTTCTGGAAGTACGGAAGGACAAGCTTTCGCCACACAAGACGGAGAAACATGGGAAAAGATATCAACCAACACTTCGACAAGAGTCAGAGGCATTTCGTATTTCGATGACGCGTTTTGGATTTACGGGCATGCCGGAAATATCGAAAGGCTTGTATCGCAGGAAAAGCTGGAAGCTCCAATCGTAGATACCTCCCTTGCTTTCGGCGTTCCGATAAATGCGAAATTCGTTTTCCTCGATCCAGATCGGCAAATTATTTCACAAGACATAACATCTACCGCCTCCATTTCAACATTAGGGCCTGCAACAAATGGGCTGTCCGCAATAGATCCTTGGCTGGAGTGCGCAAAGACGGATGATCGCATACTTTATTCTCCAGACTCAGGGTTAAGTATCGGATCTTTTGATACATTTGAATTCACAATGCAAGGCATTACGGGCACTCAAAGCGACAATGTCGCCGTTAACGTAACGCTACTACGACCGCTACACACAAGACATAAGCAAAATGTTGGACTTATTGAGGGAATAGACTTAGTCCACCTGGAAATCCCGATTAGCGACGGCAACAGGTTTGAATCTATCGTTCGACAGCCGACCATAGGTTCAGTCGAACTTCTAGATAACGCCATACAGTATTCGCTTCCAGAGACTTTGGACGACGATTTCGAAGAAACCATAATCGTCCAATTACAAAATCCAGAAGTCTCAGATTTAACGAACTCCTCCTTTCAAACCGTTGTGTTCAATCTATCAAAGCCATCATCTCTAGAGGCGAGAAACGACATACAGCCAATAAGGACGGACAGCCTTTCAAACCTTGACGTCTTAATAAATGACAGATGGTCAGCAAACATATCGATTCCATCCATGGAAATTATAGAGTCACCTGCAAACGGTACGGCCAATGTTACGAAAGACCCAAACGCGGACTATAGCAATGGTTGGATACAATATATTCCGAACGGCGGTTTCCAAGGTCTGGACAAGTTGTCCTATTTGATAAGAGACGAGAATGGCGAACTGGCAACCGCCGAGGTTAAAATTCTGGTGGCCGACACGATCACATATGAAGATTGGCGCCTTTCAGTTTTCGGAAACTCAACGGATCCCGCAGGCGAACCATTAGCTGTGTTTCCTGATTTAGGGATATCAAATCTTCAGCGGTACGCTCTTGGACAAGAGGATTCCTTTGAGAGCAAAGGACCGGTAATCGCAGTCAACGATGAAGGCGAAGCTGTACTTTCCGTTGATCTGGCTCAAGATCCATTGGTTAGCTATGAATTAGAGATCTATGAAGAGGGATCAGGCTGGCGACTTTTCGAAGAATCCGAAGCAAGCCTTGAAATCCTGGAACTTGATCCCGTATTCAAACCGCAGTTACTTGTTCCAACGCAGTTTCGAGTTAAGCTTGAAAATGTGAATACTGTGAATCGAGCAAGTTTGATGCGCCTAAAAGTCAAATACGATGGCATCTCAGCCAACTAAAGAAATTCTGTTTCGCCGAATCACTAAGGACGTGGTTGAATCGAGGTAATTTAATATCGGCCATAGCTGTCTAAAGACTTCGCGCAGATTTAGCCTGGCTTCCGCAAAGACCTTAGATTTAGCTGGCTAGCTTATGAAAACATATTTTGTCGCTCTCTTATCGATTTTCTCAATGATCAATGTAGTAGCCGGTCATAACGAGTACGATCTGGCTCCGGAGAAAAATCGATTGGTGATCCTGGCTGACATGGGGAACGAGCCGGACGAAGAGCAGCAGATGATGCATATGCTCATGTACGCCAACGAATTCGATATTGAGGGACTGATAGCTGTTACCGGAAAGTACCTTCGCAAGGGTCCGCGACCGGACTTGTTCTACAAGCTTATCGAGGGTTATGACAACGTTGTCGACAACCTAAGAAAACATGCAGATGGATGGCCTAGTACGAGCCATTTGCTTGGAACAGTAAGACCTGGCCAACATCACTATGGAATACAGGATACGGCTGTTGGAACAAAAGCTTCGCCGGGATCCAGGCTAATCGAAGAGATTATGGCCAAAAAAGATCCAAGACCGATTTATATTGTGGTGAACGCTGGCTCCAACACTTTGGCTCAAGCGCTCATAGACTTCGAAGCCAAACACAGCGAAGAAGAATTTAAGTCGGCAGTTGCTAAGCTACGTGTATTCGAAAATGGATCACAAGACAATGCGGGAGCCTGGATTTGCAATAGGTATCCGGAAATCAAATGGATACGCAGCAACTACCAGACCTACTGCTATGGGGGGCCTAGCATAGATGGCATGCAGGATAATTCCGGGAAACGCAACGAGCTTGGCCCTTATACCTGGGAGCCCTACGCCTATTCGGGTCTTGGACAGCATCAGTGGGCTCTTGAGCACATAAAAGGCAATCACGGTCCACTAGGCGCTCTTTGGCCGATTAGGCAGTTCAGAAAAGGAGGCGTTTCGTTTCTCGAAGGGGGAGGCACGATTCCCTGGCTGGGATTAGTGAACAAAGGACTGTACGACATAAATCACCCTCACTGGGGAGGATGGAGCGGACTTTTCAGTCGCGAGAAAGAAAAGAACTACTGGTCGAAACATGGAGACATAAGAGTTGACGAGGAGACAGTCACCCCCTTCTACGTTTTCAAAGAAATGCCCGACACCTGGACGAATCCAGAAAATGGTGACACCTACGAGAACAGCATTTTCTCTCCCGTATGGCGTTGGAGACGAGCCTTCTACAATGACTTCATTTGCCGTATGGACTGGTGTTTGGAAGAGTATGCAAACGCAAATCACAATCCTATCGCGGCCATCGACAACGATACTTCGAATGCCATTGTCATAAAATCGGTAAAGGCAGGAGACAAACTAACATTCGACGCCTCGGCATCATCCGATCCCGACGGAGATGAAATTTCATACCGATGGTACAACTACAAGGAAGCAGGCACTTATAACAAGGTTTTGGAAATCTCTGAAATGAACGGCTCTAATGTTGAAGTAACTATCCCCAAAGATGCAAAAGGGAAGGAGATTCACATTATCCTGGAGGTAGTGGACCAGAGCGAAATCGCTTCCCTCTTCGATTACAGAAGAGTTGTCCTCCAAGTGGAGGAATGAAACATCCCCCGTGTTTCAATAATTCGAGAAACTCTAAGGTTTCTCAATGATATCGTTTGTTGGGGCTGAAAAGATAGTAGCAGTATCGAACAAAGCCAAACGCGAGGCGCCTCACGAGTGATGCGCTTTTCGAAAGGCGATCTTTTCCTCACCAAGCTGTATCCTAGTATGGAATACTCAATTGGCGATAGGCGCAAAAGCCTACTCCAAACTGAGTATTTTAGATTATATTTCGAAGGCTTTATCCCACTCTTTATTAGCGGCTTGCGTAAAAATTTAATGAACGCTCAATTCAGCGGTAGATAGGCGTTTACGAGGGTGAATCCTAACCGAAATAGTTAGGGAATATTTCTGTATCGTGTTTAGAATCGGCGAGCGCAAAATAGCCATGAAACTGTATTCAAATTCTAAAGGGATAACGTTGGTAGAGCTGATGGTGTCGATGGGCATCTTGACACTAGCTAGCTTTGGACTGCTCACAGGTTTGATGCAATCTCAACGCCTAGCCGCTGCAAGCATAAGCCAGGCTACAGCAACGACCATAGCAAATGGCTATTTAGAACAACTAAAGGCGATGGCCTTTACAGAGCTCGATCTGGATCCACTGCCTACAATGATCAACCAAGGAGAGGCCGACCCCATAACCGCCACTCGTTTGCCGGACTACGACCCTGCTAGTCCAATCACAGATAATTTCCTTCGTACCAACGGAACAGATACAATAAAGACTTACGATATCAAAAATACCCCAGCCGATACCAGTGACGATCTCACAATGGGTGTCGCCGTTTTCACCCAAGACATTACTGACGAGCTCAACGGAATCGGTGAAAGCAAACTGATCGTGCTAAGATATACATATACGTATCAAGACAATAATAGAACCTACCAGCCACCAACGCCAATTCTCCTCAAGGCGATTCGATCAGAAGTGCCTACTAACTAATTTAAAACATGAAAACTCGTATTCGAAAAGGGGATAAAGGGTTTACGCTTGTAGAGATTGTCACGACACTGACTATCTTCGGCATAGCCATAGGAGCCATTTTATCCATGTTTATCCATGGTTTGAAATCTCAGGCGCTGGGAAATGCTAGAGTGATGATAAATCGAGATATTCGCTCCTTTACTAACGAAATGACCGATGCTGCCAACTTCGCTAGCTATTTCATTATCTACAATGCATTCAATGATAGAACGGAAATGGGCGATGGCTCAACGGGAGACTTTCTCGTATTCGTGTCATTAGACGAGACCGATCCATCACTGATAGACAAAGTCGTGGGATTCTACAGATCAGCTCCAGCGGCGAATCAAGAGGGTCCTGTACTAATATATGAATCAAACGACAACCTAAACAGTTCCCAGACCGTGGAAAACCTACTGCCGGCAACGTCTACAATGGGTAGCCATCCGGAAGTCGTAGAAATCTCAAGAGGACTCAGCGATAATCGCCTCTTCTATAACTTCAATCGAGTTGCTGTCATGATTCGAGGAGAGATAAGAAGAGAGGGAAGTATCGAAATCGACCCAGTGAATACTTATAACTTCACTATCGCAGCAAAAGGATAGAGACATGAAACAGGGAAAAAATACAAAAGGGTCTGCACTTGTAACGGTAATCATGATCCTGATAGTACTAGGAGCAGGTTTAGCCGCCGTATTGGGACACTCGGTACACGAGAGAAAACTGAATAATCGCCAAGAACTTTGGCTAAAAGCGCAAAATGTAGCAGAGTCGGCTAGTCAATACGGACTCGCTCAACTTCGATTGAAATTCGCCAGTCGCTCCAATATTGGCCAGGATGCTCTGAAGCCAGGGTCAGCAGACGAGCTTATTCTGCCCAGCAGTAGCGAGCTCGCTACTCTGATGAACGACAGTGGCTATGATGTCGTTCAAAACGTTGAGCTAGTCGGTGGTGTTGTTCCAACCAATTGGAGTTGGGTTTATTTCGATCCCAATAACAGAGAGTACCAAGATGACGACCTCGTGGGTGAAAGCGCGTGGGTCAAGGAAGTCGATATCTTCAGCAAAGCAACAGTGCAAAGAATCGATAGAAGCACAAACAATGCTTTAGGATCCCCTGTATCCGCACATACAGTACAAACTCTCCAGATTCGAAACGAGGGCATTTTCAGCCATGCCATTTTTTATAACTTGGATCTCGATATCCATCCAGGACCTCAAATGGACATCTACGGGAAAGTTCACACAAACGGATTGCTTCGAGTAAACGCCAATACGGGATTGAACTTTCATGGGAAGGTCACAACCGCTCAGCATCTGTTACATGCATACGAACACCAAGCATCCAAGTACTTCGAGCCAGTGCAGTTTAAGGATGAAAACGGGAACTTGCAGAACATGCTGCATGATGGTGTCTGGAAGGATTCAACGATGGGCACAGGAAGCATCAGCCCCGATTTTCGGACCTGGGCTCGCGAACGCTGGGACGACAATATGAGAACATCAGTACACGACGTAGGCTACCAGAAGCCAGTCGCGTTCGACGAGTATGTGCCTGACGATACCAGCACTGCGGATTACGACCCAGTAAATTCCGGTCGAGCCATCATTGAACCTCCACTGGCAGACACACACCCTGATTACGATGCGGAACTCGAAGAACAAAAGCTTTCCACGAAGGCTGGTTTATATTTCACCTGGGACACCTACACAGGTCAATTGAGCGCAAAAAAACGGCTTGCTGATGGCACATACAGTACAATCACCAATATTGGCGACCTGGCGGCAAGCGACGACAATGATAAAACGGGTCTATACTATCTTGAGAAAGATGGAAGCGGTGATCCTGTAAGAGAATTTTACGAAGATCGCCGTAACGAGGATATTTATGTCATGAATTTCAATATGGGCGCTTTGAAGCAGCTTATTGAAAACCCGGATACATCCGATACATCAAAACACCTCCAAGGATTCGACCCAGCCACCGACTGGAATGGGATTGTCTATGTCGAAAGCCTGAGTTCTAATTCTGATTCAACCTTGGCGGAAAAACTAGACTACTCAGGCGTTCGACTCCGCCATGGAGAAGTAGACGTATCCGGAGAAGGGATACCTAGTCGAGGGCATGATCCAGGCATGACCTTTGTAACTAATAATGTGATGTACGTGCAAGGCCATTTCAACGCCGATGGAAGCATGGGCGCCAGCAGTTCCCAGACTCCTGAAAACAATGAAGTTCCCGTAGCGCTTATGGCTGACGCCGTCACATTTTTATCTGAAAGCTGGGACGATGACAATTCAGAGGTTGGTAATGAACCAGCTGCGTCTTCAACGGAGGTTTCTGCCGCTATCGTTTCAGGAATTCGTCCACCGAATGTACAGGGAGATGATACACGCAGCGGCGGAGCGCACAATTTTCCTCGATTCCTCGAGAGCTGGTCAGACGACACTTTTTATCTAAGAGGCTCAATGGTATGTCTGTACGAGTGCGAAATCGATCGTTCCGAATGGAACACATCCTACTACGATCCACCAAGCAGAGCCTGGGGATACAATACTCTTTTCGACACTTATGACGTTCCTGGTGAACCGCGTATTAGAACCTACAAGCGTATTAATCACAGGAGTCTAAGCGAAGCGGATTACCTTGCTCAAAAGCCTTGGTGAGAAAATTAGAAATATGAAGATTAAAACTTACGCCCACCTTTTTCTTACTGCCACTATTGCTTGCTTCTATTCTACAGGAGGCGTTGCTCAGTCTCAAGAAGAGGTGGAACTTCCTCCGATTGACTGGCCTCTGTCTCCTCGACCCAAAATTGAAGCCAAGCTTGTAGTGATCAACGAGGATGGAGCGAGCGAAGATCGACTAGCTTTCAGATGCCCTCAATTCGATTTACTCATGGTCTACAATGGCGATTTGAAAGTAGTTAAAAACTCATCACGTCATTCAATTCTACTTAGATCTCAAAGTAATCGAGCCGTTCATTTCGGCATATCCTTATTCGGCAAAAAAGAGTTCTTGCCAGATCTTGAAGATGAGACGTGGGATCGCTATCTAGAATCCCTCAAGACGACACAGCCAACTGCCGAGATCGTATATCAAAGTGATCGACCCAAAGATCGCGTCGGACCAAACTTATTCGGCAAGCGAGTCCGACAGATCGCCTACGAGCTCCCAACAAAGGAAGGCGAGCCGTTAAAAACGCGCGAGATGTTTTTCTTTCTAGAAAAAGACTTGTTTGTATTCACTTATTCAGGCCCAAAAAATGATATTGATCGTCTATGGAGACGCCACAATCAGCTGGTTTCTCAAATGAACCTGATCGAAAAGGATTCTGAATTAGCGCAGCGTTAAGGTTCAATTCCTTTTCGAAAGAATCATTTATCCGCAGAACACACGCAAATCACATCATTTAGGTTGATCTAGAATGATGGGAACTAAGCATGCTGCTTAGTAATTAGCCGTAGTTAGGAAAACCAGAAAGGCCTTCTGGCTTTTACGCAAACTACTCAATGACGTAAGCGCTTCTACGACACAGAATTGTAAAACGCAAAATTGCCGTAACAACTGTTTAAATACTTCTCTCAAAATGCTGATAAGAGAATCTAGGATATTCATATTTGGTTCTCCTAATGCATTGCTGTAACTCAAAATCTTCCAGTGGTTTCGTTCGTTTTCGTCAGCCCTCCTGTTTTAACAGGGAAAACGGAATGAAAAGCAAAAGCGGTTTGACACTGGCAGAGGTGATGATCGCTTTTGTAGTATTCACGGCGGCAAGTATTGGAATCATGACATCTGTAGCGATGTCGCAAAGGGCAGCCTATAAGGCCGTAAGGCAAAACGCAGCGTTCAATGCAGCGCAAGGCTACCTGGAGCAGATGCGCTCAATGCCCTTTTCTACCTTCGAAACGGTCTTTAATGATGGGGGTGGCACCTTGCCTACGGTTAGCTCCTCCGCCGGGGTAAACGCTATCGTAGACGATCCTGTGACCTATTTCGCAACCACTTCTACACTCGACGCAGAACACGATGCTAAGACCGTTATCATCGATATCCAAGACGATGGAGCAGGAGGAGAAGTCCAAATCACAATGCCAATGCAGTTTCGGCTCGAATTAAGAAGCCTCACGGACAACCCATCTGCGGGAGATGCCCCCTGGGACGCATTTGAAGTCACTCTCCTCTACAGATTCGAACTCATGCAAGCCGGAGGAGTGCAATGGTCACCCGAAGAGAGACTAGTAACCGTTATCGCCGAACATGAAATTTAATCGGAAATCAAGAAAGAAGGCTGGGTTCTCTCTGCTTGAGGTTATGTTCTCAACAGCCATTGCAGGCACCGCCTTGGGGTTTGCTGGTTGGTTTTGGTTCGAATCTGTAAGAGCCTCGTTTTTATCCGAAGAAAAACTTCAAATAAACTCAGACGTTAGAGAGCTAACAAATACGTTGGTTGATCTTGGACGCTCTGCTGATTATTTTTATATGTACTCAGCATATACCTCAAGCGTCAAAAACTACCAAACGATTGACGGCGAGGACGTTTACGGAGCGGGTCGGCTAGGCGACGGTCAAACCGGAGATCTGTTGATTTTGGTTTACGAGGACTCAAGCTCAATGGGCACAAGTGGCTATCCGATAAATAAAATCGTAGGTATTTATAGAGAGAATACAGGAACAGAAGCTCCTGTAAAAATGTTCACGGTAGAGTCCGCAGACATCTCTGATCCGCTGGCAGACCCGGAAGCTTCCGTACCTAATGTATCGGATATTCCAAACCACGAAACGATTGTAGAGCTAGCGGAAGGTTTGGCTAATGGCAGTCTGTTTTATAATTTCAATGACACCAGCATAATGGTGAACGGAAAGATAGTCCACGGCAACGACGTTAAGCAGGTTACGGATACCTATAATTTAACCATAAAGCCAAGAGGCGGAACTAATTAACTTTTACTATTCGTCGTCATGAAAGATAAACTAATGCAGTCAAATGAGGACAGAAAAGGATTCGTCCTGGTTTTCGTATTGTTTCTTACCGTGTCGGTCGGATTGGCTGTAGGTTCACTATTAAATTCAGCGACAACTGAACTACGTATCAATACGCGCAATATCTATCTTCACGAAGCTAGAAATGCTGCAGAAACATTCCAAGAGTACGCAGCTGCAGATATTATTAAGCGTTTTAAAGACAATCCGTCATTAAGCGGTAATGCTCTTAAGAACGCAGGCATCGATATACCAGCAAGCGCAACAGCCTTGTTTGCAGGAACGACGGTTGATCTAGCCAATTCCGAAGTGTTAGTTGGCCCGCTCAGCGCGGGAGCATTCGAATTTATTCCAAATGATGGACGTAACGACCCTCTCGCAGGAAAATACGCTTTTTCTCGGTCCGCTGTCGTTCTTTCCAAAGCTCAAGTATCGGCAGCCGGAGCTGGCGGTGGCTCCGTTACAGCCCACGCGTATCAGGAATTTGAATTACGAGACGCTCCTCTTTTCACGCACGCCATTTTCTACAACATGGATCTAATGGTGGCTCCGGGACCAGATATGCATGTCTACGGACCTGTTCATAGCAATCGCCATTTGGGAGCGACCTCGTCGGGCAAACTCTATTTTCACGACAAAGTGACTGTGGGAGGGAATTTCTACACGGGACACAAGATGACGGACTGGGAATTTCACTCTGGCGGATACGACGCAGACAAGGTAAAGTTCATGGATGACGCGGGCACCTTGCAGGATGTGTATAAGGGGACTGGAGACACTTCTAACGTTGGCAACTACTGGGATTCGAGACAGTCTACTTGGGAGGAAAAGGCATCTCAACTTTGGGGAGGAATGCTCAAGGACGCGGCCCATGGGGTACCAACGCTAAATCCAATAGCCATAGACGATTACGAGCCGGACGACCCAACAACCGGAAGCGACGAACTCGAAAATCATGCCTACGCTTTAATCGAACCATTGCTGCCGGTAGGTCATACTGATCGCAAAGACAATACCACGCGCTATGAGAAATTCTCAATGAAAGCTGGCCTACTACTTAAAGTGGTCGAGGACACGGGCAATCCATCCGGCTATCGTGTTGACGCTTATAAATACAATCGTCCGAGCGCCCACAGCCTTCTCCCAAGTTTAGACGCATTCTCAGACCCGACGCCAGTCCAAGTCGACCTGCCAACCGGTTTAATTGGAGACGCTAACTCAGATATGGATGCCATTGAAAACGACGGCGAACCCGAACCTTATGAATATGGGTACAGTGGAAGCGATGAAGTTGAAGGAGGTTGGTATGATCGTAGACAGCGTCAAAAGCTCGACATTCTAAGCTTGGATATTGGCAAGCTGAAAAATCTGATCGATGACGGCCATAGCTGGGACGTTTCGGGAACAGGATTGCCTGACTATGATCCGAGCTACGACTGGAATGGAATCGTTTACGTCGAATTCCCCACCCATGCAGACTCTGGAGGAGCAAGCGATAATATTGTACTGGCCGATGTGGAACCTTCTTCTGCCGACAACAATCAAGCAACTACGCCAGGCATAGCGCTCGCTTTGATCGACGGAGGCACACTCCCCCAAACAACATTCAATTCGCAGCAAGGGCTCACAGTGGCAACCAACGCAGCCATGTATATAGTTGGTCACTACAATTCAGACAACGACGCAACAGCCTCCGACTCGGCTAACGCAACAGACACACTCGAAGTCCCAGCTGGCATCGTCGCCGACTCCGTCACTCTGCTTTCAGGCAACTGGAAAACCAATAGAGCAAAGAGCGATGAAAACCTAATCAACAGCTATCCAGGTAATCGACCAGCTCAGGATACCGAGTGGGCTTTTGGTTTGATAAGCGGCTATTCTCCGGCAGACCCAACTACATCAGGCAGCAGCAAAAACTGGGGCGGCGGTGTACAGAACTTGCCACGATTCCTTGAAAGATGGCGTAAGAACTCATCTGGAACAAAGGCCATTGCCACCATCCGCGGCTCTCTTGTCTCGCTCTTCGAAAGTGAAGTACAGACGAAGCCCTATAACTTGAGCGGAAGCAATTCATTCGGAAAGTGGTTTAGAGCTCCGGCTCGTAATTGGGGATTTAGCGATTTATTTCGCAACAACCAAATGCCGCCAGGAACACCGAGTGTTCGTCACCCTCGCCTAACGAATTTGAAATTCATTCCCGCCGATTCCACGGATCCTGACAATCTTGGATACGCTCAGATCAAAACTCAGTTGGGTTATTGAGCTTTCAAGCTGGCTTCCCTTACGGCGTTAGCCACTTTGGGAGCAACGGACTTATCGAGTGGATCCGGGAGAATCTTTTCTGGTACAGGGTTTTCAACGCAATCGGCTAGAGCAAAAGCAGCCGCTATCTTCATCGCTTCTGTGATTTGAGAAGCGTTCGCATCGAGAGCGCCACGGAAGATTCCCGGAAAAACCAATACATTGTTTACCTGATTGGGAAAATCGCTTCGACCCGTTCCAATGATGGCAGCTCCCCCTCTTCTCGCCTCATCCGGCATGATTTCAGGAATAGGATTTGCCATCGCCAGAATCACAGGCTCTTCGGCCATCAATTTAATATCGTCAGAGTCAAGAATACCCCCGACGCTAACTCCAATAAAAACGTCGGCTTCTTTCAAAACTTCCCTCAGCGAACCTTGACGGTTCTGGCGATTCGCATAAGCCAGCAATGCTTTTTTCTCGGGGGATAGATTTTCACGATCCCCGTGTATGGCCCCGCGCGAATCGCAGACGATTACCTCTTTTACCGGTTCACATCGATCGTCCTCTTGTCCTACACAACGAAGCAGTCGAGCGATGGCAGTACCCGCGGCCCCTGCTCCGTTTACGACGATGGTCAGGTCTCTAATATCCTTGCCCAGAGCCCGACAAGAATTGATCAAGGCGGCGAGCATGACGATAGCCGTTCCATGTTGGTCATCATGAAATACGGGAATGCCTAAGCCCTGCAACCGGTTTTCAACCTCGAAACAGCGAGGAGCTGATATGTCTTCAAGATTAACGCCTCCAAACACCGGAGCGATCAAGCGAACGGTATTAATAATCGATTCAGTATCCTGTGTATCGATACAAATAGGCCACGCGTCAATATTGGCGAACTCCTTGAAGAGGAGAGCCTTGCCTTCCATAACGGGAATAGATGCATGCGAACCGATATTGCCTAAACCAAGAACAGCCGAACCATCGGAAACAACAGCCACCGAATTGCTTTTCAGAGTAAGCTTTCGAGCTTGGGAAACGTCCTGGGCAATGACTTCGCAGGGCTTTGCTACACCTGGAGTGTAGGCAATGGACAGATCGTCTCGATTGCCAACAGGCATCTTGTTCATTACACCGATTTTGCCCCGCAATTGCTGATGAATGAGGACGCTGCGTTCGCCGTAGTCTAAGGAATTCATATTCTTGAGTTAACAAGATACGCTCTGAATGATCGAGCGATTTCGATCGTCGTAGACTTTTTGTCGCTCAAGGGAGGCTCATTGTAGGGAATTCTAAACTACGCTGCTAGATTGGCTTCAAAGATAGAGCTTGCCGCCAAGCCTCTTTGCAAATATTTCAACAACGGTAATACCATTAGCTTAGCTCGTCGTATAATCAATAATCATCCTTAAACTATCGAACTATGCCTAATCCGCAAATTGAACTCGACATCGCTATTTTAGGCGGAGGATTCGGCGGAATCTATTGCGGGAAAAGCCTCGCAAGATTCGCTAGAAAGAAAGACCTCAGAGTAGGCATTGTATCCAATCAGAATTACATGGTTTTTCAGCCCATGCTGGCCGAGGTAGCAGGAGCCTCGCTTGCTCCTCGTCATGTAGTCAATCCCATCAGAGCGCTTTGCCCTAATTCCCGGGTTCTTAAAGCCGAAGTGAAAAGCATAAATCTGACCGATAAAGAAGTCATTATTTCAGCAAGCGAAGACTCCCACCCAACAACGATCAGCTTCAAACACTTGGTTCTCGCCTTGGGAGCTCAGATAGATTTGAGCCGAGTGCCCGGTATGCCGCAGCACGCCTTGCTCATGCAAAATGTCGGTGACGCTATGGTATTGCGAGCGAGCATAATCAATCGAATCGAACAAGCAAACCTGGAGCAGAACGCGGAAGAACGAAAAAGACTACTTCATTTCGTGGTCGTGGGAGGTGGCTATTCAGGAGTCGAAACCGCCGGACAGATTGCGGACATGACACGTGGTATAGCCCGTTACTATCCTGAAATCGATCGAAGCGATTTTCGCGTAACTTTGATTCACAGCGGAAAGCACATTTTGCCGACTCTAGATGAAAAGTTAGGCCGTTACGCGGAAAATGCGCTGCGAGATCAAGGAGTCGATTTTAGGTTGGGTTGTCGAGTGAACACAGTTACCGCCTCCAGGGTCTATTTAAACGACGACAGTACTATCGAAAGCCCAACCGTTATCTGCACAGTTGGCAATGCTCCCCATAAGATCATTAAATCCTTAGAATCCGAATACGGACTGGAAACGGAGAAAGGTCGTATAAAAGTCACAAATAGTTTCAACGCCACAAGCTGCGACTGGTTGTGGGCCGTCGGCGATTGCGCTGCTGTACCCATGGGCAACGGCATATGCCCTCCCACTGCTCAATTCGCTTCACGTCAAGGAGCGGTTTGCGGAAAAAACATTGCCAGAGCCATCGCTGGAAAGCCTTTGCTGCCCTTCACATTCAAGGGCCTCGGAGAATTAGCTGCCATAGGTCATCGAAAAGCCGTCGCAAAAGTGGGTAACATGAAATTCAAAGGCTTCTTCGCTTGGTGGCTTTGGCGTTCGATCTACCTTATGAAACTCCCAGGAATCGAGCGTAAGCTACGCGTAGTCCTGGACTGGACACTCGATCTATTCTTTCCACGAGACATTAATTTGCTAAACCCGCAGTACACTCGCCTTCTACAAAGTTTTTATTTGGATACAGGAGAACGATTATTCAATAAAAACGAACCTGCGGATGCTCTCTACGTTGTGCGATCTGGAAGTATCCGAATTCTTGATAATAATCATCTGGTACGAACGATGACACCCGGAAGCTATTTTGGCGAGCGCGCGATCCTTCACGGAGAGCGTCGTCTTTACGATGCGGAAGCAGCAGAAGCCTCGGAAGTGGTAGCCGTAAGAAAGGAAGTGGCGCTACCGCTGATTCAGGAAAGCGCCATTTTGCGACGCATTTTTCAGCGAACCACCCAGGAGCTTAAACCTGAAGACGAATTAGCGGCCATCAAACGTTACGTTAAGCCTGAATTGCTCGAGAAAAACGTGTCGGAAATAATGAATACAGATTTAGCTCTGTTTAAGACCTCATACTCCATTCGCGAGGCTCTAAAGATTGTCCAGAGCCAAAGGCATACATTCTATCCTTTAGTAGACGACAACAGTGTATTTAAAGGATCGTTACAAAGAGAAACTTTGCTTGAATGGATCAAATCAAGAAGCCACACGATGGACGACCTGCTAGAACGAATTGAACCTGACAGACAACCTATCATTAAGCCCGACACGCCAATCATTCAAGCGCTCGATAACATGGTAAGAGAAGGCTGCTTTCTTTGCTGGATTGTCGACGATAGCGAACGTCTCATTGGAGGTGTTTCCATGACCGATCTAATGTTCAAGGAAAGCCGTACCCAGGCAGCAGCTGCAAATTAGCCGCTTTCCAATTTCCTATTAGCTTTCTTGCCAAACTCCCCGGATGAAGAGAATGTAGCGTCAATGGGATCAAATACAATCCTCATCACAGGCGGCAGTGGGAATCTAGCGAGACTCCTTGCTGAAAAACTTTGCGCGGAAAGCCACCAAGTCCTTTCTCTCGATTTGCGAAATCCTGAGCGACATGAGCGAATCGCAGCTGTCGATTACTTCGAAAGAGACGTGAGAGACAATGAATTTCTGAATACTATAATCAGCGAAAGAAAGCCTCAGATCATTTTCCATATGGCATCCTTACTCTCTGGAAGCTCGGAGATGGATCGAAGAACAGCTTGGGAAATCAATGCGACCGCTAGCTTCAATCTATTTGAAAGCGCGCTGGAACATAAAGTCGATCGTATCGTTTTTCCAGGCACAGCTGCATCCTACGGCAACGATTTGCCGAGTTCCCTTGTTCAGGATTTTCCACAATGGCCTGAGAACATTTATGGCGTCACAAAAGTAGCCTGCGAGCGACTAGGGTTTTACTACAGGAAGGTTCACGGGCTTGATTTTCGCTGTATCCGTTTGCCAATGGTAATCTCCCCTTTTGCTCCGAAGAATGCGGTAACAGCTTACGCGTCTCATGCATACGTGGCTGCAGCCAAGGGCCAAGCCTTTTCCTTTCCAGTCTCAGCGGATACTGGCATGTCCACAATCTACGTAAAAGATGTTGTGGATGCCTTAGTTCAAATCGCTTTCGCTCCAAGAGAAGCCATCAAAAAGCCAGCGTACAATCTCCATAGTTTCTATCCAAAAGCAAAAGACTTTACCGAAACCATCAGCAAAATAGTTCCAGATTTTGAATACGCTTTCAACCCTAAGCTACCCGTTGATGAACTGCTTAAAGCATGGCCCAACACCATTGTCGACACAACCGCACGCGAAGATTGGCAATGGAAGCCTGCCTACAATTTAGAGAAAACGACTCAAGACATCCTAGAGTGGCTTAAAAATCTGCAGCATTAGACGCTGCTGATCGAAGAACTCCCTTAAAGTTTCTGCGGCACATGGGATTGCGTCATCATTTTTTCGATACTCTCCACGATATCCGGATTGGCATCGGCAATATTTGTAGTTTCACTAATATCGTCATTCAGATCGTAGAGTTCGAAAGTCTCGTTGATTGGCTCATTGGTCTCCCTGTCGAAACGCTGCTCTTTAAGAGCTTTCCAGTCGCCCCATCGCACGCTTTGTTGAAATCTTCCTGGATCCGTCATTTCCCAGTACAGAAAATCATGCTTTTTCTGCTCTCCCTCGCCTAGCAGCGTGGGTAAGAAGGAAATGCCGTCGATATCGCTTGGAGCCTCAGCTCCTGCTATTTCGGCCAAGGTTGGCATAACATCCCAAAACGCGCAGATGTGGTCGCTTGTCGAACCCGCCTCTACCTTTCCAGGCCAACGAACAATGAAAGGCATACGGATTCCGCCTTCGTAAAACTGCCGTTTGCCGCCTCGGAGAACACCATTGCTTTGAAATCGTTCCTCCCAACGCGTTCCAGCTCCATTGTCGCTGGTGAACATAACCACCGTATTTTTGTCAATACCTCGCTTAAACAGCGTATCCAAAATCTCACCGATTTGCTGATCCATTCGTGAGATAAGAGCAGCCTTCCCGATTTCGTTTTTCGACCATGGCTTGTCAGCGTATTCGCCTAGATCCGGCACTTCGATCCAATCATCGCGGGATTCGGCCTCGCCATTTTCATGAGGAACGGTGTAAGGCAGGTAGAGCAGAAAAGGCTCGTCCTGCTCTTTGATCCAACGAATCGACTCCTCAGTCGTCATGTCTTGGGAAAAATCGACTTTCTTTGTCGCGTAGCCAACTAGAGGAGCTTTATGATGCGTCTCGAGGCGCTTCACTTCGTTACGCAGCTCGACCCTCTCTCCATTTCGTATAAGAAATTCTGGATACGAATTATGGGCATGCCACATGTCAATGTATCCAAAAAAGTAATCAAATCCTCTTGTATTGGGAGCATCAGGTTCGGGATCGAAGCCCACTCCCCATTTGCCAATACAAGCAGTGGAATAACCTACCTGCTTAAGCACGGATCCGAAAGTCGACTCCCCCACCGCCAAGGTGTCGCCAGCTCTTTGATTATGCCGCACGGAAGCATGGCCCATATGCTTCCCTGTAAGCAACGCGCAACGGGTCGGGGCGCAAACCGAGCTCCCAGCATACATTTGAGTGAACTTCATTCCCTCGCTAGCAAGCTGGTCGAGCCTGGGCGTCTTGATCAGCTTTTGGCCATAGGATCCGAGATCACCATAGCCTAGGTCGTCGGCAAAGATGAAAATAATATTTGGTTTAGCTGGGCTAGCAAGGGCTTGGCTCATGACAAATAGATGTAGAGGTATTGAAACAAAGATTACGATTTTAAGGATTTTCAAAATCCGATTAATGGAAGAGCGCGATAGCATAATTTAGGGAAAGAATTTGAGTTTCTAGAACGAAGGTGACGTAAGAGAAAACGAAATATCAAGATCGCCCCAAGGGAAAAGATTTCAATAGAATTAGCAAAATCGATTGCGAAGCTTGATTGACGATTTTTAATCAAGCCCATCCAGTGTTCCCCTCTATCCAGCGGACTCCATGAAAATCAATCATCGCTCATTTCTTTCAATACTCGTTGGCTCGCTAGCCCTACTAGTCAGCAATGCGCAAGCCGAGAATCCATTAAAAGTGGACGGCCGCAGCTTCTACGGGGCTGACCCTTCAGCATTGGTTACCTCCGACGGGCGTCTCTTCATGTTCCCTACCACGGACAAATTGTCATGGGATGAGCAGACTGGCTGGAACGCCTATTCGACAGAAGACCTTGTAAACTGGAAGGACCATGGGGTTATCTTTCATTTCGAAAACTCCGGGTGGGCAACCAGCAAAGCTTGGGCTCCCGACATTACCGAGAAAAACGGAAAATTCTACTTCTACTACTACTTTCGCAATAACGGGCCCGACAAAGGAGTCGGGGTAGCTATCGCCGATAACCCAGAAGGACCCTACGAGGAGGCTCTGGGAAAACCGCTTTTACGTGGACACGATCCAGGGCTGTTTACGGACGACGACGGATCTTCTTGGCTGTACGTTCAAGATAAAGCGTACAAGCTAGGAGAGGACATGATTAGCGTCAAACGAGGGCCGATCAATCTAGGCTTGGAATACCGGCCTGAAAAGTTTGAAGCCGCCTATGTATTCAAGCGAAAAGGCATCTATTATTTCACGATCGCTCGCGCGTGGAACAATCTGCTCTACTACACGGGAAAATCGCCCATCGGCCCATTCCGCCTACGCGGCGAGATCATGAAACCGTATGGAGGCAATAACCATCACTCTATCGTCAACTACAAAGGCCAATGGATCATCTTCCATCATGAATGGGTCAAAGGCAAACCCGGCCATGAAGGCCACCTGCGCCGTATCCGAGCCGAGTATTTGCATTTCAATGACGATGGCACCATTCAGCTCGTCAAGCCAACTGATGAAGGCATAAGCCTGGCTACCCTGGGCAAATAATCAAGGGACCGAAAAAACGCTACAGGATAGACGCAAAAGCTGACGTATCTGCTCTGTTCGAAGCGTATACGTGGAATAAGGCTTCAAACTTGAGCTTAGTTCGAATGCAGATTTTCTGATCCACTAGATCAGCAGTCTAGAGAATCTGCATCAATTCGCGGGGTTGGAGCGTTGTTTTCAACAAACCCAGCAAACTCAAACTGAGGCTCGGAGTTAACCTAATTTAAGCTAGCTTTTAGCATGAATATCCTACCTACGCTCGAAATTTTAAAAGCCAAAATAAACGAATGCCTTGAAACATTATTAGCGGCTGTCGGCACTGAATATGCTTTGAACAACGAGACCAATGAATCAAGCCAGCGAACTCTTGATTTTCCACGTGAAATGACGATAGTATTTTGTAACGATTTCCCGAAGGAGACGTTGTTTTAAGCGTCTCGAAGTGTGATGAACAAGTCGGCTATAAAATTTTACCCTCTTTTCCTGGTAGCTGTAATTCTGGGATCGAATCAGCTTGGGGCTGAGCAGGTGGACGGATCAGATGCAGTGAGCAGGGGGATAGACGAAATAGCCTCGGAAATCGACTGGGAAATCCAGCGAAGAGCGGAAATCGAGGAGCTGCTAAACCAACCTTACCCCATTCGCCGACGCCTAAATCGAAACGATATCGCCGTAAGACACAAAAACATCCGTTTCGAGTCGGGACAAAAAGCGACCCTCATTTATGGAAGACTTAAGAAAGCCAAAGTAGCTCCCGCAGTTTTCGTCATTGACGTGGAAGCGGCCGCTTTGTCCAGCGCTCCTCGCAGAAACCTGTGGGGCCAATCCAAGCGGAAAGAGAATTTGGAGAAGAAATCGAGCTACTTGTGGAATTCTCCATTCGGAAGCAATCTACTTGCCCATGGTTTCCTGGTGGCGTACCTCGTAACCGACGACCTGGCAACACTTCGAAAAGCGAAGATCGTGGATTGGCTGGATACATTCGATCTCGTAAGAGAACTGAATTCAGTGGACCAGGAAAGCTTGTTTCTTCTTTCGACTAAGGAGTATGCCAATCTATCATTGTATTTAGCTGCTCGATACCCGTTTACCGGCTTCGTTTTGGAGGAACCACAATACATGCTTTTCTCAAGAAAGGCTTATTCGGATATCGTGGAAAGAAGTCACCGCATGTCCGAAGCGGAGATCTGGCGCAGAACCGACCCGACTCGCGAAGAAAAATATCGCTCTATCTTAAGAGATATTACTTCGCCCATCCTGTTAATACGAGCGGAAGAAACGCCTGCCTACACTTTTAACGACAAAACATTGATTCCAAAACTGCTGGAGTCGAATGCCTACTTCGAAACGATCTTGCTTGATAGACAAGCTCGATGGATCACGACATTCGGAGGAGAAACCGGGGTGATGAACATCATTCCTGAGATTAAGTACGACGTCAGATCTCTATCCACCTGGCTTGAAGAAATGATCATCTATTTCAAGATGAATTCCAGCGTGGATACAATAACAGCGGCTCGCCCAGTTCAAAATCGCGCTTTCGCTAGCTTCTAGTTAGAGAGCTTGCTGGAACATCTTTTTGACTCGATTCAATGGGTCTAAGCTTTCTAGGATCAAGTTGATCTTATGGAAGGTCCCCTTGACAAAGAATCGGCTCTGAAGCATCTCGACACGATGAACTCCAAGATGGACGAAACGCGTCAAGACGCTAACGAATTGAGAAACAAGTTTCTCTTTGGAGGCATCATCGTTGTCATAGGCCTTCTCAACGCGGATCTTGTTGTAGCGGAAGCCTTGGAAGGAAACAAGATCGGCTCTTCGCATTTCATTCTATTCACGACTCTCGCCTATCTCATCGCGGCTATATATTTTTGGCTGATAAGCAAAAACATAGCGTACCACAGATCTCAATACAGAATGACTAAGCACAAGTACGAACTGACTCTTTATGCGTTACAGCTAGAAGCGACCAATCTTGAATTCCTCAATGCTCTTGAAACATCTCCCAAGGAAGAAGAAGAGGCATTGGAATATAATGGCGTCAGCAACTTCTCGCAGGCTGCACGCTATCTGCATGACCATCACGCAAGAAAATTAGCCTACCATCCAGGTCGAAACTGGCTCATTGCCATGCTAGTCGTAACGCTGGCTGTAGTCGCCAAATTCTTTACCATCAGCGCTATCTCCGGGTAGAGCAGTAAAGTCCAAAGCGGCAGGCTTGGCTTTGCATTGACATCTATCGCGTGACTGGTGACTTGATCGCCTCAGCAAGAGGAGGCAGTGCCGACGAAGAAATTTTAGAGAGTCGGCTTTTATTCACCAAAATGACAAAATGGTTTATCGGAATTCGCGACGCAAGATGGTTTCAAAACGCGATCATCAGCGTCATCATCATTGCGGCAATCGTCATTGGTCTTGAAACGTATCCATCAATTACCGACAAAATCGGATCCTGGCTGCATTTCGCGGATAAGACCATATTGTGGATCTTCGTTGTTGAAATCCTGATAAAGATATTGGCCGAAGGGAGAAAACCTTGGAATTACTTCAAGGACAGATGGAATGTATTCGATTTTACCATAGTCGCTGTTTGCTTCCTGCCTTTTAACGCCCAATACATCGCCGTCCTTCGGCTGGCTCGCATTCTTCGTGTGCTGCGACTAATAACCGCTTTGCCGAAACTCCAGCTGCTAGTCGGAGCCCTCTTGAGAAGCATGCCTTCCATGGTCTATGTAGGACTCCTTTTAGTCATCCTTTTCTACATCTACGGAGTAACAGGAACCATGCTGTTTGGCAGAAACGATCCCATTCATTTCGGAACTCTGCAAGACTCGCTTCTATCTCTCTTTCGCATTGTCACTCTTGAGGACTGGACTGACCTCATGTACATCCAAATGTATGGATCGGAAGGATACGGCTACGATGGAAATCATCATCTTATTATTGAGAATAAAGCCCAACCCATGACCTCCGTTTTCTTCTTCGTTTCCTTTGTCCTGTTTGGAACGATGGTCATGCTCAATCTTTTTATCGGCGTTATCATGAATGGGATGACAGAAGCTCAATTGGAAGCAGAACAGGAAGAGGAAAAGCGTCACATCAAGGAATTCGGGCATCTAACAACCGAAGACGATATCAATCATATCGAGCGAGAACTGGAAGCAGTACAGACTCATCTAGCCAATCTGAAACGAAAACTAAGAAGCTCATCAGTTGAATCGTAGAGCGAGATTAAGGAGTGAATTACAAGATAAAGCTCCTACAACCGTCCATGAATGTCCGACCCCTTTCGCTATGGTTAGGTTCATATGAAAGTAGTTGATGTAGCCTTCACCGGATACCCCGTCATTGAGATGAAACGAGCCAGAGTATTTTACGAAGAGACGCTCGGCTTAACGCCGAAAGTTTTCGACCTGCCTGAAGAAAAATCCTGGGTGGAATACGACCTGCCGACAGGAACACTCGCCATCACCGACGTGGACCCCAACTGGAAACCGCAGGCCAGTGGACCTGCCATAGCCTTGGAAGTAGAGGATTTCGATGAGGCAATGAAACATCTTGAAAAAGCAGGCGTGAAAATCACGAGCGAGTTGATCGATACCCCTGTTTGCCGCATAGGGACTGTTCTGGATACCGAGGGCAATGCCGTAACGATCCATTGTCAAAAAGACTGCCATCCCGATAAGGCTGGCAAATGACTTACGTCGAATTCAGAAATAGAATACAACAAAAGCTGTCAAATCATTCGAAAGGGTCGACTTGGAATGAATTGAAAATCTCACTTGATCTTCCTTACGAGAGACCTTGTCCAAATTGGATAGGGCGACTGGAAGTGGAGATTGGGCTACACCGCGTCAAAGGCGACTCGAGGGCGTTGATCTGGAAAATCGATCATGGTTCCTCGAATACGCCTAACCTTTAGTCGAATCGGAATGGGAAACCTTGGAAGATTCTCGCAAAGCAATGGAATCTCTCATATCCTGCCAAAGCGGTTTTAACTTAGGACGAATCTTATAAAAGAGATAACTATAGGGATTGCTTTCGATTCGATAAACGGGACAGTGTTTGCAAACCTCCGGGGGATCATCGGAATTGACGCGCCTACGAAGCTCTTGATATTCGGGACCGTTCCAAATTTCCTCAATAGACTTTCGTTTTATATTTCCCATCACTGTCGTGGGAACACAACAAGCCATCAAATCTCCATTCGCCAGAAGAATGCCGGAACTCCATGGGAGACCGCAATGCCGGTGCCCTAGCCTCTCCGGCTTTTTTTCGAACCTTATCGGCATCCCAACGCTCACGCCTTCTTGCTCTGCCTTGGCCATAATCTTATACCACATCTCGTTGAAGTAGTCTTGATGGAAATACAATGACTCGTCTTTAACATCCTCAGTAAAGCACTGAAGGTGATTGCCACTGATTTCCTTAATCCCGACTTCTTTAGCAAACTCGATTATGCCAAACATTTCTTCGATATTGCTTTTCATAAGCACCATCGAAATCAGTACGCGAAGAGAATCCCGACCCAGTTCCTCCCTTCGCCGCATAAATCGCTTTATATTGCTCTTTAATACAGGCAGCGGTTTAGCCCCTCGTCGAATTCGGCTGTATGTATCAGGATTGCAGGCATCCATAGAGAAGCCGATTAAATGGAGCTTCGAATCGATAAGCTTTTCTATACAGTCATTAGGCAATCGATTCCCATGCGTGTGAATCGCGAATGGAATATCCAAGCCAATCATAAAGTCCAAGTACCCTCCAACTCGCTCTTCGGAAAAGAAGATATCGCCACTGAAATCGTTCATTGCGTTTGTCAACACCCCTTCAGAAGCGAGCTCTTCAAGCTTCCCCATCATGTCTGGCGATATCCGCGCTATCTGTTTCCGCGTTTCTCGGGATATGCAATAAACGCAATTCAAATCGCAGGATGAGACAGGACTAATCATCAGACCTGGAGGGGCTATTTTTTCTGAAACAGGAGGCGAGTATTGGAGATTCAATGACAATTTAATAGAAGGAGCTTCCTCTTCATTAAGCTCTATCGGCCTAAAACAGCCTCCTTTATCATTTTGCTCCAGCAGCACTCCGCAAGGAGCAGTGCTATCCCCATTTTTAAAAACCATTTCAACGGCATACAATCGATCTTGCGAATCTTCTATCGCATCGAAATGGACTTCGTATCTTTCCTCATCAAAAAGGCTGCCTATCTGTATATCCCGCGTAGACAGAAATTCCCATTTGGCTCGTTTGCCCCAAAGAGTAGAGCCCGACTTTTTAGTATACAATCTGAACAACAATATTCCGATTGGAGAGCTACGATAATTCGTAATCGGAATGGCAATACCGGATAGGTACGAGGCGTCAGCTTTGAATTCCTGCCAAATCCTATCTCCACCATTCAATTTAAGCCAACCAGCGCTTAGATCACACCTTACGCCTAGGCCCAAAGGAACTTCGCCGCGAAACGGGCGAAAACCCAGTCCACACAACCACTTCACGCTGTGATCAAACCGAATCAAGGAAAGATCATCAAGCCGATTAGCAGCAGAACCTATCAATTAATACGAAAGGATTATATAAGAGAAAAGAGTCAGCTCTTAAAATCGAAACTACTTCGAACCTCCAGCCAAACCGCGTTGCGAACTTTCCACGAAGGCCAAGAATGATTTTGCTTCAGCAGTATTCGCATAATCACTATCTTGCGCTAGTTGCACGGCCTGTTGGCGATTTAGCCCTTCGCGATAGAATGTTTTGAAGAGAAACTTTACAGTTGATAATCGAGCTTGGCTGAAGCCAGCCCTCTCCAAGCCCACTTTGTTGAACATGCGTATTTTGGCCGGATGGCCATCTCCAAGCATAAAGGGAGGAATGTCCTGTTCTACTTTTGAGCATCCTCCAATGAAGGAATACTCGCCGATTTGGCAAAACTGGTGAATAGCCGTGCCCCCTCCTCCAATATTAGCATGATCGCCCACGATTACGTGCCCGGCAAACGCAACGCCGTTGCTAGCAATGATGTGATTGCCTAATTTGCAATCATGCCCTACATGGCTATAGGCGAGAAGATAATTGTCGTCACCAATTTCCGTATACTCGCCATCGTCAGTAGCGGCATTTATGGTAACGTATTCACGAAATACGTTACGAGCTCCTATCTTAACTCCTGGAGTCCCTCCTTTGAATTTCAAATCCTGCGTTCGCGTTCCGATGCACGCGTAAGGATAGACCTCGCAGTCTTCTCCTAAGCTCGTGTCTCCCCAAACAGTGGCATGGTGCCACACCTTGCAGCCTCGAGCCAACGACACGCCAGCTCCAATCACGGCATAGGGGCCTATCTCGACCTCTTCCGCCAAATCTGCCGAAGCGTCTACAATTGCAGTAGAATGAATGTTCTCGCCCATCTCTAGCATGCCGTATCCAAATTTCTAGATGTCTCTAGATTTCTTCTTCTTTATCGATCAGCATGAATTTCAATTCGCCTGAAGAGGCAAGGTCTTCGCCGACAAAGCAAGATGCCTCCGCTGTTCCGATTTTCCCCCGCATGATTTTCTTGAGCTTAACTTCGATCCTCAACTGGTCTCCGGGAATCACCTTTTGCCTGAATTTAACTTTGTCGATACTCATGAATACAGCCGTCATCCCTTCATTTTTAGTGGCTCTGAGCAGCAGGATTCCCGCGGCTTGGGCCATGGCCTCTATTTGCAAGACACCCGGCATGATTGGCTGCCCTGGGTAGTGGCCTTGAAAATACGGCTCGTTGATGGTGACATTCTTTACAGCTGTAAGTTCATCTTCTCCCCGAAATTCCACTACACGATCAACCATCAGCATAGGGTAGCGATGAGGGAGCGTTTCAATGACCCGTCGAATATCAAGCTCGGCTTCTTCTTCGACGATCACACGGCTTTTCTTCGGCTTTTTCTTAGGAGCCGCTGCCTTATCCTCCATTCGCTCGAAGAGCTTTCGCGTCAGTTCGGAATTGAGAGCATGGCTTGGACGAACCGCAACGACATGAGCCTTCAGCGGCTTCCCAAGGAGCATCAAATCGCCAATAACGTCTAGCATCTTGTGCCGAGCCATCTCGTCCTCAAACCGAAGAGGTTCCTTAGACATGATCTTGTCGTCTTTCAAAACAATAGCGTTTTCCAAGCTCCCGCCTTTGATCTTGCCGAGCTTGAGAAGCTCCTCGATTTCTTCGTAGATGGTAAAGGTTCGAGCAGCCGCTACCTGAGTCGAATAAACTTCGGGATCAATTTCCAGGGAAACATGCTGTGTGTGGATGCCTCGGTCGTCAGCAGAGGTACAAGTAATTTTCAGCCCATCGTGAGGCAGAGCTATCAGAGAGGAATTGCCACGCGTTACCGATATTGGCTGATCCAATACAAAGTATTCGCGATCGGCATCCTGCTCAACCGGCTCTCCCTCAAGTATCATGTTAACATAAGCTTTAGCCGATCCATCCATGATGGGCGGTTCGCTGGCATCCATTTCGATAAGCACATTGTCAATTCCCATCCCGTGCAGAGCGGAAAGCGCATGCTCGACCGTAAGGAGTTTCGCATGACCAGAACTTAAAGTGGTGTTTCTCACCAAATCCCCAACCAACTCGATACTGGGTTTGATCTCGGTTTTCTCGTGAAGATCGATCCTACGAAAAACGATGCCATGATTGGCCGGAGCCGGTTTCATCGTCAGTGTCGTTTTATCGCCGGAATGGACAGCAACTCCCTTGATCGACACTTCCCGCAGAATGGAGCGTTGTTTCATGGGGAAGGCTTAGTGGCAGTTCTGCGCCAAAATGACAATAGTTTATCTTCTAGCTCTGAAATAGAGGAGTTTACAGCCTGATTGACACGGAAAAAAGAAATGTCTAGTCAGGCCGTTCTCAAAATTCAAAAAGCAAAAATTTACCACTCATGCCACTCGCTCTAGATCTAAGAAAAGGCAACGTCATCAATTACAACGGGACACCAAATCTAATTTTGGAGTCGCATCATAGAACGCCAGGCAAGGGCCAGCCAGTCGTGCAAACCAAGATGCGTAATCTTAGCACCGGACGCTCAGCGGATGTCCGCTTCGGTTCGACCGAAAAAGTCCAAATCCTGATGACGGAGCGGAAAAATCTGGAATTCAGCTACGAGGACCGAGGAGTCTATGCTTTCATGGATCTAGAGTCTTACGAGACGATCGAATTCAATAAGGAAATGGTTGAGAGCGTAACTGACTTTCTCGTTCCCAATACGCAATACGAAATTCTCTATGTTGACGGCAGCCCCGTTCAAGTCGACGTTCCCTCCGCTGTGGAATTAAAAGTAATCGAATCTCCCGAAGGGATTAGAGGCGACACGGCAAGCAATGTACAAAAACCAGCTAAGCTTGAAACTGGCCTCACTATCCAAGTCCCGCTTTTTATAAAAGAAGGTGAAGTGATAAAAGTAAACACCACTGATCGAAGCTATATGGGAAGAGCTTAAGAACTGAAAGCAGCAAGAATTTTTAAAGCGTCTCCAAATTTTGGAGGCGCTTTTTATAGGTCTTATGAGTCCTGTAAGTCTTATAGGGCCTATTAAAAAGCCAGCCCTTTACGGACTGGCTTGGAAATTCGAAATAGAACAGCTTTAAGCAACGCGCTCCACAATAAGAGGCGGGGGCGTCGGGCGCTTGGGAGCCAAGCGGTAGGCCGCCTTGAAGTATTCAAGAGCTTGCTCGAGCTTCGATTCGTCGTTGTAGTGAATCATCATCAGCGGCTCGCCCTGCTTGACCTGGGTGCCAACTTTTTTGATCTCCGAAACACCGACGGCGAAGTCTATCTTGCCATCTTCATCCTGCCCTGCACCAAGCAAATGAACTCCCTTCGCGATCTGGGCAGCATTGATGGTGTGTACGTATCCACGTTTTGGAGCCGGTAGTTTTCGAATGTGCTGCGCAGTCGGGAACTTATCGGGATTATCGATATAGGAAGTATCGCCTCCTTGGGCAGCGATGATTTCCTTTAGCTTATCAAGAGCTGTGCCGTCTTCAATGTGACGTTGCACCGTCTGCTTGGCAGAGAGGGTTGAACCTGCGACTCCCGCTAGCCGGACGATTTCCATACCGAGCTTAAGCACCAACTCTTGGAGATCCTCGGGACCTTCGCCCTTAAGGAGCTGAATAGCCTCTTTAAGCTCAAGAGAAGTACCGACGGTGTCTCCGAGCGGCTGATTCATATCCGTTACAAGAGCGACACAGCGACGCTTCATAGAACGTCCAACACGCGTCATAGAACGAGCAAGCTGCTTCGCCTGCTCCAAGTCCCGAATAAAGGACCCATTGCCCCATTTGACATCGATCACCAGTCCTTCAGCGCCTTCAGCCAATTTCTTGGAAAGCACACTGCCTGTGATAAGCGGCAAACTCGGGATAGTGGCCGTCTTCTTGCGCAACTGATAGAGGGTAGCGTCGGCTGGAGCTAGCTCAGGACTTTGGCGAACCATGGCGCCTCCAATTCGTTCGAGCTGCTCGATAAAAGCGTCGATTTCCATGTGGGGATCGAATCCAGGAACAGCGCTTAGCTTATCCAAGGTGCTAATAGCGAAGTCTTGATCCACACTTCCCATCATCGGGAGAACAATCCCGCTAGCTACAGCGAGGGGGACCAAAACAAGGGAAGTTTTATCACCAACACCTCCCGTAGAATATTTATCGATCTTGGGCTTAGCAATGTGCGAGAGGTCGATCACCTCGCCAGAAAGCATCATTTCTTCGGTTAGAATCGCTGTCTCCTGCGCAGACATTCCCTGGAAATAAACAGCCATAGCAAGGGCGGCCATTTGAAAATCGGGCATCTCTCCGTCCAAAATGGAGTCGATAATGAACCGAATTTCCTCTTTAGTAAATTCCTGCCCGTCACGCTTTTTCTCGATCAGATAGGCGTAGGTAGGCTTAATGAATCGACGACTACTCAAGGTTTTTCTAACCATTTTTAATTATTTGTAAAAGAAACGTTAATTTATAAAACGCGTTGACAAACAAAGAGTTCCAATACGTGGGCCGTCCGGTTCCGAGTCATTGTCAACACAGTCGAATTCGTCGTAAGAACCGCTAGGACAAGGAATTAACAACTTTGCAGCTGCTCCCGCGACGATTTTGAAGTTTGTATTATGCCACACGTGTCAAGCCCTAGAGCCTGGTCCGTCTAGACCTAGTCTAAGATCGCCAGGATCAATCTCGCTGAGACAGGACTTTCGCATAGGAAGTTTCCAGATTTACTGGGTGAAAAAACGAAGAAATCGAAGCTTGCTCGTCTTTGGCTTACGTCTTTTTTAGGGCCTTCTTATGGAGGACTGGTTCGACGTAGCGGGCAAATTAGATGCTCTGGTAACAAAGGCAGCTCAGGAAGCTAAACTCGACCTTGAGCAGTTCGCTGCTGACGTAAGACCTGCCGACCCACGTTTCGGCGATTTCCAAGCCAACGGAGCTCTGCCTTATGCTAAACGCAATCGAGAAAACCCAAGAGGGATTGCAGAATCGATTCTTGCAGTACTGACTAGCAATGAACAAGTAGCTTCGCGGTTCGAACTGAGTATTGCCGGACCTGGTTTCATTAATTTCAAAATGAAACCGGAGTTTACACTCGAATGGCTGAAAGCCTTTTCCAGCGAGAACTCCTTAAACCAATCGGCTAGCCATTTGATGGAAGGTAAAACCATTGTGGTGGATTATGGTTCGCCCAACACGGCCAAACAGATGCACGTTGGGCATATACGTTCCCTGGTCATTGGAGAGGCCATCTGTCGACTTCTGGAGTTTTGTGGAGCGAAAGTGATTCGCGACAATCACCTGGGAGATTGGGGAACGGCCTATGGAAAGCTGTTCTACGCCTACAAGCGCTTCCTGGATGAGGAAGCTTTGGCCAAAGACCCGTTAGGCGAACTGGAAAGACTTTACCGGGTTGGAAACGAAATAGCGGAAAAAGATGAAGAAGCCCTTCAGGAATGCCGCGACGAGCTCGTCAACTTGCAGAACGGCGAAGCAAAGAATGTCGAGCTTTGGAAGTTGGTTAATGAATACAGTATTAAGGGCCTGAAAGAGGTCTACGAATTGCTCGATGTAGAATTCGATCACTATCTTGGCGAAAGCTTCTATCGCGACAAAGTTGATCAAGTATACGAAGAGCTCCTGGAAACGAGGATAGCCGAGGAAAGCCAAGGAGCTCTCGTTGTATTCCACCCCGAGCACAAACGCTATAAGAAGCAGCCTTTTATTATCCGCAAATCTGATGGAGCCAGCAACTATGCTTCGACTGATCTGGCAACCATGCTGTATCGGCTGGAACACTTCAAAGCTGACGGGATTGTCATTGTTACCGACGACCGTCAAAAGGATCACTTCGAGCAGCTCGAGTTAACGACCAAGAAATGGTTTGAGAAAACGGGACGCGAAACGCCGAAGTTCGATCATGTCATGTTCGGCAAAATCACCGACGATCAAGGCAAGACCATCAAGTCGCGAAGTGGCGATCCCATACGTTTGATTGATCTGCTGGAAGAGTCGATACAGCGCTCCTATGCAATCGTCTCAGAGAAGAATCCGGACCTTCCCGAAAATGAACTGCAAGCTATAGCCAAGACCGTTGGTATCAGTTCGGTTAAATACGCTGACCTTACGCCCAACCGCACGAGCGACTACGTTTTTTCCTGGGAAAAACTCCTGTCCTTGGACGGTAACACCGCCCCCTACCTTTTGTATGCTGCGACGCGGATACAAAGCATTTTTCGCAAGTTGGAACCAGGGATTCTGGAAAAGATTGAATTAGAAGCAAACGCCTTTGAGACGAGCGAAGAGCAAGCCCTGGCTCGAAAAATCATCGAATTCGTGGGGTCTATTCAAACGACGATCGATACGTTAAGACCTCATACGCTTTGTAGCTATCTTTACGAGCTGTCTGGCGCATTCAGTTCATTCTACAACGCCAATCATGTGATTGTAGATCAACCAGATATTAGAGCTCGTCGCCTACTCCTTTGCCGGCAAACGCTAATAATTCTTAAAATGTCCCTGGGACTATTAGGAATACAGACGCTTGAGCGAATGTAGCGAAAGAGGCGCGCGTTCCTCTTCCTTGACTTTTAAGGAGTATTCTCGTGTCTCATTAAACTATCACTGGAGCTATGCAGGAGTATTATATACGACGCGAAGGAGATGAAGACGCGAGCGGGCCTTACGATACGGACCAGATAACTTCGCTCGTCGAAGCCGGCAAACTCGACACGGATGCCTATTTTTACGATGTCGACGAGGAGCAGTGGCAAAAGATCTCTTCGAGCGAGACATTGATGGGCATCATCGCTCCGAAAAAGAAAAAGCTCACTCTCAACATGGGTGGAAGCGTTGCGGATGGCGAAGAGTCCCAAGAGGAGGAAGTCGATTCAGCCGGGGATAGTAGCGACTCGAAAACCGAAGGAACTGAGGAAGCCGTCGGGGATTCAAGCCCGACGGAAGCAGGAGAATCCAAGCGACGCAAACCACGCCTGAAAAGCAAAGAAAAGGAGGACGAACGGCCAAAAGTCTCAGTGGAGGCAATGCTAGCCCAAGCTGAAGGGAAAGAAGATGACGACCCACACGGCAAGTCTCCGGCACAAAAACAAGCCATCGCCTCTTTTGTTGGCCTGCGCATGGCAACCATTTTGATCGCGTTTTCTGCGCTAGCCATGGGTTTCGTTGAGCTGGATTTGGTAAAGACCGCTAATGTCCCCCAAATGATGAAGAGCCCGTACGTCATTATAGGCGTGTTCGATTTGGCTCTTTTCCTCCTGCTTCTTCTCCAAGTAACGGAAATTTATCCGGTTGTTCGCTTTCGAGCGGCCATTGGTTTTGGACTGCTTACGGTCCTTTTTGGCGCCAGTGGAGACTACATGCTTCTAGCAGCCAATGCAGCCATGATGGCCAGTCTTTATTTCGCTACAGCAGTCGTTCAGCTTCCAAAACAAATTATGGTCGCAGTCTTGGGTCTATTAGGTATAGCTATCTACGCTTACGATTTACTGCTGTAATCATTCAAACAGCAGAAAGCTTCTTACCTAAAAATAGAATCCCGAAATGAACGAGCGACTCCAGGCTCTGGCGGAGAAAAGCCGGCATATCCGTAGCCGGATGTGGAAGTCGCATCTTAAAGCCTCTTCTAAAAAAGAAGCAGCGCTTTATGCTTTTCTGCGTGTAGCAGAGATAAGCTGGCAAGGAATAAGCGAGAACCGCATCGTTAACCGAGCAGCGGCTTTGAGCTTTAGCTCGATGCTAGCTTTCGCCCCAGTAATCGTTCTGATGGTATTGGTAGCCGGATTCGCTGTCGACAAGGCAGGAGTCGATACGGTGATCGATAAACTCGACAATGCCATAGAGTTCATCGCTCCTCAAATTGAGAACCTCGAGGCCATCAACGATCAGGAGAATCAAGCCTCCGGGACTGCAAACGGCATCGATGATCCGGCTTCAGAAGATCCTGCCCAAAACCAAGCGATGGCGAAGGTCGAGGATCTTCTGTACAGTTTTATCGAAGAGAGCCAACAAGGAACCGTAGGCGTGGCTGGGGTAATGGTGCTGATTCTAATTGTCATCCAGCTGTTTTCGACAATCGAGGGAGCCTTCAATGATATTTGGGGAGTACGAAGAGGCCGGTCTTGGGTCACCAGAGTCGGCATGTACTGGACCGTCATCACGCTTGGGGCTGTATTGGTTTTTGCAGGACTGGCGATCCTGACAACCGAACTGGCAAAACTAAGCGGAAACGTGCTTGAAAGCTACACCTTCCTCGAGAGGTGGATATCGATTTTGGTGAAGGCTACGAGTTTCACGATGATCATCTGCATTCTAGCCGTTTTCTATCGTTTTATTCCGAATACGCTAGTGACATGGAAAGCGGCATTTGTGGGTTCGATTTTCGCGGTCATCTGCATCCTTCTAAATAACGAATTCGCCTTTTTCTATTTGGAACGCGTCGTACTCTTTAAAAGTCTTTACGGCCCACTTTCGTTGATTCCCGTAATGATGCTTGGGATGTTCGTCTTCTGGTTTATCATCCTGCTTGGAGGACGCGTCACTTATGCAGTGCAAAATGCGAAATTCAGGAGCAACAAGATGGCTTGGGACGAGCTAAGCCTGTCCTCGAAAGAAAGCCTCTGTCTGCTCCTCTTTGCCCGCATCTGTAGAAAATTCAGAAACTGCGAAACCGCTCCTACAGCCACTGAATTAGCTGAAGTAGCCGGTTTGCCAATACAGCTTATCAATTCAAGCTTAACGATGCTGGGCAAAATGGGCTTGGTCTCATCTACCCCGCCGGAAGAGAATTCCACTTACCAGATTTTTCGTTTCCAGCCAGCCAAGCCTCTGGACCGAATCGGCCTGATTCAATTCAAAGAGTGTTTTGAAACGTTGGGGAGCCTGCCCGACAAGGATCTTTTTAATCATCACGATCCTCTAGTTGAATGTTTTCACAAGCTGGAAAACCAGGCTCTGTCTCAGGCCTTTGGCGAAAGAAGCATTCAGTCGCTCTTAGAGGAACTCGACCGAGAATCAGACGACGATTCAGGAAGCAAAGTCGAGCCGATCTCAAGCGGTCGGATCGCCTGATTCGTCTTCGCTTCAAGCCAAGACCACACTGGTTTTGTCCATTGACAGGCTCCTGGCCAATCCTAATTTAGCCCTTCTTTCATAGCCCTACAGATCATGATTTCCTGGCTTCAAAACAACCTACAAAAGCACTTTCGTTTCGTTTTCATCATTCTGCTAGCCGTCATTATTGTCTCCTTTGTATTCACCATTGGAGCGGCTCCTGGAATTGGCGACGGCCGGGGTGAAAGGATGAAAAACCTGAAGTTCTTCGACTATGAACTCGATACGGAGGCCAAGCGGGAAGTGTTTCGTACCGAGGGTTATTGGAGCGCTTACATGCAATCAGGGAATATTCGCCTCGATCCCAACCAGCTCTCGAACTATTTCTTCAACAGGGCCACTACCCTTTATCTAGCAAATCTTCATAGCATTCCCAATCCGACTCCCGAGCAGGTTCAAGAATACATCAAAGAGCTGCCTCTATTCATGAACGCCCAAGGCGAATTCGATCCTCAGGCGTACGCCCGTTTTACGGACGAGATCGCGTTGAGCGGCAGCATTACTCAGACTGATGCGTTAAGAATTATTTCCGACGACTATAGGATTACACAGGTGAATGAGACTTTAACAGGTCCAGGATTTGTTTTGCCTGAAGAAGTCCTGAGCGACTTGCGCCAGGATCAGACAAAATGGACAGTAGCCGTAGCGGAGTGGGACCAAAGCACTTACAATCCTCAGATCGATACAACAACAGAGATGCTGGCAGAATTCTATGCTTCCAACAGTTTCCGTTACGCGACCCCCGAGCGCCGTATCGTTTCCTACATTGAATTCAAAGCCCTCGATTTTAAAGACCAAGTTAGTCCCTCAGAGGAAGATCTAAAATTGTACTTCGAAGAAAACAAAGCCAAGTACGAGCCGACTGATAGTTCCGAGAGTGAAGAATCTAAGGCAGAAGCAACGGAAGTGGATTTCGAAACTGTCCGTGAAAAAGTGGTCTTCGATTACAGTTTGGAAATGGCGAGACAAATGGCCCAGAACAAGGCGGAAGCCTTAGTACTGGCCATCGTTGAAAGCGAGAGCAACACCGGTGGCAAAACGCCGAGAGAAGAAATCGTCGCCAATGTTCTGGCAGCTCAGGGGCTGACAAGCAAAGATACCATCCCTTTCTCGAACGATGGGGCTCCCATAGGTCTCAGTTGGAGTCGCAACACCGTGAATACGGCTTTCCAGCTCAACGAATCGCTGTTCTACAGCGAGCCGATTCAGGAAGGCGACACGACCATAGTCCTGCTCTATAAAGACCTATTTCCACAAACCATTCCTGAAATGGAGACGGTTCGAGCTCGAGTCGATCTTGATTACAAGGAGGAAGAACTTCGTCGCCTGAGATCAGAGCAAGGGAAAGCGTTGCAGGCCAAGCTTTCTGAATCCGCAGATTCGATACAAGGATTTCAAGAGACTGCCGAAGGCGAAGGTCTAACCGTGAATGTCTACCAGGAATTCACTCGTCGAGAACCGCCAAGCGGCTTAGACCGAAGCTTGGCCTATTCCACTTCCTCGCTGTCTGAAGGCGACGTATCCGAAATGATCACACAAGGCGATAAAGGCTCTTTAGTCTACATTATTAACAAAGATGTGCCCGAATTGCAAGCCGAGGGCGAAGAATATGAAGCTCGTATTGAATCTCTAAAGACAGCCTATTCGCGTTATGCGGTTTCTCAATACATTGGAAAACTGATGAACGAAGAGTTGGAGCGTTCTGGGTTGGCCGCCAATTAAGCCATTCTCCTAATGCCACTGCAGCGTTTCAGACCAGTTTCGGGAAACTGTAAACTGTGCGGAGGCGAAATCGAACTTCAAGTAAAGGGAGATCAGCGGAATCCTGTCGATTGTCCCAAATGTGGACAGGAAATCGAAAGCTGTTTGAATTTGCCCGCTCCTCAGGCGAAAATCAAGAAACCCTCCGCGTCAGAGGCGAAATCCGCTGGATTCCATGTTCTTAAGCGATTGGGAGAAGGAGAATACGAGAAACAATAGAGATTCTTTTCTCAATATGAGGGGAGATGATGAAACGAGATAATGAATACATTCTCTACGGTCTCTCCGAAGATCAATTCTCCACCAAAGGAATCGTTCTTCTCTGCTGGCTATACTTTGGAACTCTATTGTTCGCCGCCCTCGTAAGCCCTTTCATATTTCAACTTGCCTATACGAGTGAAGGCTTTGCTAAATTAGCCGATTTCTTTGGCGAAGGAACGTCCGATTATCTTCGCGAAAAGCCCATCACTCGATACTTTGATCGTATTCGACTTTTAGGGGTGCTCATACTGCTGCCCCTACTCTTCAAATGGTGCCATCTCTATTCTTTTAGCGCCATTGGATTTCGAATACCGGCTGCAAGAACGTTTTTCACTTGGTTTATCTACGGAGTCGGGATGATGATCGCAGTGCTGTCCCTCTCCATTATTCTAAACGTGTTTGAAGCACGAGAAGGATGGACCTTCACAAAGCAACTAGAGAAAATCGTGGTTGCAGTATTTTCAGCAAGCTTGTTGTCCATCATCGAAGAGGTTATTTTCCGCGGGCTAGTATTCAGACTTTTCTACACTTCGCTAAAACCTGTTCCGGCAATTATCGGCTCTTCCATTCTCTTTGCAGCCCTACACTTTAAAATGAGCGGCGAGGCAATGGCCCACATCCCTCCAAGCGAAATAGGAATCGATGATGGATTCGTTACGGCATTGGGCTACATCACTGCAATCGCTGACGGATTCAATTCGATTATGTTTATCAATCTATGTCTCGTCGGCATAATTCTCCATCAAGTCTTCTTGCTAAAAAAGAACCTATGGGCCTGCATCGGTCTCCATGCAGGATGGGTCGCCGTGATTATGAGTTTAGGCAAGGCTTTCGATGAAACCGGAAACGCTAATCTACTTACGGGAACGGAAAAGATAACGGATGGCTATTGGGTCGGCATCGTTATGGTTGTCTTTATTATCATATTTTCAATCATACTATCTCGAAGCAAGGAGTCGGATAACAAAATTTCCTGATATTTAAATATGGATACGCTCCTGAAAATCGCTGTAATCTCGGATACGCACAACCACGTACCGAGTGCCTTACCAGGCATGCTCGGAAAAGCAGAAGAAATTTGGCATTTGGGAGACGTGTGCTCGCCAGCCGTTCTCTCAAGTATCGAAGCTTTGGATAAACCGCTTAGCGTAGTTAAAGGAAATATGGATCCCTATGGTCTGTGGCCAGATACACACGTATTGGAAAGGCAAGGACTGCGTTTCAAGCTTCAGCACTTGCCTCCTCGATCCGTGTCGGACGAATTCGATGCGATATTATTCGGCCATCTTCACTGCCCGTCTCAAGAAAACCGAAATGGAACACGAATCCTGAATCCCGGAGCGATAACAGGTCCTCGTCAAGGATCCAAAAGCAGTTTTGCTTGGCTGACAATTTACGCAGACAAGACTTGGAGCTGGGACGTAACGCCGATCGAATAGATTACCAGTTCCTGGGGAACCGAAGCCGGTGACCAATCCTAGTTGATTGAGAGGGTTCTAGCTCTGGCAATCCATCAATCATCAGCCGATGATCGTCTGTTTCCAGAATTGAGGCAGCAGCGCGTTTAAGCTCTAGCCAACGCTCCCATTCGATATCCGGACAACTCACGATGTGTCTTAACAAACTCAACCATTCTAAACGAGCCCGCTGAACATCTCCTCGCTTGAGAGACTCATCGTAAACCTGTCTCGCTCTGGCAGGTTGATGTAACAACATTTCAATAACTTCCGCTGCCCCGTATCCATATTGCGGTGGCAAACCGTGCTTTAGATAGCCTTCATAGGTCTTATCTCCATAAGCCAAGCGACAAGACCTTGCCAGGCGATGGCTGTAAGCGCTATGTTCATCGAACCTAAAACCAGCTCGCAAATTCGCTATATCGATAGCAATCGCGTCAACAGCATAGCTTTTGTCCTCCAAGGCAGCAGCAATAGCCAGCCCCTCCCCTCCTTGAAAGAAACTGAAGATCTTTCCTCGAAGCGTAGGGCGACCTTTATCGTCAATCAGACCCAGTCGTTTCCACGATAGAGCAGGCGAATTCCTTCCAGACAGCCCGTTCTGGCATTTCTCCAGAAAACGACAACTTCTACATTCAGCGGGATAAGCAGAACGTGTCTCAGGATTTTTAATACCGATTCCAAAGGAATCCGGGTAAACCTCAACTTGAAAGTCGCGCAAATCGATGCTGGCAAACAAACGATTCCCAGAAGCCTTTATTCGCGAAACTCGCCCAAACCCAATTGCCTGAGAAGCCTCCTCTTTGTCGATGTTTTCGATTTCATCCCCACTCAATCGTTTGCTAACGGCAACATGAGACTTTCCTTGCAAGGAGGCCAAGGCCCTTCGGTACCATCCTGCTAAGATGAAGACATCGGTTTTCCCTCGCTCTCGATAGGCAATGGGAAGTCGTTTTCTAAAGCGCCTTCCCTTTCTAAGCCTTATCGATTCGAGAGATCCTTTGCCGATTTTCTTTACTTCCTCAGCAATGGAAAGGAACGGTTGAAGTCTGTCATCAATGCGAACCTTTACATTTCTTGCCACAACGGGAGTCAGTTTGGGCAGCTCCTCCCAAATGTTTTGCGAGTTTCGCATCTCGATTTTTTCAGGCTTGGCATAATCGAAGCGCTCGGCGTCAACCATCAGACCACAAGGAGCCTCTGGATACAGCAGAGACTTCTCGAAACCCAGCGCCATTTCGCCTTCATTAAAAAGTCGCGAAGTAGCTTTGATCGCCGCTTCAAAAGGACTTCGATCCTGTAGGCTAGCCGTGTCCATAATAGAAATAAGACTCGGCCAGTCCAAGACAGGAGCTCGCTTAACGGGATGTTGCCTCGCCTCTCTCAATCTAGGTCTATCAGGAGCAACCAAGGCATAGCCTACCTTGTCCATACCTCGTCTTCCAGCCCTGCCGAACATCTGAAGCAACTCGTCAGGGGAGATCAATTGCTGAAGGTGATCGACCGTGTACTCGCTCTCAGTCACGAGTACCGATCTCATTGAAAAATTAACGCCAGCCGCCAATCCTGTGGTTGAAATAACAATACGCAACTGACCGGCTTTTGCCAGCGGCTCAATAAGCCCAGCCCTCTGCTCGTAACTGAGACCGCTGTGATGGTAAGCGATTCGCTTTATCAGCAGTTTTTCCAAATTTTTCCCAGCCAGGCGTTTTTGTTGAGGCGAAAGAGCGAGAGGATTTTCTTGGGGAAGCAGATTGGCCAGTTGCTTGGCTAGCTTCTCTACCGTTTTTCGTTGCGGACAAAATACCAAAACCGGCCCAAGATCTGCCATTAGAGCTTTTGAGACCAATCGTGGCCAAAATCCACGAACACGAGGAGGGGGATTGAAACTCAAAGCATCGATATGAATTTCCTCAAGCGGTACGGGTCTTAATTTAGTGGATACAAGCTCCGCATCTCGACCAAGCCTCTTAAGCCAATCGACAATTTCGCCAGCATTGGAAACACTGCCGCTAAGCAGTAAAAGCTGAGTCTCCCCTGGAGCCATTGCTATGGCCAGTTCGTAGTTCACGCCCCTAGCCTCGTCGCTAAGCATCTGATACTCATCCACCACCAGAACATCAGGCCCATTTTCCTCAAGGATACGGAACTTCTGCGTTTCTAGAGTAGCGACTAAAAGAGGTGCATTCGTATCTTCAGATATGTCGCCCGTTGCGATACCCACTCTCAAACCCTTGGCTCGCCACTCGCGCAATTTATCATTTGCCAGAGCGCGTGTTGGCACCGTGTGGACAATTTGGTCCCTTCTCCCCGAATCAGCCAATAGTTCGACGAGATAGGTTTTTCCTGCTCCTGTCGGAGCATCGACGACCACATCTTTACCCTGATTCATCAAGGCTAATGCCTCTTGTTGCCACAGATCAGGAATGCGCAGACGAATATCTAGATCGCCAAACTCGTTCACTAGAAAGGGGTGAATACTGCGCAGAATTTGATAAATAAAGCTGAAACGCAGGATTCAGCTTTGCTTAAGAGATTAGCCAGAATAGCTTTGGATTCAGTGGAGAAACAGCAAATTCGAGAGGGCAAGCTGCATGCAAGCCTCATGACATTCAACATAGCCCACGGCAGAGGCCTCTCGCTTTATCAAGGCTTCCATACCTCGCGCGGCATCCAAAAGAATCTAGACCGAATCGCTGGCATCATTCGACGACACCAGCCTGATGTCGTAGCGCTCCAGGAAGTTGACGAATGCTCGCACTGGAATCGTCACATCAATCTGCTGGACTATCTGCAAGAAGCTACTCGGTATCCATTTTCGGAGCACGGCGTTCATAACAAGCGAGAAGGGCGAAAACGCCTTTCATATGGGAATGCTTTTCTTTCGAAATTTCCGATAATCCAGAGCGAGGTGGTCGCCTTTGGAGGAAAAAAGCTCGGCGAAAAGGGCTACATGGAGATCCAAGTGGATTTTAACGGAACTCTGATCGACTTCATCAATCTCCATCTGGACTTCCGATCACGAAAAGTCCGCATGCAGCAAATTGATAGACTGCTGCAAAAAATTGAACGCCGCCACTATGAAGCGGCTGAACACTTGCCACCCATCATTTGCGGCGATTTCAATACAGACTCACGCGTCTTCAGGGACGCCGTACGTCAATTCGTAGTCAGATCCGCAGAGCAATATCACTACTCCTATTTTCCAAAAAACGGTCGAACCTTTCCAGCTCATCTCCCATCTCGCGGATTGGATTTTATTCTCCTGGCCAAACCCTATCAGGAAACAAATACCGAAATCATAAGAAGCTACGCTTCCGACCACCTTCCAGCCATCATTCGATTCGCTCTTCCTATAGGATCATTCGTCAATGGCAGAGCTAAGACGGCAAGACTTTAGCGTTTAAAAAAAAGAAATCCCAAAGCGTAGCTTTGGGATTTCATGAAATAGTTCGTTAACGGGGAATAGAAAAGGTCTACTTCAAGTGACCTGAAACGAGCTTCGTCATTTCGAACATTGAAACTTTGTCCTTACCATCGAAAACCGCTTTCAGCTTATCGTCTGCAACGATTTCTCGCTTATTGGAAGGGTTCTGCAAATCGTTCGATTTGATGTAGTCCCACAATTTTTTTGTAAGCTCAGTACGAGGTAGCGGATCCGAGCCAACGACAGCTGCCAAAGCCGCATCAGGAGTTACTGGTTTCATGAATGCCGCATTGGCCTTTTTTTTAGGAGAAGACTTAGCCATATGCCTACTTCGATACGCTCTCGTTCCCCTGAAGCAACCTTATTTAGCACAAGAGGTAAAAATTTATCGTCCAAAGGCTAGAATCAGACTTATAAGACGTCAATCTACTCGTTTTCTAACAACCCGCATTCGATGGCGTAGGCTCGTGTTTTGGATAGCGTTTTCCGCAATTCAGGCAAAAAGGGCTTGGAACGAGACATTTCTCTTGCCCGCGTAAAGGCCAGGATGCGGCCGCATATTTCTGACAAACGGTCGGCTCTTACGACATCCACGCTTCCTTTGAAATAATGAACGCTTTCCTCGAATCGCTTTGCATCCATCTCAGCCCAGGCCACTTCAATGTCGTCGATAGCCTTTTCCGATTCATCAAATAGGAGTTTTAGCATCCGCCTATGTAAGCCCGGGTCATCTTCCCACTCGTCTCTGTTAATGAGCGGGTACTCGTCTTCTATGTAGTCTTCCACGGTAACGGTGTTTAAAATATGAAAGAAGTCTTTTCCGGACAAAGCGAAATCGATGGCCTTGGCTAGGTTGGCAGTTGTTACTGGTTTCGATAAATATCCATCCATACCGACCTCCCTACATCGATCTGGGTCCGCCGAGCTTACTCCTGAGGTAATAGCAATAATCTTAACCTTCTTATCTCCTTCACCATCAGGCAGTTTCAGCCTACGGCAGATTTCCAATCCATCGACATCCGGCATCAGCAAATCCGTGAGCACAAGATGGAAGCGAGCTTCCTCGTGGGCTTTGAGTAGCTCCTCAGCAAACAGAAAGCCTTTAGCATTATAGCCAAGACGGGCTAGCAATCGAGACGCGATCTCGAGTGAAATCGGGTTATCATCAACTACGGCAACGCGTAGCTTTTCCGATTCGCCCGCTAAAAGTTCGTTCATTGTATAGGAAATATCAAGACCCTGGAAAGTGATGACGAATTCCGCTTCGCTATCAAAATCTCTATCGGGGAACTGAATTTGAAGGAAGTTCCACCGATCGGCGCTCAATTGAACAATCTTAGACTTTTCATCCTCAATAAATCCCAAGACCTCTCCAATTTCATCTAGTTTGAGGCCGAGGGAATCTAAGATCTCAGCCAAGTCTGCAGGAAAAGAATAATCAGCTCCACCGTATAAAATTTTGGCTGCGACTGGATTCATCCAGAACACTTGCAGAGATTCGTCTAAAAAGAGAACAGGATGATTCAGGCTCTTTGCTCCAGCACGCGTGAATACATCCTTAGAATAATTGCTTTCCATTTATCCAAAACACTTACTTATAAGTTTAGATTAGAAGCGTCAGGATTCTTTAGGAAGCACAAGAAAAGATCGCTCTACAAATTTAAAAACATTGTTAATAAATATTCTGTATGAAGGGAAATAGCGTTATTCCCTAAGTACATTCACCTTGATAAATTTGAATTTATCAGTAGATTCACTTACCGTGGCGAATTTTCATTGCGGAAGGTTGAGGACCCTCTTTGCAATGTGTCACTTTTTGTATAAAACACACCCAACACACCTCCTTGTACACTCCCAAACAAACATAAAATCTATCAATGAGTCACATAAACACAGCTCAGACACGCATAGTCGTTATTGAAGACCAAATCATGCTAAGAGACCTAGTGGCTAGCATGGCTGTCACTATTCCAGGAATGATAGTCGTCGGCGAAGCCACAGACGGAAGGGAAGGCCTCAAATTATGCGAAGATGAGAAACCCGATCTAATCATTTTCGATCTTTTCCTGCCTGGCCTAAACGGCATGGAAATCCTTCGTCAATTCGGGCATAAAAATCCAAAGGCCCGCTTCATAGCCATATCAGCAAATTTCACTCCAGAGTCTATCAGAGAGCTGCTTGAATTGGGCTGCCATGGTATCATCGCTAAAAGCTCATCCGCCTCCAAACTGAAGGAAGGCATGCGCGAGGTCAGAAACGGAAGTGGATACCTATGCCCCATAGCAGCCAGTCTACTGCGCGAATCTCATCTAGGCGGCTCGAACGCCAGCAAGAAGAAGGGGAAACTTTCCAATCGCGAACGCGAGGTTCTGCAAGCGGTTGCCGAGGGTATGAGCACCAAGCAAATAGCCAGCATGCTCGAAGTTAGCGTAAAGACCATCGAAGCCCACAGAGCCAATCTAATGAAGAAGCTCGACGCTCGCAGCGCCGTCGAACTGACTCGTTGCGCATACGAAATGGGCATTATCGAGCTTCCTGCTCGCTACAACCAGCCGCCGGCAAGCGAATAAAGGCTGCTCTCCTGCTTCTCTTATCCCTGGCTGGCCTTAGTGAATTGCTTATACAGGCTCGAATAAATACCTTCGAGCTCCAGGAGTTCTCTATGCGTCCCCATTTCCTTGATACGTCCATGATCAAGGACGATCACCTTGTCCACATGCCGAATGGTACTGAGCCGGTGAGCAACGACAAAGCTCGTTCGACCCTCCAGCAGGCGTTCTAAGGCTCTCTGCAACTTCGCCTCTGTCATCGTGTCGATCGAACTGGTAGCTTCGTCGAGGATCAAAATTCGTGGATCCGCTAACATCGCTCGCGCAAAACAGATAAGCTGACGCTGGCCGAGCGAAAGAGAAGCTCCGCGCTCCCCTACCTCTGTATCGAAGCCATCTGGAAGGCTAGTGATGATATCGAGACAGTCCAAGTCTTGTACTGACTGGACTACTTCAGCATCTGTCGCCTCGGGTCGGCCAAACCGAATGTTCTCCGTTATGGAACCAGTGAAGAGGAAATTCTGCTGCAAGACGATGCCCATATGTCGATGCAGCGAATCGCTGGTTATTTTCTCGATGTTCTTACCGTCGATTAAAACCTCACCACCGATCGGCAGATAGAACTTAGCCAATAAATTGATGATCGAGCTTTTTCCACTACCCGTATGACCGACTAAAGCCACCGACTCGCCTGGATTCGCCGTAAATGAAATATCATGCAGGACGGGCTTGCTCGGCTCATACTGAAAAAAGACATTCTTGTATTCAACCCGGCCTTCCATCGACTGGATATTTTCTGCTTCAGGATCATCTTCCCAATCCGGCTTGCTATCAAGCAAACCAAAGACCCTCTCAGCTCCTGCCATGGCGACCAGCGATTGGTTGTACTGATTTCCCAATACAAGTAGCGGCGCGAAAAACAAATTCGCCAAAAAGAAAAATCGCACCAAGTCCCCGACATCAACTGAACTGTTTGCCGAGAAAACCTGCAAACCGCCCAGGAAAAGAAGAATGGCGATGAAGAACTGTCCATTCATTTCCAAGAGAGGGTTTAAAAGAGAAGAGGACTTTGCTACCGCCATGTTATACCTCGAATGCTCGTCAACCAGCTCCCGGAAAAGACCCGCGTTAGTGTCTTGGCGCGAAAAACCTTGAGTCACTCGAATGCCATTCACCGACTCCGCCAAGGTCGACGTCACACGGCTCATACTCTCTTGCACTTCGCGTGTAGCCTTGCTCAGGCGCTGGCGAAAATGTCGATTGATAAAGTAGAGTATCGGAGCCATGGCCAGAATCACGGTGAACAGTCGCCAATTGTAATAAATCATCAATACAGCGGCTCCAATCATCTGGCCTCCTTGCACTATGCTCACAAAAAAGACATCCTGTACGCCAGCTCGCACCGATTCGATATCGGATGTCATGCGACTAATGATACGCCCCAACTTAGTCCGGTTGTAGAAGCTCATAGACATGCGCTGAAGATGTTGATACACTTCATTGCGCAAATCGCACACTACAGACTCTCCCAGCTCCAAAGCTAGCCTTTGACGAAAATGAAAGAAGATATTGGTTAGTGCTGCCAAAGCAAAATAGCCAACAACACCCCAGAACAAACCGCTTTGCTGAAAATTAGCTCCGGTTCGGGAAAGATCGGTTATGGGCCCTCCAATCACCTCGCCAATTGCCCAAGCCAACATTGGCAACTGCATGGCTCTACTAATAACGAAGAAAATAAGAAAGTTCCTCCGCAGGCGATACTTGTTGGTGTAGGAAAAGATGCGCTTTATCAGACCGAATTCGAGAGGCCGCATTCGTTCCTCTTGTTCAACTCGGTTATGATAATGGGTGATGCTAAGACCTGACTTCGCCATATTGATTGATTCCTAAGGGGCGCTGTTTAAGATTTGATCTCGCGAACGCGTATCGTCCACCACCTGCAAATTAGCCAAGTTTCGATACAAGCCTCGGCTAGATAGAAGCTCGTCGTGCGACCCAGTCTGAACGACACATCCGTTATCGAGGACGATAACGTAGTCTGACCGACGCAGCGTACTCATGCGATGAGCCACGACAAAGGTTGTTCTGCCTTTCATGGCATTGTCCATCGCTCGAAGAATCTCGTCTTCGGTACCCGCATCGATAGCTGCTGTAGGGTCATCCAAAATCAGAATGGAAGGTTCGAGCAACAGAGCCCTGGCAATCGCAAGTCGCTGACGCTGGCCCCCGGAAAGATTGGATCCTGCTTCGCCCAAAACAGAATCATAGCCCTGCGGCATCTCGAGAATGAACTCATGGGCCGAGGCGAGCTTGGCAGCCTTCTCAATACGCTCACGATCGGCCCAGGGGTTACCAAAAGCGATATTTGAAGCAATCGTATTGCTGAACATGAAGCTTTCCTGAAAGACAATCCCGATATTCCGACGAAGGTCCTCCAACTTCAGTCTCTTCGCATCAACCCCATCGATATAAACCTCGCCCTTATCCGGATCGTAGAATCTTGGAATCAGACTGAGCAGCGCGCTTTTGCCTGCGCCGGTAGCCCCAACAACGGCAACAATATGCCCAGGTTCAACAGCGAATGAAACGTCTTCTAATACGTATTCGTCTTTCGAATACCCAAACGAAACGTGGCGAAACTCGACCGACCCTCGGGACTTTTCCATCGAAACGGCATCAGGAGAAGAAGCTATGGCAACAGGGGTATCTAGGATTTCGAACACGCGTCGAGCCCCGGTTAGACTCCTCTGAACCTTGTTAGCGAGTCCCGAAATATTGGATACCTGATTAGAAAACTGTTGAAGAAGACCCGAAAACACCACGATTCCCGTGCCCAGCGCCAATTCCTTGTTGTAAACCAGATAACCGCCATAGGCGAGTAGGACCGTAATATTAACGTGAGTGAGCATGTTCACCGAAGGTCCAAACGAACTGACCAGGATGAAAATGGATCGCATGTGATCGCGAACCAGATTGCTAGAATCGAAGAATTTTGTCCTTTCCTCCTTCTCGCGACCAAAACCCTTGACCGCGAAAACCCCCTGAACGGATTCCGCCAAAGCGCGTACCATCTCGTCAATAAGCTCGCGATTCTTAACGAAAGCCGGACGAGCTCTACGGGAAAACATCACGGAGGCTACCCAAAGCAAAGGAGTCGTAGCCAGGCAAGCCAACGTCAGCGAAAAATGGATACTCATCATAAAGATGAGAAATACCACAAGCGAAATAATCATTATCAACGCTTGCACTAAGACTCCATCCACGAAAATCCGTACATTTTGCACATCGCTCGTCACCCGGTTAATGATAGACCCACTGGCATTGGCATCAAAAAAGCGAAAGTCCAGTTTCTGCAGTTTCTCATATACTTGTCCCCGCAAATTCGGGACAATTTTCTGCTGCACGAGCTTCGCCACAGACATTTGATATTTGTAATTCAAAACCGCGCGAATCAAAGCGAGCGAAAGCACCAGCCCCGAAACCAGACCGATCACAGCAGTCGCCGACCAGGAATCGGGAGGAGATAAACCGAAAGGCCAACGCGGCGGCTCAGTATCGGGCACCACCTCATGATGAATCACATCGACCCCGATTCCAGCAAAGCCGAGCCCTGCAAGACCCATCGTGAGAAGAACCAGTTGTAGCCCGATAACGAGCAGACAATCGCCTTTGTACCGCCAACTTAACGCCAGTAGCCGTTTTATGAGCTCTCCATTGGCATAATTCGTTTCGCTTGGATCAATCCTGTTTGCAGACATGTCTCAGCGAGAGCCAACAGAGTTCATCTCATCCTCCTAAAGCGCCTCGCGCAAACAACGCTACGAGATCTTTTTGAAAAAACACGAAAAAATTTTAGCAAATTCGGATTTCAACAATCGCCACCAGGCTAAACGTGCTACGTATCGGCATTTTCTATACAAAAACCTGACCAAGCGCCGATTGCTTCAACATTTCAACTCTTTAGGAATTCTGTTTGCCACGCTCGTTGATCCCAAAGAAAATCCACAGATTGTCTTCCAATGCAGAACTGCGCTCGTCCAGGAACTCTAATCATTCTCACAATAGCTCTCTCTATTTTAGCTAGTTATACAACAGCTCTAGCGATCGAGGAGAAAGGGCTAAAGCGGAGGTCGGAACGACTCATCCGAACTCTCGACGACATACAGTTCGAAGACGTATCTAAAATCCCGTCCGAGGTTCTGAAAAACGCGAAAGGCATTATGATCTTTCGCCAGTACGAAGCGGGATTCGTCTTGGGAGGCAAAGGAGGCTTCGGCATAGCGCTGCTTCGCAATGAAGACGGCGATTGGGGTTCGCCTGCCTGGTACAAGACCGGTGAAGGCAGCGGAGGGCTTCAGATTGGCATGCAGAAGCTCAATGTGGCCTTTTTGCTGATGAACGACAACGCCCTAAAAATGCTTAGCAAGAAGAAATTTCGCATCGGCATCGACGCGGCAGCAACTTGGGGTCCGGCCGGCTCTAACGTCGAAGCAAAAGTAGGCTACAAGGCCCCGGTTCTAATCTATAGCGTAACCGAAGGTCTCTACGCCGGGGCGACTTTCGAAGGAGGCTTCTTTCTGCCCGATCGAAAATCAAACGTAGCCATGTACCAAGACATCTTTACCACAAGCGAAATACTATCGGGAAAAGCTGGTCGGCCTCCGGCCTATATCCAGCCTTTGATCGATAAGCTTTATCAGATCGAGGCGGGAGACAGCTAAATTGAAAGCGGGCGTAGTATAGTGGCTATTATGCGAGCTTCCCAAGCTTGAGATCGGGGTTCGATTCCCCGCGCCCGCACCAATTCTCAGCTTGGGAACGAACGCCGAAGCGTTTTTCCAAGCAGGTGAACCTTATGGAAAATTAGGGGTCGAAATAACTTGAAACTACATTTGTAATCGACAACGTCGTTTCAAACTCAAAAGGACCCTCGGCAACAATTTGATTATCTGTACGACACGCACGCTTGACTCGCTTAGCTAAACCCTATTTCAAACCCGAACGTAGGAAATTCCCAAGGGTCGTTTCATTTGGAATGCGCTTTTACCCTGCGAAAAACGACTTTTCCTGCCTTTCCCAAGACAATTACTGACTGACCTCAATGCAACAAAAGCCTTATTTAAACGAAGCGGTTCACATTATTTCCTCAGGCGGGTGGGTTATGCTGCCACTTTTTCTCTTAGGTCTACTTGCTTTCTATACGGCAGGAAGACTTTGGCTCTATTTTTTTCGAGGAAATTTCAGGAAGACCTCCGCAACCCAGTGCGAACAGTGGGTCAAGGAGCCGCAGAAGGCCGAGGGTCAAGTCGGCGAAATCATTCGCTACTCTCAAGACAATGTGAACTCGCTGGGCGACATACAGAGCAGGTTCGCCGAAATTCGCACAGCTGAAGTACCAAGACTCAGCCAAAACATCACGTTCCTAACCATTATGATAAACGCTGCTCCGCTACTTGGACTGCTTGGAACGGTCTTGGGAATGCTGACCACTTTCTATGGCATCTCTCTGGGGGGCTCGGAAAAGACCACGAATATCGTAGCCAGCGGTATTCACGAAGCCCTCATAACGACTCAGATGGGTCTTTGCCTTGCGATACCAGGCTACTTCGTGATTTACTACATCAAGCAGAAGGTCATCGACCTGGAGAGTTTTCTAGTCCGCTTGGAAAGCATCACCCTTCAAGAGTTTCGCAAACGCTTCGCATAGAAGGATTTTAGCATGAGTACCAATTACGTATCCTCGAATCAGAAAGGTAATTTCTTTTCCAACCTAGCCCTGGGCCTAGCCCTTACGGTCGGCATTTTTATTGTGCTCCCCATGATGCACATCCTGGGCAACATAGATAACCTGGGGCAAAATCTTAAGACGGTGGACAACAGCGAACAGCCACCGCCACCGCCACCAGAAGACCTGCCTCCACCCCCAGAAAATAAGGACGAGCTCGATAAGCCCGATATGGAGGAGCCCCCACCCCCGATGAGTCTCACCCAGCTGGAAATGGCCCTCAATCCAGGATCTGGCAATGCCATGGGTGACTTCGGCTTTAACGACTTTGATACTGGCATCGACGCTCTAGAGGGCATGCAAATCTTCGAGCTCGGCGACCTCGACAAACACCCGCGTCCGCTTTTCCAAGTTAAACCTAATTACCCCTATTCTTTGAAGCAGGCGCAAATTGCCGGTTGGGTTCAGCTGGAATGGATTATCGATCCAAACGGCAAGGTGCTGCGTCCTAGAGCCCTCAAATCTTCGCATCGCGAATTTGAACAGCCGGCCATCGAATCGATCCTTCGATCAAAATGGCAACCAGGCAGGAAAGATGGTCAGAACGTAGCCGTACGTGTACGTCAACGCATGGACTTCACACCCTAGCCTCTCTCAAACAGGCAAAACTATTTCAAAGCGAGCCACACTTCAAAGGTTCGCTTTTTTAGTGTCCGCTCATCGAGCCCAAAGTTTTCTCTTGCTATTTCAGATTTAATTCCTACATTTGTAGGAATTAATGCCTGGCAGGCATAAGTGTGTGTTTAAAATCCTAATACGTGTGATACTATGAGTACGAATTACGTCTCGTCCGACCAGCAGGGAAACTTTCTCTCGAACTCGTCGCTAGGACTTCTGGTCACCCTGGCGATTTTTTCAGTCCTTCCTTTGATGCACCTGATAACGAATTTCACAGATATGAGCAGACAATTGCAGACTGCCGATATTGGTGAAACGCCTCCACCCCCGCCAGACGAAGACATTCCGCCTCCACCAGAAAAGGATAAGGAATTGGATAAACCTGAAATCGAAGAGCCTGAGTCTCTCATGACCCTGGCCCAACTTGAGATCGCGCTGACTCCCGGTGACGGAAATGCCCAGGGCGACTTCGGTTTTGGAGACTACGACTCAGGCATCAGCGCCCTTGAAGGAATGGAAATCTTCGAGTTGCAAGATCTCGATAAGAAGCCACGACCACTCTTTGAAGTGAATCCAATTTATCCTTACAATTTCCGATCTGCCAAGATAAAGGGCTTTGCTATTATTGAATGGATTATTGACCATGAAGGCAGAGTGCTAAGCGTGAGGTGTACAAAATCCTCCCATCGCGAATTCGAAGAACCCGCCATGGAAGCGGTCAGAAGATCTAAATTCACTCCAGGCAGAAGAAACGGAGAAAATGTAGCTGTCCGAGTAAGACGAACCTACGAATTTAGCCCATAATCTCAGGCAGGAAATAGCCCTGAAATCCATTCTCCAAAAATTCTGGCCTTCCCCTTTTCCAGGAAGTGTTCTTGTACTGCTCGGCCTTGCCAAAGTTGAACGAGCTGTTTTGATACCAAGTTAATCAAATTGGAGAAGTGCCGGAGTGGTCGAACGGGACTGACTCGAAATCAGTTGTGCCCTCACGGGTACCGGGGGTTCGAATCCCTCCTTCTCCGCCAAAGCTGAGCACACATCCTATGAAACAACATCGCCCACTACTCCTTCTCGCCATTATTGGACTGTTCTTATTGCCTGTTGTCGCAGATCAAAGTGATTCAGGATTCGAAACGATCTTTGATGGCGTATCGTTCAACGGCTGGCTCAAAGCTGAAGAAAACCCTGATAGCTGGAAAATAGAAGAGAATAGCCTAGTAACCCGAGGTCCACGCAGTCATTTATTTTTCGATACAAAAGGAAACCCCCTGAAGAACTTCCACCTGAAACTGGAAGTCATGACGAAACCTGGATCGAACGGAGGCGTTTTCTTCCACACTAAGTACCAGCCCAGCGGCTGGCCCTTGAACGGTTTCGAGAGCCAGGTAAACGTTTCGCAAAAGGACTGGCGTAAAACGGGAAGCGTCTACGCCGTGGCAGACCTCGGACACACCCCGGCCAAGGATAACCAATGGTGGACGCAGGAAATCATTGTCGAAGGAAAGAAAGTAACCGTGAAAATAGATGGAGTGACAGTCATTGCCTATCAAGAACCAGATGGAGCCAAACCTGGCGGTCCGTTCAAACGCGTCTTCGACCAAGGCACCATCGCCCTTCAGGCTCATGATCCGGATAGCATTGTTCACTACCGAAATATCCAGCTTAAAAGACTGCCAGATTCGGAATAAGATCTCCCAATCGCATCGTCACCGATCTATAAATACAAAAGGCGATCCTTTCGGACCGCCTTTTGAAATTCGTAGTAAAAATTTGATTACTCTTCAGCGTCTTCACCGATCTGATAGCGAACGAATCGATTGACTTGCATGTTTTCTCCGAGCTTGGAGATCTGCTCTGTCAGAACCTCTTGGACCGTCTGATCGGGATTCTTAACGAAAGGTTGTTCCAGCAAGCAAGCGGTCGAGTAATACTTGTTGAGTTTGCCTTCGATAATCTTCTGCACCGCAGCAGGTGGCTTGCCCTCGGCCTGAGCAGCCGCAATCTCACGCTCTTTTTCGATCAGCGATTCGGGGACATCTTCACGACTCACGCAAACCGGACTCGCTGCCGCAACATGCAGGCAGATGTCCTTCACGAAAGCTTTGAAGTCGTCCGTTTTAGCCACGAAGTCCGTTTCGCAATTCACTTCGACCAAGACACCCACCTTGCCGCCAAGGTGAATGTAGGACTCGATAAGTCCTTCAGAAGTGGCGCGACCCGCCTTCTTCGAGGCCGACGCGATTCCTTTCTTTCGCAGAATGGTGACAGCTTGCTCTAGATCGCCATTGGCTTCAACCAAAGCCTTTTTGCAATCCATCAATCCAGCGCCTGTCTGTTCGCGGAGTTCGCCTACCTGTTTAGCGGTAATTTGTACGCTCATCGATTTTCAATAACTATAAATATGCTTCTACTTAAAAAGCCTTAACTTGCTGGCTTCTCTTCGTCTTCGCCCTCGTCAGAACCTTTTTCAGCAGGCGACTCAGACTCCTTTTCTTCAGGAGCTGCCTCCGCAACAACCTCTGGAGTCGGGACTGGAACGGGAACCGGAACTGGCTCTTGATCCTCTACGGCAGTATCAACTGGAGCCTCTTCTACAGCAGGCTCTTCAGCCGAGGCCACTGCCGTTACCATTTCCTGCCCAGCGGCTCCAGCATCTTGCTGAGCTCCCGCCTTGGACATGCGAGCTTCGCGCTGAGAGAGACCCGATTGAATAGCTTCCACCAAAGATTCGACGATTATGCGGATCGATTTTACGGCATCATCATTGCCAGGAATGGCGATATCAGCCACCGCCGGATCGGAATTGGAGTCCACCAAAGCGATAACCGGGATTTTGCAGCGACGAGCTTCAGCCACGGCAATATCCTCGTAATTCACATCCACTACAAACATCGCAGCCGGAAGCTTGTCCATTTTAACGATGCCTTCGAAATTGCGATGCATCCGCTCCATCTCGCGGCGGATGGCGGAACCTTCCTTCTTTGGAAGCTTGGCCAGGCTGCCATCGGCTTCCATCTTCTGATACCTCTTATACTTGGCGATGCTACCCGTAATCGTCTGCCAGTTTGTCAAGGTGCCCCCCAGCCAACGGTTAGCGCAAAATGGCATGCCCGTATTTCCAGACGCCTCACGGATGACTTCCTGAGCTTGGCGCTTCGTTCCCACCATGAGAACTTCGCCGCCTCCACCCACGACATTTTCAACAAATTCATAAGCCTTCTTCAGGCCTTCATAGCTCTTCGAGAGATCGATAATCGAGATCCCTTGACGATGATCGAAGATAAAGTCTTTGGACTTAGGGTTCCAGCGCTTGACCTGGTGACCAAAGTGGACGCCAGCGTCGAGAAGATCAGTGAGTTCTACATTCATATCTGATAAAACGTCCTTTCAGACGCAGGCAGAAAAGACTGCCTTACACTTCAATTTGAGGGTTATTGTTTTATGGAAAAATTTGAAAAAGCGACAAACGTAGGCCCAGCCCTCTTCTTGGCAAGGAGTAATTTGTCGAAATTTGTCGAAATTTCACCTGAAATGGCATTGACATGCCCAATGAATTTTCAATTCTACGCCACTCTCTCAGAATCGCCAGATATCAGGGAGATTTTTCAAAGCGTTGCAGGGTGGAGCAGTCTGGTAGCTCGTCAGGCTCATAACCTGAAGGTCCCCGGTTCAAATCCGGGCCCTGCACCCAATGAAGGCCCAGCGGTAAACCGCTGGGCCTTCGCCATTTAACTTATAGTCAACAACTTGCGAATCTATTTTTTCGTTACTGCTAATACCTCTGAGGGATCCGAGGACGTTCGGCAACTTTGAAATATCGCCGAATCTTATGAACAAAGCCCCAGTTTCGGTCCCAGTAGTCATTTCGTTTTGCCATAAGAGCTGGGAACATATCTGCACTGTAGAACGAGTACTCAGTATTTTAGTTTTTCTGCATTTTGTTGGCGCTTTTTCTGCAGAAACGCTTATACGGCAAAGTCGACGAAAGAAACAATGCGCCCCGACGATAGCCAAAATCGAGCTGAGTATCGAAGAGATTCTCAAGGATTCGCTGGGCGGTACTAAAATGAATTCCCCTCTTCGCTAACCAGCTAAAGTGAGTCGATATCGCGATGACGACTGCGTTTGCCCTCAAGGAGCAACTGCTGCTACAGGAACCAACGCCGCTGTTAAGCGTACGCGGCATCATTGAACTCCTTGAATACTACCTCCCAAGAAAGGGACTTAGTGAGGAAGAAGTGTTCGAAGCCATACGCTAGAGACACCAGCGAGGGCAAAGGGACGTAGATCGCAGGATGCTCCAATCGCCCGAACACGAGATCTGACAAAGCAGAACTAAGAAAGCTCGTTTAACAAGGATTCGAGTATTCTTTCTTCCAGATCTCGCATTTCTAGCAAACTTAATTGTATGCTTCGCAATACAGAATCATCGTATTTCATATGAAACTCCAGATAAGAAAACCGCATTTTTCGAGCAGATAATACAACTTTTGAGTACATTTTTCTAATATTTTCATAACGGGATATAAACCCGGATTGCTCGAGATGTTTCAAACGCATAAACATTACTCTCTTATGCTCCCAAATAAAAAAGAACAACTTCATATCCAACATTCTGGTTTTCCCTGTTGAAATCGCCAACTCGATCAATTCAATTATCGACTTATAGACATCAATACCACAAGAATCATATTCCCTCATCTGCAATACCAGACCTGAAGATCGATAATTTTTTATATTTATTTTTGCATTCAAATAATCTTGAATAGAATTGATAATCAAATCAATATCTACATCAAGAACACCAAAGGGATTATATTTATAGAAAAACAGAACCGGATCATCCATTGACCATCGCATACCTTCTACTGTTGACCGTGATGATATTACCGCATTTGAGACAGACACCAGAGAGCATAAAAAGTTATAAAAATCTATATTTCCAACACAATATTCACTTACCTTTCCGTTTTTCTTGACATAACCCACATTAATAAATGCACGTTTTTTCTTATCATACCCTACAATCAACTCTCGATGAGGAATATGGGCTTTCCTACGAGAGAAAGAAGGGCTCAAGTAACATAAGTCTAAACAGGACAAACAATAAAACCCATCATCAAGCATCTTCGACACATACTCAATGCATAAACTAGGATTATTATTTACTTCATTTAAAAATCCACTCCAATCAGGATAGACCGTATCAAATACATTCGACTGTTCTAATGTCGAATAATAGACTCTTGGATTAAATTCCAAAACGTTATTGAAGTTTTCTCTAAAATTTTTGTGAACAGCTATTTGAATGTAGTTATTAGTTAAAAACGAAATCGAATTAGCCTTTCCTAGATCCAATGAGCCAGTGATAAAAGCGTAAAAAGGGAGAGTTTTCAAAATAGGGTCTTTGCTCGTGTCCAGCATTTTGTAGGGGAAACGCAACCTTGGATTCAACCGAGGTTTGAGAATTTTTTCTTTTATAGCGTGAATCATTATTCGCCTAATCTTTGTCTTGATAGTAGTAGCTTTTCTTCTTGCTGGACTTGCGGGGGATCTTCGGGCATTTTGGATGGGGCGATTTCATTCTAACAATGACGTACTATTTAATAAGTACAATATAAGCATAAATGCAAAGAGCCTCTTTTAGGCGACGAGAATTCACTACTAATTTGATCGATTTGTTGAAAAATCCATCAAACCGTAGCAATTCTCATCCCGTTAAAGCCTTTAAACAAACAACTGTACTGTGCCTTGCGAAGAACTGGCTTTTCTATTGGCTCTAGATTAGCATGGCGTATTCATTTATCAATACATCCATTAAGTTTCCGTTTCTACTATTGTATCTGAATTGGCATTCAGCCAGGTGCAGGATGAGCTTATAATCCTTGATTACTTTGAACTGCACGAGCCTTCTCTTGGCGAAGGGCCAGAAGGTCTCTATGCTGTTTATGTGGCTCTTGTTGCGCACGAGAACTCGGTTCCGCTTTGGAAGGCTCGATAATGGTCATAGCCATTGAAGATGACCATCCATCCATCCGAGTAGATAGCGCTGCCTTCCAGCACTTTGCCCTCTATTATAGGCATCTGGGCGGTTTTGCTAACCGAGGCTATCCGTCGACAACACCTTGTACCTTCTCTTAAGGAGCCCGAACAACGGCATCTTGCCGGCGGCTCTGCGACCTCTGAAATAGGATTCGTCTATCTCGATCTCTCCGAACGAGCTTATCACTTACTTGTATTGCCATGACAATATACGTTCTCGAAAGGCGTTATAGTAGCGGTTCACGGTGTTGCGGTTCATGCCTGTCAGTTGAGCGGTTTTGGAGGCTGGAATGTCCTCGCAAAAGTGGCTCAGACATTTTTCGCGTTTGCACTTCGATAACCCTTTGTCCATTAATCAATAGCAACCGTTTTCATTGTACCATGCTAAAGCCTTTCCTAGACAGGACGGTATCGCAGAATTCGTAACAGCACAGCTACTACGAACTCAAGAGGCTTTTGACACGCTTACGAACCAGGTTTGGGTTCACCAATCCTTTATGGCATCAAGAGGATGGATCATTGTCGTTCTTCGGGCAGTGGAGTATGCCGTGACAATAATTACCGCTGAAAAAAGAAGTGTTGCCAGAACATAGGTTGGCAGATCAAGCGGTTCTGTCTCATAGAGCAGACCCCTCGTCTCGCCCGAGAACGCAACAGAAGCAATCAATCCGACGCCGATACCAATAGCTGCTAGCTTTAGCCAAAACGTCACACTGCCGACCAAAATGGCTCTTCGGCTAGCTCCCAACGCAAGCCTTATACCAATTTCCTTTTTCTGAGCAGCAATGGAATAGGCTATCATTCCGGAAACTCCAAGAATAGCTAGGCCAAGTCCAATTGATGCAAGCCCGAGACAAAAATACAGAATATTTTTACGTTCAGCGTAGCGCTTGGCAATTGCAAGATCCAGGGCTAAAGGGTGCCCAACCGCTACATTAGATTCCATCAACAAGAGTAAGTCCTGCATAGATCGAATCGCATCTTGAATTGTGGAACGAACCTTCACCACAAAGCCAAACCAATAGAGATGTCTACCACCAACGTGTCGATAAACCATACCTGATGAAGGCGTGTATAGGTCATTGATACGCACTGGATTAATGACTCCTATAATAGTCTGCCAACTGTGCCTGGGTTGAACATCCGCATGAAGGTGGCCCCCAGCAGAATGCAAAGCGATACGCTTTCCAATAGGGTCCTCGTCTGGAAACAGTCGACTGGCCAATGCGGCATCGATCACCACTACTTCGGCTTCAGTCACGACATCGGTCTCTTGGAAAAGACGGCCTTTCATCGCAGAGATGCCCAACGCTTCAAAGTAGCCTGGGCTTACCATATCCATTGAAATAACTGGAGCATTCTGGAGAACAGGGCTCTCGAATCGCACTACCCGGTTTCTGGATATATTGGGGTGTTTCATCGGAGGCCAGTTTGTGAGCCCCGCAGTCACCACTTCAGGAAGCATTTGTATACGCCTTTCGAGCGCCAACATTTTTGAAAATCTTTCTTCTTGTGTATAGCGTCCATCAGGCGGCCTTACTGTCGCATAGAGAAGATTCTCAGTCTCATAACCCGGATCAATTCTCAAGATTTCGACGAAACTCCGAGTAAGCAGTCCACCATTTATAAGCAAAGCTAGAGCAATAGCCGATTGGATCAGAACCAAAGCACCCCGGTATTTCTTAAGCGAGACGCTGCCTGTACTACTTCTGCTGCCATCCTTAAGATGGCTGCTCAGTCCGCCGCGCGTTAGCATCGGAAAAATCGATACCAACCCGCAAATCGCTGCAATGGCAAAGGACAGGAAAATCGCTACAACTACCGTTTCGAAGTCTGCATTCAAGCGTGGGGCCATGGGAAAGAAATCGAACATCCCGAGATAATTGAGAGCTTGAAGGCCAAATTGAGTGAGAAAAACAGCAAACACACAACCTAAGAAAGCGACAATTCCGCTTTCCGAAATAAGCTGACGTACAAGTCGGTTAGTATTCGCGCCTAGAGAAGCTCTCGTTGCTAACTCTTGGATGCGATGGCTATTCCGTGCGAGCACGAAGTTAACTATGCTCAAAGAGCCTGCAACAAATACAAATCCAGACATAAGAATCCCTAGCAAAAACGTGGATTCGAGGTCTCTTATCTGATCCTCGCCGACCGTTATTGTACGCGTAATTAAGGGATGGTCCCTCTGGAACTCGCCGAACGCTGGGTAGGCTTCGGCATTGAGCGCATTGATCGAAGCGAGCTCAGACTCGATCATGTCCTTTGTTACGCCGGGCTTTAGGCGAGCAAGACATCCAATGGGGGATATGCGATACCTCCGTTCTGGACGAACGTGTCGGTCGCTCGGAGCGTTGGGAGTCAATAAACCAATACTTGCGACGTCCCATCGACCGGCGAAAGGAGGCAAGGAGAAACCTTCCGGCATAACACCAACAATCTCCCACGGCTCTCCATCAATCATGAGCGTTCGACCAACAGCATCCGGATCTTCGTTATAGTGCGTACGCCACCATTGATGAGTTATTATAACCACCTTCTCATTAGTGCCGATTCCAATATCCGTCTCATAGAAACGACGGCCGAGCCGAGGCTCAATTTTCAGCACGTCGAACATAGATGGCGTAATTCCCATGACATCTACAAACTCGGGCGGATTGTCTCGATCAACTCGTACGTTGCGATGGTCAATTATTTGAGCATCGATACTTTCAATATACTGCGATTGTTCCTTGCGCTCGTTATAAAGAACCCAATTTGTCCCCCTACGTCGTTCACCGCTAGCAGAATAATTTTCAAATTCGTCATAGATACGAACTATCCGGTCCTCTTCCGGGTACCGGTCAGGGTTGAGATAGAGGGAATTAAATATGTTGAATACAAGCACGCATGGACCCACACAGAAAACGAAAGTAAAGATCAGGATCGCGGTGTAGCCCTTCGACTTCCAAAACATCCTTAACGAAAATCGAATGTCTCTGAGAAGTTCGGTCAGTACGCGAACACCCAGGAACTCTCGGGAATCTTCTTTAAGAGCCTCCACATTGCCAAAGTTCTTGAGGGCCTCCCTTCGGGCCGCGCTCGGCTCCATGCCGTTTTCGATATTCCTCTCAATGAGATTATCCAAATGAAAGGACATTTCAGTATTCAGCTCATTTTCGACAGCGTCATTCCTAAAAATGGATCGCAGCTTCATACGAATGGCGTTTAACCAACTCCCCATCAGACTGTTTCCTCGAGGTTTAGAATCAAAGAAATCGAATCAGAAAAACTAAGCCAAGTTCGAGTCTCTTGTTGCAGCTGGGTCTTGCCCTTCGAAGAAAGCTGGTAAAACTTAGCGCTGCGACCCGTTTTGGACACCCCCCAACTCGCTTCGACATAACCTTTTAGCTCGAGCCGATGTAGAGCCGGATACAAAGAACCTTGTTTAATTAAGATTTGATCCGCGGACACCACGTGGATACGTTTTGAAATATCCCAGCCGTGAAGCTGTCCCGTTGATAGAACTTTTAGAATAAGAAGATCGAGGGCGCCTCGAAGAAGATCATTTTTTCCCATTTTTTGTTTACGGTTGCCTACACAAAGAAATTCATATTGTCGACAGTCAACAATAATAACCAGAAATCAAATTTTTAGGTTATTGAGAACCTACAATGTGAGTAATTGAGAGAAATAGATAGTGGCCACGAAATGCGCAGTAATTACAACGACACATCAGCTTCCGCTTAAGAACGCATAAAAGTCAGATTTCAAAGTCATTCATCGGTACTTCAAGAACTTCGCTATTTTTAAAATGTTTAAGATACTGGTAATGAAGATCTTAAGGAATAACTCTATAGCACGGAATAGAAGAGATATTTTTAGAAAAACCATAGCTACATTTAAAGCTCCTAGAACCCTCCCACACCACTCTTCACCCCGGACCAGTCTTAAAAGTCCTTACACCAACCTAGTGTCTGTCACTCTGGGGCCTACCGCTCTGTAGCTCCCGCGACGACGAAGCACTCCGTTGCAATGAACTTTGCTTAGCGCAACAAGAGTCATGAGAGATCTGGTAGACATATTGAGCATTCCCGACCCGTGGCGGCTCTCACCACGGAAATCTTTTAGCACATGCAAGTTCCAAATACCCTAAAGGACATTTTCTGATGCCGTGGCCGAGTATTCTAGATCAGCAAGAGCAATCAAAACACCGATTCGCTGTCTCGTGAATGTCGCACCTTTCGTCGTTCTAACCGGGATGCGCCACGCTGAACACTCTCCGCCAATACTTCCTCGATTCCTCCATCAGGAGCAACTATTCGAGCGAGCGTCGCCACAGTCGGTCCCTCGAACAATTGAGAGGCAGTAATTTCGACCTGAAACACCTTGCTCACTTGCTGCATCAAATGAACAGCCAACAAGGAGTCACCCCCCAATTCGAAGAAATTGTCATTCATACCCACTTTTTCGATACGCAGGAATTTCTGCCATAGTCCCGCGAGCCTCTCCTCAATCTCATTCCCTGCGGCTACATAGTCTGAGCTCATAGAAGGGCGAGGGTGCATCGGCTTCTCGTCCAGAGACTCAAGCTCGGAGTCCCAAGGAACAGCGCTTTCGGACTGCCCTTCATTAAGATCGCAGAGGCGATTCAAGTCATACGTGCACACGGCAACCCTCTCTAAACCGATAGCTAACACCTTTTTCAGAGCATCCCAACCTTCGCACGGCAACAATGCGAAATCCTCTATAAACAGAAGGTCTTCATTCTGTTGATGGCTTTTCCTCCAGAGCTCCTCCTTTTCGACAGTTTGACCGGCACCTTTCCAGTCGCTCCAATTTACAGATACAACCGGAAACGGCAACTTCTCTGAGCAGCGTTCTGCGAACGCATCGAAAACTTCGTAAGCAGCCAACGCACCAGCGCGACCAACTTCCGCGTGTTTTAATGCTACTCCAATGCCGCTAAAAAGAAGCGCAAAATCCATATCCCTTGAATCCATAGTTCTCTCTAGTGCATCAATAATTCTCAAACTCTCTTTTAAAACCTTCGTACCCTCTCCATTGGATCTTCGAATAAGAATGCCGCCCTCATCCGAGGAGCCAGCGCAACTGAATATTCCATCAATGCGTCCCCACTTCTCCTCTATTTTCGAAATCGCGCTCTCAAATTGACCGAAGTCCCCAACATTCGCAGAAGCGAATATAGTCAATTCTCCATTAGCTTCAAGCGACTGTATTCTCTTTATAGTTCTAGATTCCCAATGATCGGAATCATTCGAAGCAAGATGTTTAGACCAAAGCTCACGACCGGGAAAGTTCCGATTATCTATCATGGCAATACGGGCTTGATACTCTTCAGCCAACCTTTCCGCCAGTTCCATCCCTACCCCTCCTAGACCGCCCGTGATTACATAGGAACCTCCCTTTTTTAGCATAATTTCCCGAACCTGCTTATCGTCGGGTTTTTCATCGACTCGCTCAAACAAGCGCCCCCAGCGATGATTTCCTCGATAAGCGACCACGTTTTCTCCCTCAACCGAATTTGCTTCAGACAACAGGGCTTCTGCTAATTTTATAGAACAATCATTTGGCTTTCGAAAGGGATCTAAGTCCACGTGACAACACCCCATATCTAAAAACTCAACTTCCGCCAATTTACATAGGGCAGAAATCGCGGCGAAAGCTACATTCGAACCATCTCGCCCAACTACTTCAAACGCCCCGCGGGTTATTGCAACTATTGAACAACCCACGCCCGTCATACCTTTGGCAACCGCTTGGAGCAAATTAGTCAAACCTATGAACGCTTCCACCGGCTTCTGTGTATCCGCCCAAAAATAACAGCAGCGAATACGCTTAGGACTGGATCGCTTTAGAGATCCAACCACACTGTCGAATCCAGCGGGATCGCCTACATCTATGCGTAAATGCGAATCGGACACTCGTTCGATTGTAGATCCCTTTTCGATCCGTACAAAGTTTGCCCCTCTCGAACGTAGCAATTCGATAAAAACGGAACTCAGGTTGTCGCCATCATCAAATACTGCCCAAGCCTCATCTGGGGCAGGAGCTACTGTTCTGCCCGACAATCGCCTAAGTCTCTTCCAAGTAGGTCGATAAAACCATTGATTGGAATCCTCGACTCTCCTTAGCTCCGATGGAGAGTCTAAACATTCAGTATGGTTCCTGTATTCGTCTATCCAATACCTCCTTCGTTCAAATGGATACGTGGGAAGCTCTATACGATTTCGGATTTCGGAAGCGTAATAGCGATTCCAGTCAACAGTGCCGCCAGCGCTCCAGAAATGTGAAAACACATCAGCAATTCCATTCATTTCCGTGTTTTCATCCTCGTAAAATAAATACGCATAAGGAAATTCGCTACCTTCTAAGGGGACATCGGTATCGGAACTAGCGAATACAAAATCCGTGCCCCCAATCTGAGCCGAAATAGCTTCTGACAAGCACCCCCCTTGACAATTAAGCGCCGTTTCCCAATACGCCAACCGTGTAAGATCTTCCACCGTCAACTCTCCATTGCATACGAGCGAATAAATCGCCGTTTTGCCTTCTTGGAATTTCGTCAATTCCAATTGGGCCCTAGTCTTATCATCGTTAGCAACCAGTAGAGCTGCAAGATCTGAAAGAGAACCCATTTGAGATAGCGCAATCGCCACCAATTCACCGCATCCTTCACCAATCATAAGATCCGCGGCGACACCGTTAGCGGATAAAAACGAACCAATAGCATATTGAATTGCAAATGAACGTATCCTCTCTTCAATTGATTCTTCAGTTTGACCAAGCAAACGGAGTTTCAAAGAGCTCTCCCCAGCCAAACGAAATGCTGCGTCCACTTCGTCGACAGCCCCGGCAAATGAAGCTTCGGTTTGGTAGTAGGCATGAATTATCGATACAGGAAGCTCTGCTTTATCGGCGAAAACGAAAACCGCTGAACGATTCATACCCCTCTGATCGGAAATAAGATCCTTCTCAAAGCGTCCCAACTGTTCCAAGACTTCCTCGCGATCTTTAAATAATATAGACCGTCGAAAACCAAAATCCCTGCGGCCGACAGCATGCGTAAAGCAGACATCAGCTAGATTCAGGTCTTCATCATTCGTCAAGAATTCGCGCAGATTCTCATGTATATACTTCAATGCGTTTTCGCTCTTGGCTGATAGCGTCAGCAATTTCGTTTCCCTCGTGTTCCCAGACTCTCTCGATACAGGACTCTCTTCGACTACCAAATGAACATTCGTGCCCCCTATTCCAAAAGAGCTCACTCCAGCTCTCATAGGGGTATCGGGCAACGTTTCCCAGTCGCTCAACTCCGTATTTACATAAAACGGGCAATTCTCCCAATCTATTTTGGGATTCGGCGTCTCGAAATTCAAACTTGCCGGTATTTGGCGATGTTTCATCGACATCACCGTTTTTATTAAACTAGCGGCTCCACCTGCTGTGACTAGGTGGCCAATATTGGTCTTAACCGAGCCGATAGGACAATATTGCCGCCGATCCGTGTGCGAGCGATAAGCTCTCGTCAAACCTGCAATCTCGATCGGATCTCCCAGATTGGTGCCCGTGCCATGAGCCTCAAGGTAGCTAATCGTATCAGCATCCACATTGGCCATCGACAACGCTTCGGCAATGCACTCCGCTTGACCGTCCGGATTTGGAGCCGTATAACTATTTTTCGAGGCTCCGTCGTTATTCATCCCGGTCCCCCGAATAACGGCATGAATCACGTCTCCATCCTCTACAGCGTCTTCTAAGCGCTTAAGGACTACTATAGCCAAACCGCTTCCGCTAACAGTACCATCCCCTTTTGCGTCGAAGGCCCGACAATGTCCATCTGAGGAGCCGATACCTCCTTCCTGATAAAAGAAGGCCTCGTTACGAGAAATCTGAAAACTCACTCCTCCTGCCAGAGCGACATCGCAATGATAATCCAAAAGTGAATGGCATGCCATGTGAACCGCAACCAGCGATGACGAGCAAAGCGTATTCACATTTACGCTTGGCCCCATAAAGTCCAACTTATAGGAGACGCGCGTCGAAAGGAAATCCTTGTCGTTGGCCAACATCGTCTTGAACGTCCCCAATTCCTCAACAAGGCCAGGATTTGAATACAGATTTCTCACCATGTATCCGCTCAACGCAGATCCAGCGAAGACACCAAATCTCCAATCGCTTTTCTTCGCGTCGTATCCTGCAGACTCCATCGCCTCCCAAGCGGCTTCTAGAAAAAGTCTATGCTGGGGATCGAGTATTTCAGCTTCTCTCGCCGAAAAATCGAAAAAGGTGGCGTCGAACTTATCCATGTCCTCCAATACTGCATCCGCGCTCACGAACTTCGGATTGTCTCGCAAGTGCTCATCCAGTTCGCCGGAATTGATCAGCTCTTCTTGAGTGAAAAATTTCACTGATTCGACGCCATTTTTAAGATTATCCCAAAATCGCTCGACCGTTTCGGCTCCGGGGAAACGCCCATTCATCGCGATGATCGCGACGCTGTCTTCGTGTTTTGATGTCATTATAAATTACGCATTATAATATTGCTCTAAGTCAGTATTATATAATAAAATCCATTGTTAATCATTGGAAAGCAAAGGATCAAAAAAGCATTGATCCTAGACTATCTTGTGTATTCAATAATACAATACACATTCAACAGTTTCGGGTGCAGAGTTATTCTATATGGCAGACGTAGACTCCCTCAATAGCCGAGCCTCGACTTGCCTCAGTATTTCATCCTCATTCAGCTTTAGGAAAAAGTGTCCGCCTGGATAGATCTTCGATTCGAAGTCACTCGCGGTCTGCCCCTTCCACCTATCCATGGAGGCCGGTGGAGCGCTCCCATCCGACACTCCGCTCATTACCACAATTGGAGCGTCCAACGGTTCCTCACTCCTAAAACGATAGGACTCGCATAATTCGAAGTCGGCTCTAAGCACAGGCAGGAGCATTGCAACTAAAGACGGTTCTCGGAAAAACCCTTCAGGAGTACCTTCAAATCGTCCGATTTCCCTCAGGAAATCAGCATCGGGCAACTTGTGTAAAGCAGGCGCCTCGACCTCTATGTCAGGAGCTCTCCTTGCCGCGAGAAAAAGATGACTGGGAAGAGGCATGCATCTTCGCCGCATTTCGCGCGCCGTTTCGAACGCGATTAACGCACCCATACTGTAACCAAATAATGAGTACGGAACCTCAATGAAGCTAGAACACAGGGCTTCCAATACTCCGTCAACCATTTCCTCCACATTTGTTATCAAGCCCTCCGCCATACGATCACTGTGACCTGGATATTGGATCGGATGAACTTCAATCTCGTCGGGCAACTTGCTAGACCAGCGATGATACAAAGCCGCTCCACCTCCCGCATAGGGAAAGCAAAAAAGCCGTACTGCTGGCCGCTCCCGACAGTTCACATATCTCGTCCATTTATTCATAATCCTCTGTTAGGCTGCTTCACCTCGTTTCTAGAGCGCTTCTTACGTCGAGAGCGGGCGCCCTTCGCCTTCGAAGCCCTTCGGTCCACCTTCTCCATAACAACCGATTTTTCTGAATCTGAAACCGCACCTTGATCCAATCGCTTAGCGAGATCTCTCACTGTTGTATACTTGTATAGATCGACAACTGAAACATTCGTTTGGAAACGCTTCACCAACTCCTTATGGAATTGCACAAGCAAGAGCGAATCGCTTCCCAATTCAAAGACATCATCCAGAGCTCCAATACCTTCTATACCCAGCAGAGACTCCCAAAGTTCAGCGATACCCAACTCTGTCTTCTTGGAAGGAGCGACATAAGGCGTCTTCAGATCTGGTCGAGCGTGTCTCGATTGCGATTTGCGAGCAGCCCCAACCGTCAATTCATTGCCCAGTCGCAATTCATCAAATTGGCGCTTTCTCCATTGATAGTCATGCGTTGATACTAATACCTGCGGATTTGCCGCATTAAGTATCCTGTTCATCATTACAACGCCTTCGGCATCCTTTATGCCTTTCTTCGCGATCTCCTTTTGCAGCTCTGTTGCGGAGTTCCCAGAAGAATCGATATGAAGCGAAGTCAGTATGGTCCGCTCTACTGAACTAGCCAATGACTCTTCATCGATCTCTCTTAAGGTAAAACGCGTAATTTCGACTAGAAGCGTTCCCGCTTCATCGTAAATCCAAACGTCGAAGCTAGCGGTTCCCTTTTCGCTCCTTTCATGCTGAACTTCGACAGCGTGACTATAAATAATGGGCGATAAATCCCCATATACCGCAATTCTCTCATATGAAAGAGGAAGGAAAACACCTTCTTGTCGAACCAGTCGCAGGAACGCAGTAGAGCAATCAAGTAACGCTGGGTGCAAAGGGAAGGTATAAAGATCTTCTATATAGTCGATTCCGAGCTCGAGGCGGGCAAGCCCTTCACCTTCACCCAGCCAAGCTGCCGACAAGGTGTTCCAGCGAGGTCCAAATTCGACGGTATTAGAATGAGTCTTACCATCCTCATGAGGCACTATATGTCCGATCGCGGCCAACTGTCGCGCGTCATGCAAAACCTTAAAGCTACATCGTTGTTTTAACGATTCAAGATCGATGGTCGAGCGACTCGTTCCTTTCCTTAGCGCAGAAATGTCTAAAGTAAGATGCTGCTTCCAAAATCCTGTTTCAATAGCATCAGTACGACTCAATACGGTAAACGCGAACTTATCTCCAATGCGCTGCAAAACAGTTCGCACTTCCGTTGTTTCATTCCGATCACACGAAAGCGGGGACATGAAGTACACCTCGGAAAAGAGAAAAACCTTATCTCCCAAAGCGTGGGCGACTGCAGCTCGAGCCATTTCCAAATAAGTCGTTCCCGGCACGGTTGCTTGCCCTAGAATCCAATGCTCGTTTAACACCCAATCCTCAGAAGCTTGTAGCTGAGAGGTAAATACGGTCGTTTTATCGCTGGCATAAATAGGTCTCCCAACTAAAGGATGTACGCTAATGCTGCCTTCAGGTAATTTCGGACTGCGAATTGTGCGAGCAGCCATCCCGGATTCGCTCCAAGCGTCCCACTGAACGCTCGTAACAAGCCTCTCGTCAGCTCGCTTTGCCTGGCGCTGCGCATATGCGTCCAAAAACGCGTTAGCGGAACAATAGTCCACTTGTCCTATTCCTCCATTCTCCGATGTCACAGAGGAGCAAAGCAATAGGAAGTCTAAAGGAAGTTCCTTCAAGCATTCATCCAACGCCAGCGTTCCCCTTACTTTCGGATTCAGCGTCATTTGAGCACTATCGCGCCTTTTACCAAGGATCAATCCACCTCCAGGAACCCCAGCAGCATGGACCACTCCATTCACAGTTCCGAAAGAGTCGATAGCCAAATCTCGCGCATTCATAAGTGATTGAACATCCGTGATATCGGCCCGAACATAAAGGACATCGGCACACGCTTCTTTCAACGCTAACAGCTTGCCCGAAGCCAATCCTTCCTTGCTTGGCTTATGTGAAAGCGTTTTCCACTCATCCGAAGACGGCAGATCCAATCTGCCAGTGATGAGAAGCTTCGTTCCCCGCCTTTCTGCAATATGGCGGGCAAACACATACCCCATGCCACCAAGACCTCCAACAATCCAATACACTCCCTCATCCTTTATCAGAGATGAGTTAAAAGTATTCATTTTATCACTACTGAAATCATCCTCAAGAACTTGAAAGCTTTGCGTCCAGCGACTGCCTCCTCGAAAAGCGATTTCCTTGTCCTTGATTGGGGATTCCAGTTCGCGACATACATCGTCCACCAAGCTGCCCCACGCGGCGCTCCCCTTCGTTGGAATCAGCATGTCCACGCTCTGACAGGAAATGAGATCAAATTCTTGAGGCGTCACGCGAATAGGTCCGGCAATTAAAGACTTCATTGGATCAATCTGCTCATCGCCAATCACCCTGTACGTTCGATTCGCGAATACACGAATTTCAATTGACCGCGTTGAACCAAGATTTCCGATTGCTTGGGAAAGGCATAGCAAACTATAGAAAGGCAGCTTTTCATCCTTGGCCATATTCTCGCAAGCGGATATATTCCAACCATGCAATACCTGCTCCAACTCTTCTTTTGCTACGTCGCCAATAGAATGAAACGCTCTATTATAATCCTCTAAATCATCGGGGCGAATCCGAAATCCGTTCTTAGATTCCCGATACTCTTTCCCTGCAGTGAATTTTATGATTCTTTTGCCCGTCCGCGAAAGCTTATCGGCAATATCCTCCAAAAACCCCGATTCATCCGAAAAAACGAAAACCAATCCTCTCTTATACTGGCCCCTCTGCCTGCAAGCGACACGCACGCTGCGTTGCCAAACGGGTGCGTACATCCAACGACTAATGGGCTGTCTGCGAGAAGCGCCTCGCTCCATAAAAGAACGGGAATCCGCGTCTTCGAGCCTAAACCGTTTTCGCTCGAAGGGATAGAATGGAAGCCCGATTTTTTTGCTGCTCAAGTCAGCGTGGAAAGCTTGCCAATCGACATTCACGCCTTTCTCCCACAATCTCCCCAAGCTATTCAAAAAGAATGAGTGGCTATCGATCGATTCCTTCGGATGCGGGAGCGAAGTTTCAATCGTAACGGGAGACCCAAGAGATTGATGAGCTGCGAAAGTTCTTAGAGCTAAACCCGGCCCGACCTCGAGAAGTACAGTCGGCTTCGATTCAAGCAGCGTTTCAATGCCGTCGGCGAAACGAACCGTTGATCTCAGATGATCTCGCCAATATGCCGTGTTTTTCAATTGGCGATCAGCTATCCAATCGCCAGTCAGATTCGATATGTAAGGAATTTTTGGAGACTTAAAGGCGACCGCTGAAACCATTTCCTCAAACTCGGCGAGCATTCCATCCATCATACGAGAGTGGAAAGCATGGGAAGTATGCAGGTCTCGATATAAGATATCTTTGGAGTCCAATTCTCGCTTAGCCTGCTCGATTGCATTGGAATCTCCTGAGATGACGCTCGATCTGGCACTATTCACGGCAGCTAGATCCAATCCCATACCGGCCGCGAATTCAGTCACGACTTCCGGACTTTCGGAAATCGCCAGCATTGAGCCAGTCGGCATTGACTGCATCAATCTACCGCGAGCGCATATCAACGATAAAGCGTCCGATTCACTCAAAACATCCGAAAGACACGCACAAACGTATTCTCCGACGCTGTGGCCAATCATGGCGCTCGGGCGAACGCCCAAGGATTGCCAGTAGCGAGCCAGAGCATATTCTATCACAAAAAGTATCGGCTGCGCGAAACGAGTTTGACTCAACAAATCCGCCGAGCGAGGCGAAGCTTCGGCTTTAGGAAAAACGATCTCTCGTGGATCTACGCCTAAATCTGCTTCGATCGCGTCAAAACACTGATCGACGATTTCTCGAAACAACGGAGCGTCTTCGTACAGCGTTCGACCCATATCCCTGTACTGTGATCCCTGTCCCGAAAACATGAATACGACTTTCCCCGACTTATCGCTGGAATCTGCAGAATTCGCGGAAGCTCCCACACGAAATTGCTCAAGTGCCTCCTCTCTATCCGCGCAGACAAAACTTGTACGATAAGCGTATTCGCTCCTGCCTAAATTCAGCGTAAACGCCAAATCTCCCAGATCCATTTCTTCGTCCTTCTGCAAATGATCATACAGGTTTTGACACTGCCGCCGCAATGCGGCTGACGTCTTCGCAGATACGCAAAGGAGGGTCGCTCGCTGAAGTTCCGGCTCTTTCTCGCCAGTTACCAAAGAGCTTTCATCGGCCTGCTCCAATATCAAATGGGCATTTGTCCCGCCAATTCCAAAGGAACTAACGCCAGCCCGCCTAGGACCATTTACGTCATCCCAAGCGCTTAACTGAGAATTCACGTAAAAGCTCGTTTCACCCAATTTCAACTTGGGGTTTGCCTTCTCAAACCACAAACTTTCAGGGATTTTCCCATGGTTCACTGTTAATGCTGCTTTGATCAAGCCCGCGATCCCAGCAGCCGTATCCAAATGACCAATATTAGTCTTAACCGATCCGATCGCGCAACTACTGCCTCCAGCTCGACTACGTCCATAAGACTTTTCCAGCGCCAAAATCTCTATCGGATCCCCCAAAGAGGTTCCCGTGCCATGAGCTTCAATATACCCAATACTATCTGGGTCGACCCCTGACGCGAAAAGCGCTGCAGAGATTGCCTTGGATTGGCCTTCTGGGCTCGGCGCCGTGTATCCAACCTTTAGAGCTCCATCATTGTTAACCGCTGACCCCTTGATCACAGCATAGATACGATCCCCGTCTTCGCGAGCTTTGCTCAAGCGTTTCAGGACCACGATTCCAGCGCCACTACCACCCACCGTTCCCTGAGCCTTTTCATCGAAAGCCCTGCAACGCCCATCGGGGGACAAGATCATCCCCTCTTCATAAACGTATCCAATATCCTGAGGAAACCGAATGCTAGCCCCCCCAGCCAAGGCCACATCTGTCTCGCCCTTTTTCAAACTCTCGCATGCGAGATGGACAGCCACTAAAGAGGTCGAACAAGCCGTCTGCACAGAAATCGCAGGTCCGCTCAGATTCAGGCGGTAAGCGACTCTCGTGGCTAAAAAATCTTTGTCATTACCGATCATCGCTTGATAGTTGTCAGACAAACGGTCTGGAGCTCCCGTATCAATCTGACTACAGCCATAAGTGTTCATGCCAACGCCGCCAAACACGCCAATAGAACCCTTAAAACGCTGAGGATCGAGTTTCGCGTCTTCTAAGCCTTCGTGACAGATTTCCAAAAAAACTCTCTGCTGCGGATCCATCATTTCCGCCTCGCGCGGTCTATATCCAAAAAATTCAGCATCGAACAGTTCAGCGGTTTTCAGAATTCCAAAGCGCCTCACATATTTCGGATCCTCAAGCAAAGCAGGATCCACTCCAGACTTTAAAGCTTGTTCCTCGCTAATGTCTGAAATACCCTCCTTACCCTCGATCAGCAATTGCCAAAACTCATCAACGTTCGAGGCTCCAGGAAATCGGCAACTCATTCCAATGATCGCGATCGAGTCATTCTGGCTGGGCGTGCTGATGCAATCTCCAGAATTCATATCCCCAAACGACTCCCCTGCACCAATTTCTTCTAAATGATCCACCAAAGCTCTGACGCTTGGGAACCGGAAAAAGTCCACTATCTCCAAAGGCCTATTGGTCAGCGGCTCGAGTTTTGCGTGAAGATCTGCCAAAAGCATCGAGTGCCCGCCTAGGTCGAAAAAATTATCGTCCGGATTGATCTGATCGACTCCTAAAACCTCCTTGAAAATGTCCGACACTTTTTGCAAAAGTCCACCGCCTGCATTCGAGATCGGCACGCTTTCCTCTAGAACAGGTCGATCACCGGGTTTCGGCAAACGCTTTAGATCGATTTTTCCGTTGGGCGTCTGAGGGAGTTCGATCAGAGTCACAAAAAAAGAGGGTATCATGTAATGCGGTAGAGACTCCCTAAGCGCTTTTCGAGCGATTGACTCGTCGAACGCCATTCCCTCTTCCATAATCACGTAAGCAGCAATTCTCTGATCTCCCGGCCTGTCTTCTCTCACCAAACAAGCGCATTGCTTGACCATCTCCAATTTGGATATCGCTACCTCGATCTCGCCCAATTCAATGCGGAATCCCCGTACCTTTACCTGATGGTCCGCTCGTCCTATAAATTGCAGACAACCGTTATCGCGCCACTTCACCAAATCGCCTGTCCTGTAAATCGGCTTGCCATTGTCCGAATCGAAAGGACTTGGCACAAAAGCCTTTTTGATCAATTCGGGACGCTTCCAGTAGCCAAGCGACAAGCCATCTCCGCCAATGTAAAGCTCTCCCACAACTCCTCGAGGAAGCGGACTCAAGTCCTTTCCCAATACATAGAATCGAGTATTCGCTATAGGAGAACCTATAAAAACCTCCGTATCATCCTTACGGATACGCCTCACTGAAGACCAGATTGTGGTTTCGGTAGGTCCATACATGTTCCACAACTCTGAGCCTCTTGCTGTCAATCTCATCGCTAGATCGCGTGGAAGGGCTTCGCCTCCACAAAGCATTTTTAGATCCGCAGTGCCTGTCCAACCAGAATCCAGCAGCAGTCTCCAGCTAGCCGGAGTCGCTTGCATGTAGTTGATGCCACGCGAATTTATCTCCCTGGATAACTTACGGCCGTCCAGCGCAAGACCTTTGTCCGCAATCACCACTTCCGCCCCCACGAGCAAAGGAAGGAAAAACTCTAGCATTGAAATATCGAATGACAAGGTCGTCAGCGAGAGCAGCCGATCATCTTCATTTATTCCCGGCTCCTCCGCCATCGAGCTCAGAAAATTGACCAATGCTCGATGCTGGATCTGAACGCCTTTCGGCCTCCCCGTCGAACCTGAAGTGTAGATCGTGTAGGCGACGTCATCCGAGCTCCCCGTCAACTCCAAAGGCTCAAAGACTCCACTCTCGATCGCCTCTTTATCGTGATCCCAATCGATTCGGATAACGTCCAGATTGCAAGCAACCGTTGACGCGCTTTCAATTGAGCCCTCGAATACGAAATGCGATAGCTCGGCATCGTTGGCCATAAACTCAAGCCGATCATTAGGAAAAGACGGATCTAAGGGAACATAAGAAGCCTTCGCTTTGAAAATTCCCAATAGTGAAACTAATATACGCGTCGATCGATCTAGGCAAACGCCAACTCGGGCTGCCTGCTTGACGCCTCTAGCGATCAAAAACCGCGCAAACCGAGTCGCCTGTCTATCCAGCTCTGAATAGGATAGTGATCGTCCAAACCTAAAGCAAGTCGTCGCTACCGCCTTCGGTCTCCTCTGGGCTTGAACCTCAAACAAGGTTTCAAAGCGCGAATCACTGTTATAATCTTTCTTGGTTCGATTCCAGTCATGCAATACCAACTGTTCCTCTTCTAACGAAATCCACTTCAACCTCTTAATAGCAACCTGCATACCATGAATCGCGGAATCGAGAAGCCTCTTGTAGCTCTCGGCCATTAGAGAAACAATCGATTCGTCGAATAGGTCGGTATTGTATTCGAAAATTAGACTCAGTCCGTCGTCGCGGCGACTCGTCTCTAACGTTAGGTCGAACTTCGATACGCCAACATCCAGCTCCTCTAAGTCCATCTGCAATCCAGAAACCTCAATAGACTGTTTCGGAGCGTTCTGCATGATGAACATAGCTTGAAATAGGGGATTGAAACTGGGATTGCGTACTGGCTGAACTACTTCCAACACCCTTGCAAGTGGGAGCGCCTGATGAGCAATGCCTTCTCGAATTTCTCTATTGGTCGACTTGAGAAAGCTAACGAAAGTCGCGCTTTCTTTAAACCGATTCCTGAGCGCCAGTGTATTTATAAGGAAGCCAAATAAATGGCTAAACTTGCTTGACTCTCTATTCGCTACAGGAATGCCAATACAAAAATCTTCCTGCCCCGAATACCTGAAAAGAAGAATGCGATAAACAGCCAAAAGAAAAGAGAACACCGTTGTCTTCGACCAGCGCGTCAAAATCTCTATTTCCTCTAAGGAGTCCAAATCGATTTTAGTCTCTAGTCTCCGACCCTTGAAACTGGCGAGCGCTGTACGGCTACGGCTCCATGGCAATTCAAGCAAGGCCGGCACGTCATATAAACGTTTACGCCAATAGCGCTCGTCCTCCTCCCAAGAACCGTTTCTAAGCGACTCCGCTTCTGCTTCCACAAAATCCGAATATCGAGATTCTAATGGTATTAACAAAGATTCATCTCGATTACTCCTATACAGTTCGACAAGCTCCCTCCAAAAGATATTCAGCGACCAGCCATCAGCAATAATATGATGAAATACGATAACAATAAGAAATACGTTTTCCGATGGTTTCAACACACGGCAACGCCAACAAGGTCCTATTTCAATATCGATCCGTTCGCGAGCGATTCGACAAGCTAGTTCTTCACTCCCTTGGTCCTCAATCGATTCGAACGAGAAATCGAACTCCATTTCGGGATTAAACTCCTGAACTGGTTTTCCATTTCTCACCGGAAAACGAGTTCTCAGGCAATCATGCCTACGAGATAGCGTCACTAGACACTCCTTAAATAAGTTTACATCAAGCGCTCCTTTAACACGAATCAAAGCTGGAATGTGATATTGCTGAGACTCGCTACTCATTCCACCAAGCAACCATAGACGCGATTGCCCGGATGAAAGAGAATAAGTTCTCGTTTTTGAAGAACGCTCCCTTAACAATCTTCTAAGAATGTTTTTCTTTTCCTCGAGCGATCTTATATCGATATTCTTAGATATTGTATTCACGATATTTAAGCTTCAAATTCATGATGAAATAGCTTTCAACAGCTCATCTACTCGCTTTTCATCCATTCTCCCCACATCAGCTTCACTGATTCCATCGATAGACAGATCCTCTTGATCATTATTGCCAGGATCCTTATCTTTAAGACGCTTCGGATCGCATCCCAGCTCATCCAAATACTCGATAAGCTTCGATACCGTATCCATCTCGAATAATCGCTCCACCGGGACTCGCACCCCAAAAGATGCCTCAACCTTATGGGCAAATTCAATTATTTGTATAGAATCCAAGCCTAACCGAAATAGATCAACGCGGGAGCCATCACTAAAGCGATCTCCATCTACGAGTAGGATTAATGCTTCTTCTACCCATTTTGACAACCCATCCAACTCCTCTGTCATTAAGGGCGAATGCCAATCCGCCTCTCTTGCCAAAAACTCCAGTTTTCCAGAGAGGAACAGTTCGCGACACTTGGCTCGTTGCACCTTTCCGCTTGTCGTTTTCGGAACGCTGCCCGGTTTAACCCAAACAATTTCGTCTATATATATTTCCAAACCTTCTCGTACTGCTTTTCTAGCATTGCCAAACATTTCTCCAAAATTCACTTGTCTAAATGGAAATGAAACTTCTTGGACTATCGCCAAAGCAGTCTCTCCCGTTTTCCTTGCAAACGAAAAAGCCGCTCCGCTATCTCGCGAAACCTTTTCGTGAGAATCTTGGACAAGGCATTCTATATCCTGAGGATATATGTTTCGGCCTCGAATAATAATAAGATCGGTCGATCGACCCGTCACATATAATTCTCCATTGTCAATGAAACCTAAATCGCCCGTACGTAAAAATGGTCCAGCTCCATCCAACCGATTTAGAAACGTCGTCTTTGTCAAATCGTCGTTTTTCCAATACCCAGACGATATATTTGGACCCTTAATCCAGATTTCTCCAACGGTGCCTGTTTCCACTCTCGCTTTGTCACTTGCATCAACTATTTCGACTTCCTGGGAGGCGGAAACTTCGCCGTTGCCAACAAGAACTGTCCTTCGGCAAGTTTCACTTGCGTCGAAGACCCGACCTTTTTCTAAAGCGTGCGCATCGCATATTCGCCTGACAATGCCCCTCCCTTTGCGCTTCCCACCAGAAACTAACAGAGTGGCTTCCGCCAATCCATAGCACGGCAACCATGCCTTTTCGTCGAACCCGCAACCTCGAAATGCAGCTGTAAAACTATCGATCGAGGAGGCGCGGATTGGCTCCGAACCATTGAAAGCAACTCTCCAGGAACTTAGATCGAGTCCCTTTTTCTGCGCATCTGTAATTTTTCGCACACATAAGTCGTACGCGAAATTTGGAGCTCCACTAGTAGTTCCCTTGTATCGGGAAATTGCAGACAGCCATTTGAATGGATCCTGTATAACCTTGGCTGGCGACATAAAATAATAAGGGCATCCAAGATACAAAGGCTGAAGAATATTACCAATCAATCCCATGTCATGATAGGGAGGCAACCAACCTACAACGCGGGTACTCCTTTCATGAGAAAACGCCTCGGCAATCATGCGCTCATTCTCAAGCAAATTCCTATGACTAATAATCACACCCTTCGGCTCGCTAGTAGATCCAGAAGTGTATTGAAGAAACGCGATGTCTTCTTTTGAAGGTTGAAATTCCATACAATCCGCAGGAAATTCACCGCGCCTCTCTATCTCATCTGTAGAAACGATTTGCAGATCGGATAGCGAATCAGTGTCGCTGAAGAATCGATCCACCTTCGTTCGCATATCGGCATTCGTAAGACCCATCGTTGGCTGGCAGTCTTGAACGATGGCACACAAACGCGGGAGAATTCTCCTACCCGAAGGAGGAAACGCTGGTACAGCGATGGCTCCCGCATAAAGACATCCTAAGAAGGCACAGATATAGTCTATCCCTGGAGAAAATAAAAGCAGAACACGCTCTCCTTTCATCTGATGGGCGGACAAATACGATGCAATCATCTTCGCGTTGGAATCTAATTGAGAAAAAGTGAGACAATCTTCATCACTTACGCCGTCCAAAAGGAAGCAATACGCAATCTCATCTCCCATCCTCCCATTCGAATGAGAACGACATATATCTACTATAGTTTTCATTTCAACACAATTATATTTCGCTAGTTCGAACATCAAACTCACAATCGCTCCAAGGAATTTTCCAAGATTCCGTGTGCATCTAACGGATATTTAATAATATGCCAAAACACAAATAGCGTATCTTACAATAACCTCTTAGACGCATGCCGATATCCCCTTTCTGTAAACTTTTCAACAGCTTCCAAAGTCGTGGAATAGCCTCGTCAATAAAGCCTTCAATCATCGCTCCGCGAATACATCCCTATTCTATGCGAGACGACGTCGCTTTTAAGCGGGACAGGGTCGCCTCTAAGCCATTCGCGATGCCCTTTTCTATAGTATTCGGAAAGAGGATGACCACTCTGGCCACCAGGCATATGAAAGATGCCACTCTCTTCACTGCCAGGCGAAACCACCATCCGCTCCGAAGAACCATAGCCATTGCCAACTACATTTGTAACGTATAAATCGCCAGAGACAGGAACGTCTTCCATATCTACCCATTTTCCTATTAACGGGATAAACGAAGACATAGGATGGGAAATGCTTAAAGTATTTATATCTCCCCACATTAAATCGTTGATTTCAAAATTCGAGCCATAGCGGGCTTCATAATTCTCTAATTGCTTGTATACATACCCTGCCAATTCCGAATCCCAACCTTCTGAATCAGGCGAACGCAAGTAATTGGGCTTCTGCGAAACAATCATCCATAAAGGCTCTTCAAAGCGAAAAAAGCGACGATTGAAACGTCTATACTCATCATAGCAAACCCCGAGCAACCTCCTCAAGACTCGTCTAGACACAGTCTCGCGAAAGTCGCGAACCAGTAAAAACCCCGTGGAATCGGACCGCGCTTCGCCATTCCAAGCTTCCACAACTTCAAGCATTTTCGCGATTCTAGGATCTTCTGAATTATCGATACTCCTAATAGTATCGACAAGCAAACGCTTCCATCTAGTATAAAAAATGCCTTCAACATCCATTTGAACGTCCAAAAGGTGGTGCTCATTAATAGGGTAGCTCATCTTAGACAAGCGGCTGTTTATTTGATACGAACGAGCAGGTATGACCGTGTCTCTATGGCAGATTTCCATATATAGTTCATCGCCCAATGCTCTGTTGTTCGCGTTCCACAGATAGCCGCTCGTAGGATTGACGATTTTTGGATAGCGTGATCCATCTAGACTTTCCCACATCGGATCAAGCTGCGCTGTATTGACTGGAACGTCTCCCCTATAATTTTTCCTTACCATTATCGGGCCCGCCAAAGTCCAAGCTATATTGCCCGACCGATCAGCTAGAATAAGATTAAGCGTCGGCATTTCGATCTTCGGAGCGAGCGTCAATGCTTCCTCAACAGATTCGCATGACTCGAATTCGCGCAAAGCAAGGTTTATCCCCGTTCCTTCGAGCGCTCTCCACCGCAAAGCCATGGTTCGACCCATTATCTTACTATCGACTGGCCCCCATCGCGTCTGCCTATAAGTCACCCTTTCAACGTCACCCCCCTTTATCTTGATAGTCTCCTCTCGCAGTCGAAATGCTTCACTGCCACCTGGAACCAGATACTGACTCTCGTCGTTCGAGTCTATTTCTATTTCAACTAGATCAACGGTATCCACCCTTGAATTAGTAAACCCCCATGCAATCGATCCATTGCTGCCAATGATCATTATCGGCAACCCTGGCAGAGTCGCTCCGAAAACAGAAACGGTTCCTGCACTGCCTTCATACTCGAAATTTGCTCGATACCAAATATTCGGTACGCGTAAAGGAAGATGCATATCATTAGCTAGCATCGCAGAACCGCTTCTAGTGTACGCTCCCGAAATCGCCCATGCATTGCTCCCCGGAACAGTACCTTCGGGAATATGAGGAAAAGAAAAGCCCGTTCGATGCCCCACCTCACCTAGCTTCTCCGCTGATTGAGTATTGATATAAGAAAAGCTATTCTTATCTGGAATAGGAATAAGCGGTAGTCGACTCCCATCCAAGGCGGAATCCCAAACCGATCCATTTTCGACGAAAAACGAGTAAACGTCTTCAGGTAGAAGCGTTTTCATAACGAAGCGGCATTTTTCCTTTCGATCCATGTCTCCTTGCAAACTAATATACATCGAATAGCCTACAAGCAGGCTATCTTCAGGTTTCCAAGGCTCGATTTTACAGCCAAGTAAAAGCAATTCCCAAGGCCTCACGTTCAAACGCTCTATCCCGAAGTTGACGCCCTCGCAATATGCAATCAGCAATCTCTTCTCGCTTTCCATCAACGAATCAAAGTCCATTCGAGCTCGATTACGAAAATCATATCGTCGGTGATTTCGATCTATCCCAACAAAGCCTCTGCCCACTATCTCGGCTAGTTCTCCAGCCGCCAGACGTCTTTGCATTTCCATCGAATATAACCGCTCTTGAGCATGAAGATAACCAAGCGAACGCGCGACATCCAAACGACTGTTTCCCTTAATCGTAGGAACTCCATAATCATCGAAAACAACCTCAACGTCGCGCTCCAAATCTTGGAATACGATCTCCTCATCCATCGGGAACCGACTTCCCGACAACAAGGCGTATCCTCCGATACCGACAATGCAAATGAGAAAAAATCCAAATGAACACGTAATCCCAATATATATGGCTATTTTCCTTTTCATGTACTTGATAACTAACTATATTCCACTGGTCGGTTAAACGAGCTCGACTGGCATCTCATCAATACCCATCTGATTCATAACACTTGTAAAATACCTCCCTTTCATCTCGATCAACTCGCTATGCGAACCTATTTCAACGATCTTCCCCTCGTGCAATACGATGATCTTATCAGCCGACTGAATAGTGCTAAGCCGATGGGCAATGATAAACGTAACGCGCTCCTTGACAAGAGACCTTAACGAATTCTGCACCGAGCTCTCCGTTTCCGCATCTAAACTACACGTGGCTTCATCCAATATAAGAATCTTCGGATCGGCTAGGAATGCTCGAGCTATACTAACTCTCTGCTTTTGCCCTCCCGAGAGCATACAGCCACGTTCTCCCACTAAAGTATCGTAACCATTCCTCTGAGAAATGATAAACTCATGCGCGCCAGCTTTGCGGGCAGACTCCTCAACCTCTCCGTGAGAAGCGGAAGGTTTTGCGTATGCGATATTCTGCCCGATACTGCCATCGAATAGTGTAAGCTCCTGTTCTACTATAGCAATCTGCCTTCGATAGGCCGCTATGCTGAACTCACTGATGTCCACCCCATTTAAAAGTATTAGCCCCCTATCTGGGTTATAAAATCTTGATAAGAGATCGATTAATGTCGATTTTCCTGCTCCACTCCGTCCAACTAAAGCTACCGTTTCACCCCTTTTTGCGCTGAAGCTGATGTCTCTCAAGATAGGAACGTCAGGCACATAGCTGAAGGTCACAGACTGGAACTCAATGCTATTAATACAGCCGGGCAGATGCCTGCCACTTGCTAAAAGAGAATCCTCATAGGCTGGCTCCAGAACCTCGCACACTCTTTCCAAAGCCGCTAAGCCTTTTTTTGATTTAGTGCGAGCATTCACCAAGGTCGATATAGGGACTAAAATGAATGAAGTGTAAATGGAGAGAGCAAATATATCTCCAAATGTAGCATATCCCTTCAAACTCAAAACACATCCTACGCTGATAATTATGAGCGAAGCCAATGAGATAATCATTGTCCACCCCGCATTCATAGCTCGCTCCAATTTCATTGCCGCTAATTTAATACGCACAATAAAGTGACTAGCTTGAGCGAAATGAAGTTTCTCTCGTTCCTCTCTGTTATAGATCCTCAAGACGCGAATTCCCCGAAAAAGCTCTGTCATTCGATCAACTAACTCGCCTCGAGAAGCAAACATCGCTGAATACAAGGGTTTAATCCTGCGGACAGCAACATAGCTCAATCCAAGCGCCGGCAACACCAACAAAAGAGCGAACAGCGCTATCCTCCAGTTAACCCAAAACAGTAAAACCAATGTAATGAAGACTCGCGTACCGTAAACTATAGGAATCGTCACTGCTTCACCCAGCAAATCAGATATTTCATCCGTGTCATTGATAAGGCGATTGGACGCTCCGCTCGATTTTATAAGTTCCAATTCAGACAGTGGAAGCTTCAGTAAATTGGAGAATGCTTTCTCTCGAACAAAGCTAACGATTCGACCGCTAAGATCGACTCTCTCAAAAATTCCGCATAACGAGAAAATCGATGAACCTGCCGAAAACACCAATGCAACCAGAGCAACGCAAATCGATAGAGTCAGTTTCTCGCCTTGAAGCCAATCGTCGCTAAGAACAATCGAATCGACGAGAAAGCGCATTACCAATGGTTGCAATACACTAAATAAGACACCTACAAGACCAAAAACTATGATGATAGCTACTCGCCATTTAAAGGGTTTTAGCCATCTAATGTATCTACCGACAGGTGAAATGCCCTCCTTGGACTCAGATGCATTCACTTCATCGTCTTCTGATAATGAACTCGAAATCTTCTTTGACATCGAGATATTATTCAGCAATTCGCTGAATCTTTCCTTGGAAGATTTCATATAAATATCAATCGGTCTCGCTCTGAGAAAACGACATTCCCGTAAAAATATTATCCGCTCGCCGGGCTACCAGAGAAGATGCATATCGCGCGTCTAAACACGATTTCCGCTCGTCGATTCCCAATCCTTCTTTTTATTGCTAACGAAAGCGAGTCGGTATCCACGCAAAATTTATTAAGACGCAAACCAGATACAGTTTCAGTAAAGCATACCCTAATAGCCAATTATAGCAAAAGCAGGAAATTCGCCGGGAAAGATTAGCTTCAATATAAGTCGAGACTCGGCTACAGGCCAGACAAGAGCCGCGAGGACTAAGATTTGGATTCCCATCTGCGCTTTACGAACGAGTATCGCACCTGATTTAGCTACGCATTAGTCCATTTAGAAGATCGCGTGTCCCTAAAAAATCGCATTCCCATTCAAAACATGAAATATATTAGACGACATACTCCACATGGAGCTCTACCCAACAATAAATCTATGCATTATTTATTAGATTTTGAATATACCTTTTATTCTTCCTAGCCAGCTACTCAATCCCCTGCTAGGCGGTCGATTCTGACTACAATATCTCGACAGTTCGCCCAGTGAATCATCCATAATTCTTAACAGCGAAACTTCCACGCCGATTTGTTTCTCTATTTTACTTGCGCATTCAATAGCGCTTAACGAATCCCCGCCCAAATCGAAGAAATAGTCATTTACGCCGATACGATCCTTCTTCAGCACTTCACTCCAAATCTGGGCCATAGCTATCTCAATCGTGCTGTGGGGCGCCACATAATCAGATATTCCTCCGCTGTCGCTATCCGGCTCCGGCAGAGCCTTCCGATCCAGCTTGCCACTTGCAGTATGAGGAATTTCAGCTAATTTCATGAAACATGACGGTATCATATATGCGGGCAGCTGCTCTTTAATCTTATCTCGCAATGAGGTAATACCTACCTCCCTGTTAGTCGCATAGTATGCCACTATCGTAGGCTGGCCGTTCAAATTTCTGGAAACCACAACCGATTCGCGCACGCCGTCGACATTCGATATAGCCATTTCTATCTCTTCCAATTCAATACGAAAGCCCCTGATCTTCACCTGCCCGTCGACCCGCCCCGAAAACTCCAAAATCCCATCCGACAGCCAGCGTACGAGGTCACCAGTACGGTACATCCGCTTCTCAGGCTCGAACCGATTCGAAACGAATTTCTCCGAGGTTAAGTCCACACGGTTCAGGTAGCCACGAGCCAGCTGCGCCCCGCCGATATTCAGCTCTCCATTTGCCCCAAGCGGCACCAAAGCTCCGCTAGCGTCCAGCACGTACAGATGCGTATTCGCGACCGGACGCCCAATAGGGATGCGATCGCCCGAACAGCCCACCCGCCAGAAACTTACGTCTATACTAGCCTCTGTCGGGCCGTATAGATTATGAAGCTCGACAGAATCCCCAAACTTCTCGAAAAAAAGATCACGATGCGACGTGCTCAAAGACTCCCCGCTACAGATAATACGACGGAGACGCGAGTACCTCCTACCTTCAGGCAACCATCGCAAATAGGCCGAAAGCATCGATGGAACGAAATGCATCATCGTAATCCCGAAATCCTCGACCGCCCTATCAATCGCCGCAGGATCCCCCTCGCCACCTAGTTCCAGAAGACACAGGCGAGCGCCGCTCAGGCCAGGCAGCAACAGTTCCCACACTGAAACGTCAAAAGCGTAGGTCGTCTTCTGAAGAATGTGGTCTGCCTCCCCCACATCGTACTCGCCGCGCATCCACAGGAGACGATTCACCAATCCCGCGTGCTCGCACATCACTCCCTTCGGCCGACCCGTAGAGCCAGAAGTGTAGATTACATAGGCCAAATCGCTCGAGCTGCCTGGAATCGCTAGAGAACCCGACCGCCTCGCACGACAAACGACATCTAGATCCAGAGTTGCTCCCCTAAATGCCACCTCTCTGGGAAGAAGCCCCTTCACAAGAAGCGTCTCCACAGCCCCGTCCTCCAGCATGAAACGGATCCGATCCGCAGGATACGATGGATCGATCGGCAGGTACGCTCCACCAGCCTTGAGAATCCCCAGAATCCCAATGATCATCTCGAATGAGCGCTCTAGACAAAGCCCTATCAGAGCATTCTCCCCAACGCCATATTTCTCGCGCAATAGCCACGCAAGACCATTGGAACGCTCGTCGAGTTCGCGATACGTTAACTGCTCGCCACCATAGGCCACAGCGATCGCTTCCGGAACCCTCCTCGCCTGATCCTCGAACAGCTCGTGGACGCGTCGGTCCAGTGGATAATCCGTCTCCGTCGCGTTGAACTCGCACAACAGCCGATCCTTCTCGACCGTATCCAGAATATCAATATCGCGTATCAGTCGATTCGAATCTTCAACCACTGATTCTACAACTCTCTTAAAGTGCCCAGCAAGGCGTAATATTGTAGATCTTCGGAACAAACTAGTGGCATATTCGACGCTTACGCCAAGCCCTTCACTAGACTCCGTAACAGTTAAGGCCATATCGAATTTCGCCACCGAGCGCTGCAAAGCATAAGATCGCATCGGGCCTAGGCCCTCGATGTTCGAACTTCTCTCGAAATTCTGCAATACCAGCGTTACGTCGAAAAGGGGATTGCGACTCGTGTCACGCTCGAGATTCAGGCTCTGGAGCAATTCTTCGAAAGGATACTGCTGGTTCTCTAAAGCGTCCAGACACACTTGCTTCACCTCATACAGGTAGTCTACAAAACGTTTACCACCCTCCGGGTATATACGCAGGGCCAGGGTATTCACGAACATCCCGAGGATGCCTTCCAAATCCTTGCTGTCCCGTCCGGCAACAACGTTTCCCACTACTACATCCTCTTGGCCACTGTAGCGCGCCAACAGAGCGCCGTAGCTCGCCAGCAAGATCATGTACAATGTTACCTTGCTATCGCGGCAGTAGTCGAACAAAGCAGCCGTATCCTCTATTCCCAGATCCGTCTTGTACCGAGCTCCCCTATAATCACGAATCTTAGGTCGGACGAAGTCTGTGGGCATTTCCAAGAGCGAAACCTCTCCCTCGAAGCGCTCTCTCCAATAAGCCCCCTGGCGTTCCAAGAGCTCTCGGCCTTCACCCTCCTGCTGCCAAACTGAGTAATCTTTGTACTGCAAAGACTGAGGCTCCAAAACCTCGCCTCTGAAAGCTCGAGCGAAATCCTCAATCAAAATCGCGTTGGAAACCCCATCGGAAATGATGTGGTGTATATCCATAAGAAGGATACATACTCCGTCAGGCTTGCGCAAAACTGTTACCCTCAAAAGCGGAGATGCTCTTAGGTCGAAAGGCCGAGCAAACGTCGATACGCGATCCGCTACTTCCTCCTCGCTTACAGCTTCGAACTTCACCTGCAATGATACTGTATCCTCGATACGCTGAACAACCTTCCCATCGGAGACTTCGAAGCGTGTGCGCAAAGCTTCGTGACGCGCGATCACAGCATTCACCGCGCTCTGCAGTTCTTCGATATCTACCTCTAAGTTCAAGATGTAAGCAGACGAAATATTATATGCGATCCCATCCGTATCCAATTGCTGCAATGCGAACAAACGTTTCTGCTGCGACGAAGCCGGATAGCACTCCCGATCCTCCACTTTTCGCAGTTTTCTCGCCCCGTCGGATCGAGAACTTCTGAGAAGCTCTAGTATAGCAACCTTATGCTCTCGAATTTGATCCGCAATATCAGAAGTCAAAGCTCCAGCGGGCGCCGCGCAAACGATTTCGTCTCCTTCCCTAGAAATCTTAATGCCTAAATCGTTCAGAGCCTTGACAAATTGAGTAGCATCATCGCGCAATAATAGATTCATCATAGAAACAGTTAAATAATATAGGTTCTTCCACCATCGCCAGGAATTGGACTTTATAATTTATATTAATATAGTGTCGAATCTTTCAAGGCGTTATGACCTGATCGGCGATCTTCTATAACAAAAACCAGCAATGGAGCGATTATGCGAATCGCGATCGCCGCTGAACAAATCGATTCAACACCAAGCTCGCGCCGATTCAACCAGCGAATACCATCAACGCAAGAGGCAGTCGCCAATGCCGCGCAGAGGCTGAACATTCCGACCGACAAGGAACTCAGGCCTCCATATCCCGTTCTCAGCAGGAGCATTTTCCACACTATTATAGGTTACAATAAGTAGCCTTCGACCTATAGAGGACATATTAGGACCCGAGCCGTGCACTGTATTGGGATCGAATATCAACACCGATCCGCGCTTTCCTTTCGGAGCAACCATACTACCTTTTTCCTCTATAGATCGGAGAAGGTCTCGCCCCAAAGAAAACTTGAGCTTCACGCTAAAATCGGATTCCCAATTCTCTTGTCTATCAGCTGCTTCACTATGGCGTGATTCTCTCAGCAAACCTAATTTATGAGAACCCGGCATTACAATAAGGGGTCCGTTAAATTCCGTCACATCGTCTAGGAAAATCCCAATATTAATCGCCTTGGCCGAAGGCATTCCATCCTCGAAATGCCAAAACGAAAAATCCTGATGCCATTCCCAGATCTCGCCGTCGAAGGCTTCCTTGAAATTAACCTTGAATTGATAAAGATAAACATCATCGCCCAAAAGCTCTTTTGAAATATTTAAAAAATAATCCAATCTCGTAAGCCTATCGAAAATCTCGCTTTCAAGATGGGCTCCATTGAGCGCCCTCACTGCTCCTGAATTATTTTCCATCACCCTTCCAGGAGAATCAATTTGCTTCATTCGATCCGCTTCTCGGGATAGCAAGCGGACCTCATCATCACTCATGAATCCTTCTAAAAACAGATATCCATTTTCACTGAAAAATTCGTGCTGATCACCCGACAAATCTCTAGATTTCTTTCTCATAGTTTTCCTTTCTAATACAATCTTTTAGCTTGAATCATTCGCTCCAAATCTTGGAAGTTGAACATGAACCATATTGCGAAAGAGTCCTAACTTCGCCGTGTAGCGTTTTAGGATAGGCGCCTGACAAGGCAGCTAAAGACCAACGTTTTTCTATATCTTTAACGCGAGTGTAAGCCTGGACCTAAAAACGGTAAACCTGCTCGGATTCAGTGCTATCAACGCTCGCAGGGGAGTCCTTCTTGACAAGAAGCACATCGCCAATCCTCTTTGCTAGATCTTTCAAAACAGACAAAGAGAATACATCATTATATGAAATCGATATGCCGAAGCGATCGTTTATCAGAGATATCTTTTTCGCTAGTTTGAGTGAATGCCCGCCTAAAGCGAAAAAATCGTCGTTAATTCCAACCGTATCAACTCCGAGGACATCTTTCCATACCTCTACCAAGATGGCTTCTACATCATTGCGAGGAGCTTCATACTCGACAACGGCACTCCCTTTTCCATCGGGCTCAGGCAAGGCCTTGCGATCCACTTTTCCGTTCGCAGTCAACGGAATCTTCTCCAACTTCACAAAATGCGACGGCACCATGTAGTTTGGCAAAGATCGCCGAAGCCCTTCACGCAACCTATTGACTTCCAGATCCTTCTCGCTTGTAAAATACGATATTAGTGTTTGCTCGCCATTGACATCGCCTAGCAAAACAATCGCGGCCCGAACATCTTCCAAATCTGCCAAGGCCGATTCAACCTCTCCCAACTCGACCCGGTGGCCGCGGATCTTCACTTGCCCGTCGATGCGCCCCAGAAACTCTACGTTTCCGTCCTCAAGCCAGCGCGCCAGATCCCCCGTACGATACATCCTCTCGCCAGACTCGAAAGGATTTTCCACGAATTTCATCTTCGTTAAGTCGTCGCGATTCAAATAGCCTCGGGCCAACTGAACACCTCCGATGCAAAGCTCTCCTACCACGCCTAAAGGAACCAGAGCATCCCTCTCGTTTACTATATAAAGAGAGGTGTTATATATAGGGCGACCGATGGGTGGCGCTATAGGCATCGAATCGGAAATCTCATCGAAACTGTAAGCTGTCACCACATGCGATTCGCTCGGACCATAATGGTTGTGAAAACGACAATGGGTAAGCTCTCGCATGAACCGGACCACGCTCTCGGACAGAATCAGTTGTTCTCCCGTCGATGTAATCTCTCGTATATGCTCGAACAGCTCGGGTTGCTCACGATGCTTCTCGGCAAATAGCTTTAGTACGACTACAGGAAGAATAGCCTTCTCGACTCGTTTCTTCCACATAAAATAGGCGAGCCTATCAACATTCCTTCGAGTCTCTTCGGTAATCATAAACAGCCTACCCCCGGTACATAGAGCCGAGAAGATCTCATGAAAACTAGCGTCGAAACTGATCGACGCGAACTGCAACGTATCCGCTTCACAGAGTAGATGATCGCGATGCCATTTGATCAGATTCGACAAAGCAGCATGTTCAAGCATAACGCCCTTCGGTTTGCCCGTCGAACCCGAAGTGTATATAACGTAGGCTAAACTCGAGACCTCGCAGACATCGGTGAGGTTGCTGTCGTTGGCGCAATCAAGAACATCAGAACCTACCTCAATGAATGGAACCGAGCCGATCGATACCCGACGCTCACGGTTCTTTACCAGCACCGCTTTCGCTTCGCTATCCTCTATCATAAAGCGTACTCGATCTTCTGGATACTCTATATCAATAGGAAGATATCCAGCTCCAGATTTCAATACCGCCAAAACCCCGATTACCATTTCAAGAGAGCGTTCCATTAATATAGCCACGGCCTCGTCGGCGCGCACGCCGACATCCTCTCGCAACCTACGGGCCAATCGGTTCGCTCGACCGTTGAGCGCGCGATAAGTCAACTCTTCGCCTTCATAGGTAACTGCAACTGCATCAGGAGTCTTGTCAACTTGCTCCTCGAAAAGCTCGTGGAGGCGCTCATCTTTCGAATGATCCCACGATGTATCGTTAAACTCGATCAATAGCTGATTACGTTCGGACTCGCTAAGCAAGCACGTTTCGACGCGGGATTCCTTCGAATGATACGCGAGTTTTTCTAAAGCGGTTTGATAGTACCCTCCGATCAATTCGACCTGTTTCCGAGACAAACGATTCCCATCGTATGCCAGCCTCAAGTTCAATTCAGCCGAGTCTCGAGAAAGTGAAAAAGTGCTATTCAAAGCGTAGTTAGTTACTTCGACACCTTGATTGCCTATAACTTCCACTCTTCCAGCAGATTCCATTTTCTCGTAAACATGAAAGTTTACATAGTTGAAAAAAGTATCGAACAGCGAAGTATGCCCATGCAACCGCTCTATTTCGAAGAGCGGGAATCGACGGTGCCCCAAGTGCTTGAGCTCAGTTTTATAAACATCCAACACCAACGCTTCCCAAGTCTGACTCTCGCTCTTCAAGCTCACCGGCAAAGTATTGAGAAACAAACCCAATACTTCGTCTCCCCCAAAAACGCTCTGGCGTCCTGAAGAGACAAGTCCGGTGTAACCTGATTCTCTCCCCACGGCCTGGATGATCACACGGAGGTGGGCAGCCAGCAACACGGACTTCAACGGCGTACCTAAACGGCGAGCCAAAGTATTCAATGCCTCACTCAATTGCGCCTTGAAAACAAGCCTAACATTTCCCATTTCTCCAGTTAGAGTGCCTGGCCTCGCATTCAATTCTTCGATTTTCCAGCTCGTCGAGCTATCGACATATTCGAGCCAATAGCTTCGCGAAGCGTCCGACTCGATGGCCTTGCGTTCCAAACCAACAAAGCTTGCATATCGTATCGGCAATTTTACTACAGTTTCTTCGCTTTCATCGCGGAGCGATTTACCGTAGAATTCAAATACTTCTGTCATCATGCTAGCGACGCTCCAACCATCTAAAATCGCATGGTGAAAACTGAAGCTTAACTGGATGCTCGATTCGCTTCTCAAATGAATCGCAAATCGACATAAGGGAGCGGATGCGAGCTCATAGCCGCGCTTCCTATCGCTCTTTATCCAGCCGGCGATTGCTTCCTCTTGATCCTCTTCTGCTAAACCCATTATATTGTCGAATCGAATCGAAATTGGCGCTTCGCGATGAACTAGCTGCAACGCCTCGCTAAAGCCTTCAGAATGAAAGCTAGTTCGCAATAGAGGATGCCTCATCATCACTGCTTCAATAGCTGCTTCAAACGCTTCGCGATTGAAATCGACTCTAAGATGCCAGCTGAAGACATCGTGGTATAAAGCCACTTCACGATCCGCTTTGAAGTGAAACAGCATTCCCTCCTGCATAAGGGTAAGCGGATACGCATCCTCAATGTCCTCCGGGAGCGCTAATCTATCCGCATTGCTTATCAATGCGAAGGGCTCAACTTCCGCGGACTCGTCAACAATAACCCCACCTTCAGACGAGTCTATGCTACTAGACAAACCCTCGATCGTAGGATTCGCATAAAGCTGCTCCATCTCTAAAGAAAGACCCAGCGACCGCGCTTTTGCCAAAATTCCTATACTCTTTATAGAATCCCCTCCCAAATCAAAGAAGTTATCAAGCGCCCCTACTCTTTCGACCCCCAGCGCTTGAGCCCAGATTTCAGCTAATATCTGTTCGGTTGGCGTGCGAGGCGCGAGGTACCTCGCTTCGGAAGATGCCTCTACATCGATCAGCGGCAACGCATTGCGATCAACTTTACCGCTTGAAGTAAAGGGGAGAGCCTCGAGTCTGGCAAAGCGAGATGGAATCATGTAGAACGGTAAAACGTCACTCAGTCTCGATCGAAGCTCACTCGCGACGTATTCCTTTTCGCTCGTGTAGTACGCTACTAAATACGCATCCTCGTCGTCTCCACGAACAGCCGCAACCGAACCGCTTACGCCCTCCAGTTCACCCAGCGCTGCTTCGACCTCGACAAGCTCCACGCGAAATCCATGGACTTTTACCTGGCTGTCGATGCGCCCCAAATACTCAATATTTCCGTCCGGTAGCCAACGAGCTAAATCTCCAGTGCGGTACATCCGCGCCTGAGTGTTACGACCGTCCACCGCTTTGAAGGGGTCCGGCACGAATTTTTCCGCCGTAAGGTAGGCTTGGCCAATGTAGCCACGAGCCAATTGGATCCCTCCAATGTAAAGCTCGCCGCTCACGCCAATCGGGACAGGAGCTCCATACCGGTCTAACACGTACAAACGCGTGTTCGCTACGGGCCTGCCGATGGGTATTCGCTCGTCGTTCCTATCTACTCGATAAGAGCTTACGTCGATAGTAGCTTCAGTCGGCCCATAGAGGTTGTGCAGCTCTACGGAATCTCCAAACTTCTCGAAAAAGCAATCGCGGTGCGCTGTGGTTAATGCTTCGCCACTGCAAATAACACGCTTGAGACGAGGATACACTCTGTTCTCAGGCAGCCATCGCGTAAAGGCTGAGAGCATCGAAGGAACGAAATGCATCGTAGTGATCCCGAAATTCCTCACCGCCCTGTCGATCGCATCTGGATCTCTCTCGCCGTCGGGCTTCAGAAAACACAGTCGGGCTCCGCTCACCCCTGGAAGCAGTAGTTCCCAGACTGATACATCGAAGGTATAAGTCGTCTTCTGCAGGATCACGTCTTCCGTGCCAATAGCGTACTCGTCGCGCATCCACAGAAGCCGATTCACTAATCCTGCATGCTCGCACATGACTCCCTTTGGTCGTCCCGTAGACCCCGAAGTATAGATCACATAAGCCAAATTAGATGACCCCCCTGCCGGCGCAGGGTTTTCTCCCAGAGGCCCATCCAAATCTAGAGACTCCAGATCCAAGACAAAACCGGAGAACTCGACGCGATCTAAAATAAGGTCTCGGCAAAGAACCACGAGAGCTCCACTGTCCTTGAGAATGTAGTTTATTCGCTTTTTCGGATACTTTGGATCTATGGGCAGATAAGCGCCACCAGATTTCAGTATCCCCAAGATTCCTACAATCATATCCAAGGATCGATCCACACACAAACCGACCACACTATCCGGCCCTACTCCGTGCTCCTCCCGGAGTCTCCATGCCAGACGATTAGCCCGCTCATTTAGCTGGCGGTAAGTAAGCTCCTTGACGGCCAAAGCCCGATCGGCTGGCTCGCCGCAGACCACAGCAACAGCGTCAGGCGTCTCCGCAGCCTGATCCTCGAATAGTTCGTGAATGCGCCTGCCTTTAGCATAATCGACCTCCGTATCGTTGAACTCATACAACAGCCTTTCCCTTTCAGTAGTATTCAGAATCTCGATATCAGATATTCTCCGGTTCGAACCCTCCACAACCGATTCCACAACGCGTCTTAAATGATCGGCAAAACGCATAATCGTCTCCTCGAAGAATAAGCTCGTGGCATACTCGAAGCGAAAACTGATTCCGCTTTCTGACTCCTCAACGTAGAGGAGTATATCGAATTTAGAAGTCGATCTCTCAAATTCCAAAAGACGGATCGATCCCAGGCTCTCCACTTCCGCCTCTGGCTCGAAGTTCTGCACAATCAGCATGGTGTCGAACAGCGGATTGCGGCTCGTATCCCGCTCAAGCTCCAATACGTCGATCAACTCCTCGAAAGGATACTGCTGGTTTTCAAGGGCATCCAAACAAATGCTCTTCACCTCCTGGAGATAGCTCTCGAAACGCTTCTCCCCTTCAGGACGAATCCGCATCGCCAGCGTGTTGACAAACATCCCAAGGATACCCTCTAAATCCTTGCGTTCGCGGCCCGCCACTGCGTTACCAACCACGACATCTTCCTGCGCGCTATAGTGCGCCAGCAGCGCGCCGTAGCTCGCCAGCAATGCCATATACAATGTCACGCCCCGCTCCCCGCAAAATGCGTGCAAACGCGAAGACACCGTGGCGTCCAGAGCCAGTTTGCAGGTCGCTCCTCCAAAATCGCGAACTTTCGGGCGAGCGAAATCGACCGGCAAATCTAGAACCGGAACGCCATCCTTGTATTGCTCTTTCCAATACTTCTCTTGTTTTCTCAGCAGATCGCGACCTTCGCCTTCCTGCTGCCATACCGCGTAGTCCTTGTATTGCAACGTTAATGGCTCTAGCTTCTCGCCATTAAGCGAACAGGCAAAATCCTGCGTCATGATCCTGTTAGACACTCCATCGGAAACGATATGATGCATATCCACCAGCACGATACACGGTCCGTCAGATCTTCTTAGTATCTTAGCTCGCAGCAACGGCGCCACACTCAAATCGAACGGTCGAACAAAATTCGCGATCTTTTCTTCCACTTCGACCTCACAGATTTCCTCCACCTCGAGGGCGAAAGACACCCGATCTTCAACGCGCTGGATAAGCTCGCTTTCAACGACTTTAAAACAAGTGCGCAGCGAATCGTGACGCGCAATGACCGCCTTTAAAGCAGCTTCTACGCTCTCCAGATCAAGCCCTCGGCTTAGCTCGTAGGCTGTTGGCTTGTTGTAGAAAGTTGAGTTGGGATCCAAATGCTGCAACGCATACAGGCGTCTTTGCTGGGAGCTGACGGGGTAGTGCTCGCGCCTCTCGGCGGGCTTGAGGCCGGCGCTCCTGGCGGGCGCGGCGGCGGCGACCAGCTC
>JANQKI010000084.1 GCA_028281165.1 Opitutaceae bacterium | reverse complement strand
CACGAAGTTTCCGATTCCTTCGAAAGCGCCAAAGCTGAATTCGAACTACAGCTGAAACCCCAAGCTGAATACCTTGGGCTAACGACCAGCGATTTAGCTAGACAGGTTAGGCAAGCGTTTTTTGGAGCCGAAGCCCAACGCATTCAACGTGGCAGAGACGATGTGAGAGTGATGGTCAGGTATCCAGAAGAACAGCGCAAGTCTTTGGCTACGCTAGACTCCATGATGATTCGGACGCCAGCCGGTACCGAAGTTCCCTTCACCACCGTCGCGGAGATAAAACCAGGGCGAAGCTTGCCTACTATCTTGAGAATCGACCGGAAACGGCAGTTGAGTGTGACGGCCAATGCAGACTCGGACGACGTGGATATCGATGGCATCGTGGCGGAACTCGAGGCAACTTTTCTGCCCGATTTGGTTGACGATTATATCGGCATGGCTTACGTGAAATCTGGTCGAGCGAGACAAGCTGCGGAAGACGCTAGAAATATTCAGTTCAATACTCTAATCGTCGTATTAGCTCTTTACATACTTCTCGCTATTCCGTTCCGCAGCTATGTGAAGCCTTTCATTGTCATGGCTGTCATTCCTTTCGGCATTGTTGGAGCTGTTTTAGGCCATGTCATAATGGATTGGATACTCACATTGCTCACGGGTGATGGGGTCACGGTAAACATTTATTCTCGCCTCGGTTTTCTGGCTCTTTCGGGGGTAGTGGTTAACGACAGTCTGATAATGGTCCACTTTATTAATTCTCGTCTCAAGTTAGGGGATACACTCGGCATGGCTGTCCGTCTAGCAGGCGTGAGACGTTTTAGGCCGATCTTGCTGACGTCCCTCACGACGTTTGCTGGCCTGCTTCCTTTGATGTTCGAACAAAGTCGACAAGCTCGCTACATGATTCCAATGGCCATTTCGTTGGCTTGGGGTGTGGTATTCGCTACGGTCATCACGCTGCTTTTGATTCCTGTGAACACGTTGATTCTCGACGACATCAAACGGGGCTTGAAACGGTATTGGAGATGGCAGATTAACGCGCCGAAAAAAGAGCCCATTGGAAAGCTCGAAGAAGGTAGAGAAGTTTCCGTATGATTTTGTTCATGAAGCGCTTAAGTCTAACCAAGCGATTTGCTTTTTGTGTTTGAGATAATAAATATGCTCGCTCTTTACCGTTAGCTTTTACTTGATTCGAACGCGCTCGTAATCAAATTGCATGGATCCTAGAGAGTTTTTCCGTGAGTCTAAATCAAACAAACTACATTGTCGTCGGCAATTCCTCTGACGATCCCTTTGCTATCGACGTTGCTTTTGCGGCCGGTCAGGTTGAAGACATAGCCGACCTGATTAGCATGAAGCGTTTCGCTAATTCGGAGTTCTGTCCGCGGTTCATCTCCGATGAAAGCGACTTCACCAACATTGGGAACAAGCTTGAGGGCAAAAGCGTTATCATCGTCAGTACGAGTAGCTTGGTCATGAGTCGTCAGAGCTTGGCCATGAGGAATCTGACGATTGCTCGGGCGGCCAAGGAAAATGGGGCGATCGAGGTGATTCTGATTGAGCCAGATTTGTTTTATAGCGCTCAGGACAGAGGGCCGCGACTGGCTCTAGGCAATACGGATTTCGATCGCGACGAAAAGGACTTAAAGAAGTTCGATGGCCAGCCGTTCACCTCTCAGCTCTACGCTGAAATGCTGAAACTGGCCGGGGTCGACCGGGTGCTAACAGTTCACAACCACTCGTATTCTGTGCAGACCAAGTTCACGGAGATCTTCGATGGGAAATTCTACAATCTGATTCCATACGATATCTATGTCGACTACCTGCTTAACTCGAATATCGTTACTTATGGCGAGAACGGGGAAGGGCTAGCGATCTGCGCTCCCGACAAGGGCATTCGCAATTTTGTGCGCGAGATGTATCAAAGGCTTGGACTGAGCAAGGCGAAATTCATTCTGTTGGACAAGGAGCGGATCGACGAACGCCATGTTGAGATAAAGCTCCATCCTGAGAGCGAGACAGCGTTTGAAGAGATCGCTGGGCACGATGTGGTGCTCTTCGACGATATGGTGCGAACGGGTTCCACTATCGTGAAATCTTGCCAGTTTCTAAAGCAGATTCATCCTAACAAAACGGTATTTGGCGTAACTCACTTCTACGCTAGTGAAGAGGGCCGTGTTAAGATGGCGAATACAGCTATTGATGAGATTCTTACTCTTAATACGATCCCAACTATATTGAACCGAGACATCCAGGGTAGGCTGCGCAAAAAGATGGTCGTTTTGAAGATCGAGAAATGGCTCGCCCTTAACCTTTGCAGAATCCTAGAAGCGCCGATTCCCGATGTTGGCGATAGTCTTTATGCTATTGACATGTCCTCCAAAAATAAGCGCTGGCAACGTAAGATTTATCTTAGCGAACAGCTCAAGGAGCTGAACCACGTGTGAAGCAATTAGCTAGCGAGGAGGGTGTTTTCTGGATACTCTCTTAAGATGGTAATGCGAATGGATGAAAATTCCAGGCCGATTCGTTGGTGGCCTCTGGTGGTGATTTGGATTATTTCAGTGGGCCTGTGGTGTTATGCCTACTTTACTAGCGATGCCAATCGGCAGGACCTGGTAATGAAGTCCTTCGCGATCGGTTTTTTTGCTATTGTATTGTCGTTGATCTGGTTGCTCGCTTTTTCTCGGCTAAGGTGGAAAATCAGATTTACTGCGCTGGCGATAGCGCTTTTGAGCGTGTTTCTTTTTGCTGGCTTGTTTCGCTTTGAGGGTTTTTCTGGCGATCTCGTTCCCGTCTTTGGTTGGCGTTGGGCTGAAGAGGCTCCTCGTGATAAAAAACTAGATACAGAGCTGAGTCAGACTGTCGATCCCATCGATAAGGCAACAATCAATGACTTCACTCAGTTTTTTGGATCAAATCGTGACGGAAAGATTAGCGGAGTGTCGCTGGGCCGAGATTGGATCTCCAATCCGCCCGAGCTGCTTTGGCGCCAGCCTATCGGAGAAGCTTGGTCTGGATTCGCAGTTTCGAATGGCAAGGCCGTAACTCAGGAGCAAGACCAAGAAAAAGAACTCGTTGTCTGCTACGATCTGCTGACGGGAAAGGCGCTGTGGCAACACAGCGATGTCGCTCGTTACGATGACGCCTTGGGAGGAGTAGGACCGCGAGCGACGCCTACTATAGAAGGAAATAGAGTTTATACTTTGGGGGCAACAGGTATTTTAAACTGCCTGGATCTCCGTGATGGGAGTTTATTGTGGGGGCTTAGCATTCTAAAGGAGAACGATGCAAAGCTCCCTGATTGGGGAACGTCCAGCTCTCCTCTCATTTATGGAGAATTGGTAGTTGTTAGCGTGGGTGGTCGCGACGGAAGGTCATTGGTTGCCTACAATAAAACGTCAGGCGATTTTGTCTGGAGCGGAGGTAGCGAGCCGGCTCATTGGAGTTCTCCCGTTGCCTATGAAATAGGAGGTAAGGAGCAAATCTTGATTTTCAATAGAGCTCTGACTTCTCATGATCCCGATAAAGGAAACGTTCTTTGGTCTTATCCCTGGAAAAGAGATCATCCACATGTATCCATTCCTCTGTTATTAGGTTCTGATCGTGTAATGCTCTCGAGTGGATATGGCAACGGAAGCGCTTTGCTGCAGATCACGGCGAATGAGGATGGGTCATATTCGGTGGAGCGTTTGTGGAAAACGCTGCATATGAAGGCTAAGTTTACTAATCTCGTATCCAAGGATGGATACGTTTATGGATTGGACGATGGCATTATGGCATGTCTTGATATTGAAACGGGTAGGAGGAAGTGGAAAACTGGACGATACGGGCATGGCCAAGTCCTGTTGCTCGAAGATCTGCTCCTCGTGTCTGCAGAGAACGGAGAAATTATTCTTCTCGAAGCGACACCGGTCGAATCCCGAGTACTTGCGCGATTCCAAGCCTTGACCGGAAAGAGTTGGAATCCCCCTGCCTTGGTAGCTCCTTTCCTGCTCGTTCGCAACCATAAGGAAGCCGCTTGTTATAAGCTACCACTGAATTAAGGCAGCGATCATGAGTTGTGGATTTCGTCTGCCAATCGATATGGCTTTATATTCGTTTGGAGCTTTTGCAGAATAGTTTGCTGATCCAGTGCCACCAAAACGTTATCATAGAAATTAATGCCGAAATAGCAGAGCCTTTGCCGCATCAAGGGCTTGCTTTTTTCCCCTCCTCTCAGTCCTTAGTTTCTGCTGCAATCACGCACGGCTGGAAAGACTTTCTTAGACCGAGAAACCTGGAACATGCCGGTGCTTAGAAGAGGTCTTTCGTGCGTCTGTTATAACGATGAAGGTATCGACGATTCACCTACGAGATTGATTCACTGTGATCTGTGAGCATCACGGTAAGCTGATTTGAAGCATAAATGATTTAGCCTGGGAATGCATTCTCACTTGGCCGACCTGCCAATGCCATCATTGAAATGGGCAAACCAATAACTATCCTTGTTTCTGCCCATTTCCGAATGCCAAGATGCGTTCCCGTCATCATCGATTTGAATAATAGGTTCCACCGTGCTGAGTTTAACAATGTCGTCGACCAATGGCTTCAGCTCTTTAAGCCATCTGGAGGTTTCTTCTACGTAGACGTTGGGTTTCTTCGAAGTCAGAAAAGACAATTTCGACAAGGTGCTATTCAAATGCTTTCTTCTAATTTCAGCTGGCTTGTCGACGTCTTTATCATTTGGGGAAGTCTCTTTTGCATATGCCTGCTTTTTGGGAGTCTTCTTTCCAGGAGTCTCTTTTAATGAAATCTCATCAAAAGAAGTCCTCATTCGGGTGGCATGGGCGATCTCAAAATGGGTTCTCCGGTCGTCCACGTTGCCAAACTTATAATAGATATCCTTTGAAATCGGAAATCGATCAAGATACCCAGTTAATTCCAGCTGCAGATGCCGGGCTGCATCTAGAAAGGCATTGTTAACTTGGAATTGTAAATCGTCAATCTCGCGATCATCCAAAAGATCGCGGTTGAATTCCGATTTCAATTCCCATTCTCTGTTCTTGGGATTAAAAAGTGGATCCTGGTTTTTGCGCGAAACAAAACCGATAAATTGATGGCGGATAAGCATTAAATAGCCGAGTTGAACATGCCCTTCGCTTAGAATTTGCAAATGAACAGCATCTTTCCTGCTCTCCGCATTTATTATATCAATGGCGTTCACTAAAAACCTTTTGGCTGAGAGGTGAAGGATTTCGTAGAATTTTGAAAGCTTTCCTCCGAACGATGCTTTTGCTTCGAGCGTATCCTTATCTTTATCTCTCTCCGTTTCACTGTCTTCTTTAGCAACGAACTGGATCATATATTTAATAGTCATGAGATAAGTCTTGCCCAAGGCTAGCGATGTTTGAGCGGAATCGATATCTTTTATTTCATACTGGCCTGTCAGATAACCGAAGAGGAGAAAATTCTCGGCGAATTTCGCCAGTTGAAGACGGAGGATGAGCATTTCCTCCCGTTTTGAAAGACAGTCTAATTTATTATAATAGTCATGAAAGAATTCCAGCAGATTTCCGATGTTAAGCTTTTCTTCAATGATATATTTGTTACGTTTCGTCGCGTAAGGATAGGTGGATGGCCTTGAAACGCGCCAGAGCAGGGACCGAATTCCTTTTTTATGAATTTGTACTTTGAGTTTCTTGCTAGGCTCCTCGGGTTTGGGTTTCCCTTTAGGATCCGGCTCGGGAGCGCGTTTCTCGGATCTAGAACACTCCAGAATATCCGGGTTATCGTTCACAAAGGATATGATGCGAAAAATGCGTCTATCGGTTGAGGAAGTATCCAATAGATTTTCTGAACGCTTGCGAATCCGCTTTAGTAGATCTTCTTCGAGAAAGGGTTTGAAGGCTTCGAATCTTTTTTCTTTTTTCTTATTGAATATTTCCTTGGCTCTCTTGCCGATGAGCTCTCCGGGTTCGACTAGAAAATATTTAAGTAGACGCTCTTCCGTTTTGATGAGTTTAGGGTTTCCATAATCGATTTTCGATAGGTCGATATACGTTTCGCCAATGATCGTCGCTAAGCGTGCCAGTAGTCGCTTGTCGATCGATTCTCCCCAGCGTAGCGGATGCGCTTGTCTTACAACAGGTCGTGAATCGAGCAGAGAATCGAGAATCGATTCCGCTCCAGACCATAAACTGCCCCAAGCGAATACGATTTTCGCTAATCCATCGGTTTTGGGAGAGCATTTTAGCGACTTAAGGATATCTTCTCGGCGAATACGAAGTTTTTTTAAATACAATTCATTCGCATACATCTGGTCGTCAGTGGATCGAAAAAGAATTTGAGCATGGGTATAAAAGTACTCTTCACGCCGATCATCGCTTCCTAACCCTTCTAAATCCATGATAAAAGCCATAGCTTTTAGATCGACCAGATCCTCGACTGATTTCGGATCAATGGCCAGCGTGCTTATGGAACGCAACTCTTTGTTATCTTCTATAAAACCTAGACCTCTTGTAGCGTAATTCAGATCTCCAATCTTATTTAGGATCAATGCCTTGATTTTCAATGTGGGCATGCTTTTGGTAGTGAATCGCTTTCGGTCTTGCCATCCGCTTTCTTGGCAAACGCGGTAAGCCCTGATATACCAATCTAGGGCGTTTTTAAAGTCGCGACGTTGAACAAGGATAGATGCGATAAGCAAAGATTGCTCGATAATGCTAAATTCGTCGTTAACATAAAAATGGCGCGCCAAAGCTAATAGAAAATGTTTGTTAGCCGCAATTCGATGCCCCTCTTTTTCAAGGCAGAATGCTATATGGTTTAAGCTGTCGAATATCTTATCGGGTTCTATAGGCGAGACTAGAGGAGATTTGAATTCGAAATTGTCGAACCTAATGCGAGAGAGCGGAATGGATAATGGGGGTCCAATATTGATGCGGTCTGGGAAAAGATTTTTCACGACATCTTCGGGCTCTTTGGTTTGCGAATGATCGCTCTGGTGAAATGGCGGAGGGAAGGGCATAGCTTGTTCTAAGGAGCCGAAGGGAGCGATATGGTCTTGCAGAAAAGCGTTAGCCCTGTTTGGAGACTTTGTGAAATTCGCTATTTGTTTCGCATAGGCTGTATGCAATCCTAGCGCCTCTCTATAATATAGCGTGGCAGTAGAGAAGTCGTGCAATTGTTCGCATACATGACCTAGACTATGCATGCTCTCGATCGCATGCGAGAGGAACGTATTCAACTGCGGGCGATTCACGCTCTCTTCGTTAGGGATATCCTCCTTGTCGTATAACCTTGAGATGTCTAGTCGAATCCAGCGTAGGGCCTTAGCAAGGACCATGCGAGCTTGAGGCAGGTTTCCTATCTCCTCGTAAATCTGGCCTAGGCGAATCTGTCCTAAAAATGAATCCAGACGATTTTCGGCGGCTTGCTGGCTGGCAAAGTCGGACGATTTTTCTAGAGTCGCGATTTCATCGGCATGTTCGTTGTAGGTGGACCTCAGCTCTATTTGTTCGGGCCCGAATGTTAGATAAAGGCTATGCAAGTCGTGGACGACTCTTGGTAAAAGCCTATAGGCCGGAGTGTATATTCCAAAGGACTCGACATGCGATCCTTCGAGAATGCTTAAGACATGTCGCACAAGCTGTTTGCTTGGGAATATGTCCTGCCTTTTGGTCAGAAATCCGGCATGCTCGATATCTTTCCAGGTGAAGCCTCCATGAAAGTATTTAAGAATATAGTCGATGATGTGGAAGATAGATGCTAAGCCTTTGTCATCCAAATGCCTTAGATTTACCGGAACGCTTTCCAGCTTGGTAACGAAGCTGGAGAAGAAGGTCATTTTTTGCAGATAGGATCGAGAGACGATGGCAATATGATTAATGTTTTCCGGTTTTAAATAGGAATAACGCTTGTCGAAATTGCGAATGATACTCTTGTGCCGAATAAGCGTGTAGAACTCTCGCAGAATCTTTCTTGGAATCCCGCGGCCTTTATACGTTAAGTAATATAGCAGTATACGCAGATTGCGGCATTCGCGCTCTGACATGGCCTTCACCGCTTGCTCTTTTTCGTTTCTGGCTTCGTCTCTTTCTTTTTCGAGAGCTTCTAGCCTTTGGCCTGGATGAGTAGCTTTCCTCCTTTTTTTCTCAGCTTTCTTTCGTGTTTTTTCTAACCGCTTCTCCCATCTCTCTCCCTTTTTTCGCGCTTTCCATAGGCTTCTTTTAGTAATCTTCTTCGCTTTGCTAGCCGCCCTGTCTCTGTTCCGCTTTATCCATCCTTGATCGGGCATCCGTTGCCCTCTTTCAGCGTTTTCGATCTCTTCTTTAGCTTTTTCTTCTGCCTTCTTTACCTTCTCATCCGCTCTTTTTTTATACTTTTCTCGAAATTCCTTGATCTTCCATCTGTATGTTTCCGCCTGCTTCCTCAGTTGTTTCTCTATCCTTTCCGCTTCCCTCTCGAATTTATCCAAATTTATGGAAGCCCTTTTTGTTTCGCCTTTCAGTCTTTCTAATAGCCATTCTATTTCTTTTTCCCTCTTTTCGATTTTTTCTTCCTTGTCGCGTTTTATGTCACGGGATTCTTTTCTCAACCCGTCAATGAGAGCCGCTAGCAATATTCCATGTTTGTTGACTAATTTCTTAGCATCGTCTTTATTGCCATAGAAAGGATCTTTCTCTTCCTTATAGTGATTGCGAACGAGCCGCTGGATAAGTTCTTTTAATTCTATTTCCGCGAAAAGGGGGATAATGAATAGCGCCGTATTATACGTCCATGTTAACCGGGCAATACCGAGCTCTCTGAGTATCGCCTTATAGAAGTCCTCTAATATGCGTGTCGGGGTCTGATGATAGAATTCTAGCAAGGATTGATTGAGCTTATTAAGCTCCTCGGAATTCTCTGGTAAATCGTTGCTAAACGCGCTTAGCAGATCGATCTCAATCAAGCTACCTTCAGAGGATCCATTTTTAGCATCTGCTATTCGTTTCTTTTCATCTATTTTCTGGGAGAGGCTTTCCAATTCCTTTTTTTCGACATCTCTATCCATCGAATTAAGATCGATGGCTGAACAATCTTTGCACTCTTTCTCGCTAGGCTTTTGTTTTAGGTAGCAGGTTAGTTTTTCATAGTTCGCATCTAGAAATTTAATAAACGTTTCGATGATCCATAGATTAGGGCCTATGGGCGGTCTGAATTTCGCCGAAAAGGTGGTTGGCAAATAGACGTTTATAAGAAATACGGATTCTAGCAGCCCTTCGCCCTTGTTTTGGTCTTCTTGCCAACTATCGTCGGCGTCCTTTCCCGCAATGAAAATGCTGAAGGCATTCGCTTCCGTTAAGAGAAACTTGAGATCGGACACGATGGATTGCAGTTCCTTGAAACTGCGAGAGAGTCGCAATCTTCCTGGGCTTTCTTTCGGCTCAAGCTTATCGAGCTCATCGAAAATGAATAGGACTTTACAGCCGATGTTGCTAACGTCGTCGAGAATGTGCTTCAATTCGCTTTGCAGTTCATGCAGGGCTAATTTATCATAAGTGCTGGTACGGGATTCTGAGCTGCTGGATTCGCCTGCTATCTCGGATCCAAAGCCGCTTAATTGCGGGATTCCAATGCTTGCATTAACTTTGCTGGATATTTTATCTTCCTTGCCCTTGCTTATTTGCGTCGCGCTTCGGCTATACGTATAGGCTTCTCTAAGTCTATTTTTGACGCTTTCGAAACGATCATAAGAATAGTTCGGCTGGCCGTAATTGACCTCTTTCTTATGCTCGCCCACGAGCTGATCGTATAAGCCCTCTAGCATAAGCGAAGCGAGAGCATGGGAATTTCTAGCCACACTGAGATTTATACGTATCGGTATGAAAAGCTTATTTCCCTGGTCGCGGAGCCGCTGCGCGATTTCTCCGTCGCTTGCCCCTTCGCCTTGCTCCGTATTAATCAGCTGCCTGACCGTGTAATTGACGAGCGATGTCTTGCCGGTGCCTCGATAGCCGGAAACCAGAATGCTCCCTCCTTCCGAACTCGCGAGTACTGAGTGGAGACGGTAGTATTGCTCTTCCGTAATCGCATAGTATTGGGGATGAACATGCCTTTTATTTAGCGGATGGTGCGTGTATCGAAAATCTTTATGCAGCCCAGTCCAGCTGCGGTCTTCATGTCGCGCGGCTGGCCAGGAAGGAAGAGCTTTATCGATGAAGGGGCAATCGCCGACCAGCAGCCCTTTTTCTTCTAAAGTTTCACTTTCTGTTTGAGGATCTCTTTCTTCGATCCGTTCGCTTTCGGTTATTAGATCAGGCATGGGGGTTATAAACGAAGAAGCAACAACTCTAATAGACAGTAAACAAACCCCTTAAATCAAGCATTATGTTTCCCTAGTGGATTTGATAAAGTGCTCGGCAGACAGGGATCCTAGTTGAGCGTGACGTTAGCAATTCTGGAAATATTGCCTTGTGGTGCACGTTTCCTCGACATTGTCGAAGGAACGAATCGGTCAACTCTTCTTCGCTTGAAAACAAACATCAGAAGGTATTCGCTTTTCAAGGACGCTCCGCTTCAAAGCAAAACCGTTCTCGACAGTGTTGGTCGAGAAAGCTAATCTTCTTTAAGATTCCATTTGAGCGGAGCTTTTTGCATCAAGGCTTGATCCGTCTCCTCTTGGGCCACGCCAGCTAGGCCAGATCATTTCCGCATTTGAATTCGATGTTAAGGAGATGGCGAAAACGATAATTATCAGAGAGACTGGGAATGATATCGTTGATTCAAATTGTTTTGCTATGCAGTTCACGATTAAGTCCGAGGTTGGAGCCAAAGTTCTAGCTGGCAAATGATTCCTTCTCTCAAGATTGGGAATTCCGGGAATTGTATCCAGATGCTTTGACTGGTCGTTTCTGGACCCTTTCTTTGAAAGAAGAGTGGGAGAAGAGATGTAGATCAATCGATTGTGTCTTATTTGCTGCGGAATGGCGCGTTTGTTGGATTCTATATGCCAATAGCTAATCTAGGCAGAGACTGGAAGGGGACTCGGTCAGTTCAGTATACCGTTGGAGGATCAGGAGAGGATGGGGGGCGTTAGGATGCTGCTCATGGAAGAATTTGAAATTATCATTTAAACCTTGTTTAATAATGAATAAACTAATTTAAAATAAATTACTACTGTTAGACATAATTAAAATAATTTAAATTTTAGTTCAATTCAGCTTTTGAAGCTGTCGTAATTTATGCTCGACGCCTATTCGCGACCCCTAAGCGGGTATGTCTAACGAAACTCGGACTGGTGATCGATTGAGTAAGCAGTTGTGACTTCTCCGTCGTCTAATCCGATTTGGACTAATACCTCGTCGCTTGCAGGCGACTTATGTGGATGTGGCCTCTGGTTGTTTAGGCGTTCATCGACGCGTCTTGGAGAAGTTTAAGGCGTAGGCGTATCCCCTCTACCGTTTTGAGATTGCTCTTCTATGCGCCTCTCGCTCGAAACAGGCGTCTTGGATTTACCCGCCTTGCTTGCGGTAGGCTTGCATCAAGTTTAGTACTGATTCTCTCAATACAAATAGATCTTTTCTGATCTCTACGACCCAATTTTTCCCCTTCATTTCGAGTCCTGCTGCGGCCTCAAGAGTGGCGATGGTCAAATGCACAATATGCAGCGCTCGCTTCAATGTAGCCACAACGAATCCAGGCTCGGGATCCATGCCTTCAGCCACTTCTTCAAGGGCCGCAATTAGCTTGCTCACAGTAAGCTGAGAATGCCAGAGAAGCTGGTTCCATGGATTGTTGGAATCGTCACTTAAGAGTTTGCGGGATTCCGTTTCGTAGAAAATACGCGATGTGAGGTCCATCATTTGCGTGATGAGTGGATGGTTTGGCATGTATTCCTCTTCATCAAAGGAATTTTCATCTATCTCCTCTTCGCTCCAGTCGTCGTTATGCTCCTCTTCAATCTCGACCGATTCGATTTCCCAGCCCATGGCTTCGGCTATGATGTCCTCGCAGTTCGGATCGTCTTCGTACTTTTCGAACAGCTCTAGGAGCATGTCGCTTCGGGCGTCGGACTTTTGCAAATACGCTTCCCACTGAAACTCGTTCATTTCCCCGTCTTCAGGGAACTCCGTCTCGTCCGGTTCTATAGCTTGAGAAAGCTGATCCATGAAACCCATCATGGCCTGCTGATTTTTCTTCCGCTGTTCTTCTTCGTCCTTTGTGGAGAGACGCCACTTGGGAAGACTGACGCGCCACTGAAAGTATGGGCTTTCAATCAGAACGCGCCCGTTAGTCTCGCTGAACCATTCGAGGTAGAGGCAATTGCCCATCACGAATTCAATTTTCGAGCGATTTGCGAAATCCTCTTCGAAAGTTTCGGGGTTGGCCGGAAGCTTGACTTTTTTGGATGCGGTCATGTCGCCCACTACGCCGTTTTGAAAAAGATCTAGGCCTGAGTAGTCGCCTTCTTGAGGATCGGGATTTTTAAAAACAAGCCTGGCTCCCGCCATATCGCTATAACAATTGCCTTTCAAATTCAGCTCTAACGGCTTGTTCAGTCCTTTTAGCCAAATGAGCCCTATGACCATTCCGGGAACTTTGTTATGGATCTCGCCTTTGACTACGTATTTTTCAATTCGCCAGGCCATTTCGAGGCACAGTTTTAGGGGCAATAATCTCTTGTCAATGGCAGGCTTCTCTGAAGTGAGATTTGTAGCGGATTTGAATCGTGTTGAGCGTTTGCCCTTGTTGGGCGGCTTTAGGCGACCGAAGCTGATTTCTTTTCCAAAATCCCGTTTATAAGCTCAACCAGTTTGCGAATCGAGAAAGGTTTGTCCACATAGGCGTCGATCTCGACCTTTTCCTCGTCTTCGCTAATGGTTTCTGATTCAGGTAGTCCTGACATAACTACAACTCTCAGTTCTGGGAAGAGTTTCCTGACTTCAGTCGCCAACAGGCATCCGTGCATCTTGGGCATTATGGCGTCAGTCAAAAGCAGATCAATGTGTCCGTTATGGCTTTTCGCCAACTCGACGGCTTCTTCTCCATCTTTGGCAATGAGCAGCTGGTAGCCCGTTTGGCTTAGGCCGAGTTCGAGGATTTCTCGAACTTGAGCCTGGTCTTCAGCAATAAGAATAGTCGCTTTCCCCTTGCTTTTTGCAGTTGGTAAAGGGGCTATGCGATCTTGCCGCTTTTCTGGTTGTATTTCTTGATCAACTACGGGAAACACGACTTGAAAAATCGTTCCTTTGCCAGGTGTGCTTTGGACATCCAGATGCCCGTTATTCTTGTCGACAATACCATAGACGATTGATAGTCCTAAACCCGTTCCGGCTCCCTCTTTGGTCGTGAAAAACGGTTCGAAAATCTTTTCGAGCGTTTCTGCCGCAATGCCATGGCCGTTGTCTTCAACTTCCAATGACACGTATTTCCCTGGGGTTGGATTTCCCGTGATGAAGCGTTCTTTGCCAGTGAGAGAAATCTCGTCACTACGTAAGCGGATCGACTTGTCTTTGCCGGATGTCGCTTCTTGGGCATTTACCACGAGGTTCAGAATGACCTGCTCGACTTGCGTGACGTCGAGAAGAGAATTGGGGATGTTTTCTTTAAGTTGCGTCGTAAATTGAATATCCTCTTTGATCATGCGTGATAGCATCGGAGAAAAGCTATCGATTATCCTATTTAAATTCGCTACGGCGGGCTTACTGCTTTGACCTCTGCTAAACGAGAGTAGTCTGCTCGTGAGATCTCTTGCCCGTTCGGTGATTTTCAGAAGTTCGTTAATGTAAACGCGATCTCGTGTGGATGGGTACTCGGAATTCGAGAGAAGCTCCGAAAAGCCTCTCATCCCAGCTAGGAGATTATTGAAATCGTGAGCCACCCCGCCTGCCAGCTTACCCACTGCTTCCATTTTCTGCGAACGTCTCAGCTGTTCTTCAAGCAGTCGCTTTTCGGATATGTCACGAAGTGTCATGAGGAATGCCTCCGAGTCCCTCATGGGAATACGGCAAAGACTTAGTTCTACTGGGAAATTCGTTCCGTCGCTTTGTTTGAATTCGCAATCTTGCTGCCAGCCATCCTGCGATTTCTTTAAAAGGCTTCGCATATCCTCTGCGGCAAAACCGCTCTTCTCTCTGCACAAATCTGTGATGATTTTTCCCTCGAGTCTATTTTCCTGGAATCGTTTGCGCGCAGCTCGGTTGGCTTCGATAATACGTCCGTCTTGTTTGGATACAAGGAGCAAGGCATCTAGAGAGTTGTCGAAAAGGGATCGGAATTTAGACTCGTTTCTTGAAATCCTTTTCTGATTCTTTTTGTTTTCGGAAATGTCAGTCTGAAAGGCTATGAAGTGAGTGACTTTACCATAATCGTCGATTAAAGGGTTGGCATCGATTTTAACGAAATAGGGCGACCCGCTTTTGTTGTAGTTTATCAGTTCTGCGTGAAAGGCCTTCTTTTGTTTAATGCGATCCCGCATGTAGCTTACGACTTCTGAATCTGACAGATTGCCTTGTAGAAAGTCTCCCGGCTTCCTGCCAATCAACTCCTCAGAGTTGTAGCCGGTCATATGCTTGAATGCATTGTTAAACCAGGTAATTCGCCCTTCGGGATCAGTGATGATAATCGGCGACTGGATTTCTTTAGCGAGAAATGTGAAAAGTCTCAGCTCTCCATTGAAATTAGGGATATAGCTCTCGGGTTTATGCACACCCAGAATGCGATTGTCTTTGGGCAGAGATGAGGCTTCTTGCCGCGTAGCGATCGTTGAAATCCATTTAATTTCCTCATCTGGGGCAATGATTCGGTACCTGAGATGGAATTTTTGGATTTCGCCTGCTATGAATCTAGAGAACTCTTCCAAGAAGATTTTTCTATCCTCTACGTGAATGAAGGAAATCCATTCTTCAAATGAGCAATCGGTCTGTGGAGCTGGATTGCCTATAAGCGAATCAAGCTGAGTAGCCAAGTTGAAGTGGCGATCCTCATCTTCCATGGACCAAAGGATGATGCCCGTTTTTTCGAGAACTTTGGCGTGTTCGAAATGAAAAATTTGATCGTTGAGAGAATGGGGTTTGATTTCTTCCAGCGAACAATGACAGCTGGCCGTTCCATTCTTAAGATGGTTTCTTCGGATGGTAAGGCAAAAGGCGGCTTCAGTCCAGTTTGCGGCGTTCTGAATTTCGATTCGAAGATAACGTGGGCTTGGTCGATCATCTGTAAAGGCCGCATGAACCTCCTGTGAAATCCTCTCGATTGTTACGTAGTCTAATAAAGCCGAGTCTTTTAGATTGGCGTCGGGTGTACTAAGAATGCCAAGTAATGAAGCCACTTCCTGCTCGCAGGAAAGAACTTTGAGATGATTATCGAGAGCAAAATAGAGGCTCGGTTGCGGGCTGGGTACATCCAGTCGAGGAGCGTCTATCGGCAGTTCCATTTGGTCAAAGTTATGATCAAAATCGAACCTCTCAGTTCGCGCTTCGTGAATCTGTAGCGGGAGCATGTTACAGTGGGAGATACAATGCTGGCTGCTGTTAACAAACAGGCTGGCCACCCCTTACTTAAGCTATTAATCAGGCAGTCTCAAGAGTCACGGACGCTTTTTACGACCTTTCATGCAATTTAACAATTTCCTCCCTAAGGGCTTCATAGTCTTTTGCTTAGAAACTTTCTTCAGCTATACCTTATTCCAAGAAATATGATCCTCAAATTGCTCAAAGAACTTATCGCCATACCGAGCGTGAATCCCTCTTATGGCGGACCTGGCGAGGCTGAACTGAAGTCTTTTGTTTTAGGTTGGCTAAAGGATCACGGAATCGATGCTAAGACTCAGGAAGCCCTTCCCGGTCGAAGAAACATTCTAGCTCGACTGGGATCGGACGAGGGGCCGGGCACTTTGCTCGATGCCCACATGGATACGGTTGGAGTCGATGGCTGGGCAGAGGGGAGTCCTTACGAGCCTCGCGAGAAAAATGGTCGGCTTTACGGAAGAGGCTCTTGTGACACAAAGGCAAGCCTCGCGGTTTTCATGACGGTAGCCGCATATTTTGCCAAGAACCCTAGAGCTCTTAAACGGCCGCTTGTCTTTGCAGCCACGGTAGACGAAGAAGCCACCCAGTTGGGCGCCTACGAAGTCGTGAAGTTGAAAGACGAATACAAAATAGAGGCGGCAATTGCGGGTGAGCCTACTGGCAGCGAACTGGTTTTGGCCCACAAGGGAGTGTGTCGCTTCATTTTGACAACATCAGGCAAAGCCGCTCATGGGTCCACGCCCCATTTGGGTGAAAGCGCGATTCTGAAAATGAACAGGATTTTGCATAAACTCGAAGGTCTCAGCGAGCGATTGGCAAACGCGGATACTCAGGATGAAATGGAAAAGGGCACTTTGAACATTGGGCTTATCAAAGGCGGGATTGGCTTTAACGTTGTGCCAGACAAGTGTCTAATTGAAATCGATCGGCGATTGGGAATAAGCGAAACCGCTCAGGATGCTGAAGCTGAGCTGCGGGAAATAGCGGATGCCGAACCGGGTTCCATTCTTAAGAATCACATTGTTAGATCAGCGGTAAACACTTCGGCGGACAGTTGGTTTCCCCGAGAGTTGCTGGCAGCTGCAGAGGCTGCTGGCGTTTCAACTCGCTTTTCTCAGGTGCTTTACATGACTAATGCTGTCGCTTATGCAGAGGCAGGATTGCCAGCCGTTGTGTTCGGTCCTGGCGACATCGCTCAAGCCCACAAAAACGACGAGTACATTGAGATTTCCGAGCTTCAGAAAAGCTATGATATCCTTGTGTCCTATTTCTCTAGGGAGCCTAGCTGAAATGGTGATGTGATAGAGGGTGATGCAGGAGCGGGTTTACTCCGCGATTTCTACTGCCAGCCGCTCCTGCCTTGTAACAAGGCTTTTACTCCATTTTACTAGATGGTCTGCAGGAGCCTAGCAGACATTTTCGCAAACCATTTCTAGAAAGCTTCCTGCCACTCTAAACTTCTTTGGGAGCCATGCCGATTCATTCCTAGGCTATTTCCGTTCGAAAACAGCCCCTCACGATTTTCTATGGTTTTTGCTTTTCTAGCCTTTGTCGCCGTCGCTATTGCCATTTTCTACGTGGTGAATGGCAGCGTATCTAAGAACAAAATCTTTCTTGTAGAGGTATTGGAGGCAGTCGATGGGCGTCGTCTGAAAGTCAATTTAGACAACAAGCAGGTTGTCGTCCTCCTTGGTGGAATTGGCTATCCCTCTGGCGATGAAAAAGCGGCTTTTGACGCTATCAATACCTTGCAGTCCATGGTAGTGAACAGACGGTTTAACATGGAAATCATGAAGCAGATTGAGGGGCTGATGTATGTCGACCTTAAATCGGCGGATGGCGATAGCCTAAACGAGACTCTACTCAGAAAAGGCCTGGCTCGATTCGAATCGCATGGGGTTGGCTTTGTCTCCTCTATGATGGCTGCCGAAACGGAAGCCAAACAGCAGGCCATTGGAGTATGGGACAAGAATCGTGATCTATTTAAACACATGACCGGGAATCCTGCTGAAGATGAAGCCTATTTTGCTGATCATGGAGAAATGGATTCTTTTGACGACGAAGATAGAACCTTCCCATCCGCTTCGTCAGGTTTGTGATCGATTCGAAAAGTCTTTTGAGCCTCTTTCAGAGGCGCGAGCAACTGCGGTCAGATTCTTGCAGCTTTGTCCGAGTTGACATTAATTCACCTTAAGGCTGAACATAGTCGAGTAACCCTAATTTACTCGCTTAAGTGATGGATATTGAAACGAAGCAGGCTTGTTGCATGCCCACCAACGACTCGGAGCAAAGTTGTTGTGAACAGGAGTCCGATAAACAAAAGATCGTAAAGCGATCGAAGGATTGGGGAACGAAAGCTGGAATGGTGCTAATTGAATCTGGAGCCTTTCGTATGGGGACCGATAGCGAGGAGGCTTGGGATAAGGACGGTGAAAAGCCTGCGCGAGAGGTGGCAATCGATTCGTATTACATTTCCAAGTACACGGTGAGCAATGCCGAATTTGCCGAGTTCGTTGATGATACGGGTTATGTGACGGATGCCGAAAAGTTCGGCTGGTCGTATGTTTTTCACTACTTGCTGCCGAAATCGGTGCTCAAGCGTCTCAAACCGCAAAATGTTCAAGGACTCGAATGGTGGTACGGCGTGGATGGGGCTCACTGGAGGAAGCCTGAAGGACCGGGTTCCAATATCAAAAAACGTATGGACCATCCGGTCATCCATGTTAGCTGGCGAGACGCCGAAGCTTATTGCGGGTGGAAGGGCCATCGTATGCCGACCGAGGCGGAGTGGGAAAAGGCCGCTAGGGGAGGCTTAGACCAGCAAATGTACGCCTGGGGCAATGAGTTGACTCCAAAGGGCAAACATCGGTGCAATATCTGGCAGGGACGTTTCCCTCACGAGAACTCGGCTGAGGACGGCTTCGTCGGAACAGCTCCGGTCAAATCTTTCAGGGCGAATGGCTTTGGACTCTACAACGTCGCCGGAAATGTTTGGGAGTGGTGCCAAGACTGGTTTTCTTCCGACTGGCATCTGCGAAACAGCGGTCCAAATCCGAAAGGGCCAGAATTTGGGCAGCGTCGTCTCATGAAAGGCGGGTCGTACCTTTGCCACTACACCTATTGCAATCGCTATCGCGTAGCGGCTAGGACCTCGAACACTCCAGATACTTCGACAGGGAATCTTGGATTCCGAACCGCTTTGAGCGTTGAAAGCTAGAAGGAAGATTTTCTTCCGATACGCAGTGGGCCTCTTCCGCTCTTTTTAGCCTCAGGCGGCTTGGTCCACGTATCCGGTTTCTTCTTATCTTCGTCAGCCTTTGGCTCTTCAGCAGGTTCTTTCTTCTTTTCTTCCTTTTTCGATTTTGGCTCAGGCTTTATTGATTTGCCTTCACCTTGCTTCGAGCTCGGAAGGGCTGAGGCTGAAGCGCCTTTTTCGATGTCCTGCTTCATGCGCTCTAAGCTCTTCTCCAATCGAGAGAGTTCCTTCTGGCGCGTTTGCAAGTCTTCTATGTCTTCCTGGAAATTCGATTTAGCTTGTTCGAACTGGCGCATTTCCTCCTGGAACTTGGCTTGCTCGACTTTGAGCTTCAGCTGCTCCTCCTTAATCTGAGTCTGCATTTCGCGCAGCGAAATTTCCGCGTCTCTTTTCTCGACGTGGATTTCCCGTTCCATTTTGCCCTGTTGTTCGACAAGCTCATGCTGCTCCCTCTCGATGTCGCTCAGCTTTTCCTGTAGCTTGAACTTCTCGATTTCGAGCAAGCGCTTTTCTTCTTCGAGCTTTTCCACTTCGAGAGAATTTGCGGCAACCAGATCCTTTTCCTGACCGACGCGCTCCAGCTCTCTCGAGCGTTGTTCGATGATAAAATCTTTCTCGACGTTCGCTTCCTTTGCTTCGTGCAATTCCTGGCGAAGGCCGACGATGTCCTTTTCGAGCTTTTCCGTTTTTCCTGAGCTGGCTTTAACCGAGATCAGCTTTTGTTCGAGGTCTTGAATTTGCGCTTGGTAGTCCAGTCTTTCCTCAGTTGAGAGGGCGGATTCTCCATCGGAAGCATTTTGCTTTTGCTCTTCAAATTCGATTCGCTGAGCGTCGAGTTCAGCTAGTTGCGTTTCGACATCCACCTTTTGTTTAGAAATGCGTTCTGATAGCTCTTTGAGCTCGGCTTCGCGTTCTTCAAGCTCGGCGTTTTTCTCGAGATAGTCGCCCGAAACGCCTTCTCCAGATTCTTTTAGTTCTTCAACAAACTTTTGCGATTTCTTGAGCTGGGCCTCGGTTTCTTCCAGTTGGGAGGCGAGCTTTTCTTGTTCTACCTTAGCCTCTTCAAGTTCCCGGTTTAGGGATTCAAGCTGTTCGGCGTCAGCTTGGGAGGAGGTAGCTTCCGTGTCCTCTTTTTCATCCGACCTGAACATGCAAGAAAGGACCGATTCCACTTCCATCAGATCTTCCCAACTTACATCGTTATCCAGAGATTCGGAATCCGTGGTTAAAAATTGTCGTGTCGTTTCGAATACGGATCTAAGATCCGTTGGTTGATCAACAATATCCGAAACGCCAACTCGAATGCAGTTGATGATATCGTCCAGTTCTTTTTCTTCCGACAGGAGGATGACGGGAAGGGAGGGCTGCGACTCCTTTAAATTGGCTATCAGTCCAAAGTCCTTCTTATTTTCAGGCAGCTCGCGATCGGTGATGGCGAGATCAAAGCGTTCGTGCTTTGCGACTTCGAGAGCTCTGGACGCTTCGGTATGAGCGCTTATGCGGCATCCCGCTCCGGCCAACAGAAATGATAAGGCTTTAGCCCCATCTTCGTCGCCGCGTACAATGAGAATCTTCTTGTTCAAGACCGTTCCTATGTTCCGTGGTTCGTGCTTAGTATTGTTCCGTCTTTGTTCTCACGTCCTATGAGGGCTTAATCTAAATCCACCTACCGACTTTTTACACGATTTCTACATGTTTGAAATTGGAGGTTACAAAAGGGCTAATTAATCTCTCTAATCAGCATAAGAAAGTCATCGACTGTTACATTTTCGAATGATTCATAGAATTGATCATTAGAATTTCTTTTATAGTTTGAGGTCACATGAGCAAACGAGATGTCCAGAACCCCCCAACCGATAACAAGCCGCTCATAAAGTGGGTTACTAAAATGGCCGCTCTTTGCCGCCCGGACAAAATCCATTGGTGCGACGGGTCAAAGGAGGAATACGAAACTCTTTGCGAAAGCATGGTGGAGAATGGCACCTTCATCAGGCTAAATTCTGAGAAGCGGCCCAACAGTTTTCTATGTCGATCGGATCCGTCTGACGTCGCGCGGGTAGAAGAAAGGACTTTCATTTGCAGCCTAAGTAAGGATTCGGCGGGTCCAACCAATAATTGGGCAAATCCAGTCGAGATGAAGCGAAAGCTAAAGAAGCTTTTCACTGGATGCATGAAGGGAAGAACGATGTACGTGATCCCCTTTAGTATGGGGCCGATTGGTTCGCCCATCGCCCACGTCGGCATTCAACTGACGGACTCGCCCTACGTGGTTGTGAACATGCGGATTATGACGCGGATGGGCAAAGGCGTGTTGGACAGCCTAGGCCGCAAGCGCGTTGTGCCTTGCATGCACTCAGTCGGGATGCCGCTTGAGCCTGGGCAGGAGGACGTTCCTTGGCCGTGCGAGCCGGATCCGAAAAACAAATACATCGTTCATTTCCCAGAAGAGCGCGCGATATGGTCCTATGGAAGTGGATACGGCGGCAATGCTTTGCTAGGCAAAAAGTGCTTTGCGCTTAGAATCGCTTCCTGCATGGCTCGCGACGAAGGTTGGATGGCCGAGCATATGTTGATCTTGGGAGTAGAGAATCCCGAGGGCGAAAAGACTTACGTTGCGGGGGCTTTCCCCAGCGCGTGCGGCAAAACGAATTTCTCCATGCTGATTCCTCCCAAAGGATTCGATGGATGGAAGATTTGGACCGTCGGGGATGACATCGCTTGGATCAAGCCTGATGAGAACGGCAGGCTTCGCGGCATAAATCCAGAAGCAGGTTTCTTTGGCGTGGCTCCGGGCACTTCCTATGATACCAATCCCAACGCTATGGAGTCGATCAAGGAGAACACCATTTACACGAATGTCGCTTTAACGGAGGATGGCGACGTTTGGTGGGAAGGAATGACGGACGAGGCTCCAGGCAAGCTGATTGACTGGAGGGGCAATGAATGGGTTCAAGGAGAGAGCGATACTCCGGCGGCTCACCCTAATGCCCGCTTCACTGCGCCGATAAAACAGTGCCCGACTTACGATCCCGTTTGGGAAGATCCAGAAGGAGTTGCAATAAAGGCTTTCATTCTTGGCGGACGCCGCATGAATACCATGCCATTGATTTTCCAAGCCTTCAATTGGTTCGATGGCGTTTACATCGGAGCTACAATGGGCTCTGAAACGACAGCGGCGGCTTTCGGAGAAATAGGCGCCGTTCGTAGAGATCCGATGGCTATGCTTCCATTTTGTGGATACCATATGGGTGATTATTTCCGACACTGGATTGGCATGCAGAGACGTTTATCGGAAATGCCTCGCGTCTTCCATGTGAACTGGTTCCGCAAGGACCAAGACGGCAAGTTCATGTGGCCAGGTTTTGGCGAAAATATGCGTGTTCTTAAGTGGGTAGTCGATCGCGTTCGTGGTCGCGCAATGGCCAAAGAGACGCCCATCGGCTGGTCTCCGCACTATGAGGACATCCACTGGGAAGGTCTTGAATTTTCGAAGGAAGATTGGGAAGAGCTTATGTTCGTCGACAAGGAACTTTGGAAACGCGAAGTGATCATGCATGAAGAACTGTTCATAAACCTTCGTGATCGACTGCCCAAAGAACTCATGTTCGAGCGTGAACTGCTCATTTGCAGATTGTAGGCGAAATTTGGTTACACTCTGATTTGAAAAGAAAAGGCCCCGCTTGATTTCAAGCGGGGCCTTTTCTTACGGGGTAGTGAAATTGGTTTGCTAGCCGATTTGAGCTTGGGCCGCGTTCTGATAGAATTCCTTGAACACCTGCATTCTTTGCCGTTCGCGGTTGGCCTGCTCGATTTCGTCTGACGTGCGCTGCCGCTCGCGGCTGAACATTTTCTTTCTCATCCTCGAAAGAGCCATGTTCTGCAATTGACGTACTCTTTCTCGGGTAATGCCAAACAGCTGACCGACTTCTTCAAGCGTTAGCGGATTGTCGCCTTCCAGTCCAAATCTAAGTCGAATGATTCTAGCTTCTCGCTCATCGAGACCATCAATCATGTCCTCCAAATCCGTACGCATCGCTTTTTCGCGTAGATTTTCGTAGGGCGTAAGGGCGTTCTCATCTCCTACGATTTCACCGAACTCCGTACTGTCCCCATCTTCGCCTATGGGAGCGTTCAGCGATGTTGGGCGAACGCTGACAGATTTTAGATGGGATACTTTGTTGACGGGGATTTCCAGAACCTCGGCCAACTCGTCGTCAGTGGGCTCTCTGCCAAGTTCCTCGGTGAGTTTCATGGCAGTGCGGCGCATGCGAGAGATTTTATCCACCAAGTGGACGGGAAGTCTTATCGTTTTGCTTTGGTTCGCAAGAGCGCGCTTGATTGATTGTTTGATCCACCAAGCCGCGTAGGTGCTTAGCTTGCCACCTTTTTCCGGATCAAAACGTTCAACGGCTTTGATCAAGCCGATGTTGCCCTCGCTTATCAGATCAAGAACGGGTAGACCGAAGTCCTTGTAATCGTGAGCGATTTTTACGACGAGACGAAGATTCGATTTGATCATCAGATCTCGAGCCTCTCGATCGCCTTTCTTTATCCGATTAGCTAAAGTGACTTCTTGCTCAGGCGTGAGAAGCGGAACTTTTCCAATTTCCTGGAGATATAGCTTAATGCTGCTTCTCTCAGTAGAGTCGACGGGAGATGGGGTGTCGGCTGTTTCTGCGAATGAGGGTGGGGTAGTCGCTTTTTGAACAGTTGGCTGGCTGGAAACTGAAAATTCTGGATCCGCTAGGCGGTTTTTTATTCCAAACAGGCTGTGCGATTTAAGTGTAATAGCCATTTGTTTGATTTCCGAATGTTGGTGATACACGTAGTGAAACCGTTGCTTCCTCAATAGTTCCCTTTGAACAGTTTTTGCATAGGGTATATGCCCACTCTTTTTATCGGGAATGTCATATTGGTTGAAGCGCTTGGTCTTATTGTGATGATAGAATTCTCTAATGTTTAAAGTGTAGAGACTAAAATTGTTTGAGGGCGTATACCTAAAAGGTTTGATAGGGGTTTTATAAAAATTACGTCAATTATTTTACTTTTATGGGGTGAAGAGCATGTAAATCGTAAATATTTTACCTAATCCTCTCGACGGTTGTCCTAAAAGCGAAATATCAACCGGTCGGTCCAAAAATCACGTTACATATTTACCGCATAAAATAAAGGCGGGTTTACATGTATTGTAAAGTACAGAAATACCCTTTTCGAAAGAGAGATCTAAAAAGAATCCGCTAAGGAGACTGCCTTAAACAAGGCTGAGGCTTTAAAGATGGTCTCATCATATTCCGACTCGGGGACCGAATCTGCTACGATGCCAGCTCCTGCTTGGATAATGACCTTTTGGTCCTTAACCATCGCGGTTCTTAGCGTAATGCAGGAATCCATATTCCCATTGTAGCTAAAATAGCCCAGCGCCCCGGAATAGAATTCTCTCTGGTCAGGTTCGTTTTCCGCGATAATCTGCATCGCTCGAATCTTGGGAGCCCCGCTAACGGTGCCGGCAGGAAAAGTGGCTCTCATGAGGTCGAAGGCGCTTTTATCCTTCGCGATTTCTCCCTCCACCTGAGTCACGATGTGCATGACGTGAGAGTACCGTTCGATGATCATATATTCAGGCGCGTGAACGGTTCCGTACTTGCACACGCGACCGATGTCATTGCGGGCGAGATCAATGAGCATTAAATGCTCCGCTTTCTCCTTCTCGTCGGCCATCAGATCTCTTTCCAGCTCAAGGTCTTCTTCCTTGGTTTTGCCACGATGACGCGTTCCAGCGATAGGCCGGATCTCTACTTTGCTCTCGGTTAGCTTTACGTGGACTTCGGGCGAAGCTCCCACGATGGCGAAATCCTCCGTTTCCAAAAGAAACATGTAGGGAGACGGATTTACGGTGCGCAGAGCTCGATAGAGTTCGAGCGGAGATTTTTTGAAATCCTTCTCGAAGCGTTGGCTCAACACGACCTGGAATATGTCGCCAGCTCGAATGTATTCCTTCGAGCGTTCCACCATGTCTTCGAAATCCTTCTTAATGAAGTTTCCTTTAGGGATCTCTATTTGACTCTGGTTTTCCAGAGGAACCGGCTCGACGGGCGCGAGCGTTTCCAGCTTGGCCTTCAAGAGTTCCATCTCATCCAGGGCGGCCTTGTAAGCGGACTGGGCATCGCTGTGACCCTCCAGTCGGGCGTTAACCAGCAGTCTCATCGTTTGTTTGGCTCTATCGAAAATGACCATGGAGTCGGTCATCATATAATAGGCTAGGGGAGACCCGTTGCAGTTCTGCTTCGCTACTGGCACTACTTCCTCTACTCGGGAAATGTATTCGTAGGACAAATACCCGACAGCTCCGCCATCGAAAGGCGCCATGCCTGGCAATTCGACGGGATGATGTCTGTTAATTTCTTCCTCTATAAGAGAAAGCGGATCGGATGGAGTATCAATCTCAAGCGTTTTTTTGCCAGGCTCGTCGATGTAGGTCTTATCCCAATAGAATCGAAAGACTTTGCGAGGGCGGCAGGCGATGAAGGTGTAGCGCGACAAACGCTCGCCGCCTTCGATCGATTCCAACAAGAAAGCGGGTCCGTCTACCTTCAATTTTGCATAGGCGGTTACGGGCGTTTCAAGATCCGCCATGATATCCGCGTAGACGGGGATGACATTACCCTGTTTTGCCAGCTCCTCGAATTCCGCTAGGTCTATGTTGGGATGTAGTTTATGGGCCATGAAAAGACGTCTCCGGAAGATTGCGGCAGAGATTACGATCCGCAGGTAGACTGTCTATGAAAATCCCACTTGATTCCGTTTTGACATCGGTTCGCGGACATCCATAAACGCTTCTCATTCAAAGTTCGGGGCAGTAGCTCAGCTGGATAGTTCCGAGTCTCGCTTTAACGAGACGACATCTTTTGACCGACGTTCGATCAACACACATCGGATTTCTAACTGTAACTCATTGGTTTTCAATCATTTAATCTGGTTTCGACTCACCTTATCTGACATTCTAGCGGGTGCTACTTGCGAAACTATCGCAATGATCTTGCGTTAGCTAGAATAGGCTCAAATTTTTGGCTCGGGTTACACATTAGAATTGTATCCAAGTGTTGGATAAATTGGAAGCTTTCTGCCAAAAGGCATTCATCACAATGCCTCGACGCAGATGTATCGTCGACTAGACTATGCGTGTAGGGCTTCAAATACTGCCTGAGGATTTCGCGCGGCAACCTGAAGCAAGGCCTTTGCGGGACCTTCGGGCTCTCTGCGGCCTTGCTCCCAATTTTGCAGGGTTCGAACGCTGACGCCAATCATCAGCGCAAACTCCTCCTGCGAAACGTTGAGTTCGTCTCTGATCTCTTTCACATCGGGAAATCTAATCTTGCGAACTCTGCTGGCCTTCTTCTTGCCTTTGCGAATCGCTCCAGCCTCCTTAACGCTTTCAATCAGCTTTGAAAAATCCTCTTCATTCATGATAAATACTCCTTAACAATCGATTTGAGGGCATTTAGTTGTTGGGGAGACAAATCCTCTTGCTTGCCCTTTTTGTAAGCGAAGAGCATGTAAATCTCGTCTCCCGCATCCCAATAGTAGATGACGCGTACACCGCCACTTTTACCGCCTCCGCGAGAACGCCATCGAACTTTGCGAAGACCCCCGCTGCCTCGAATCAGAGCTCCAGCATCGGGTCGAAAGAGTAGCCAAAGCTGCAATCTCCGGTACTCCTCGTCTGTCAAAAGTTCGGCGATCTCTCGAGTGAAGATCGAAGTTTCGATGAACTGCACGCGAAATAAACTACTTCAATGACGTAGTACGTCAATAGCGTATTTCATTTTTTGTCGATTACATTTCTGACTGATGAAAGAGAGGGTCGCCTCGTCGCAAATTTTCGGCCTTGAGTTTTCGAGGAGCGTGCTGTTTGTTTCCCGCCACTTTAGACGAAAGCGAAGATTCGTTCTGACAACAGCACTGACCTATTTTTCGAAAGCCGGCGATTCCGCTGGGTTACAAACATAGATTTCTAACGCTAAAATCGGAAGCAATCTAGAATCATAAGTCGCTTTTGATCAAATACTTGGGGCAGTAGCTCAGCTGGATAGAGCATCGGATTTCTAATCCGGTGGTCGGGGGTTCGAGTCCCTCCTGCCCTGCCATCCTTCGAATGAAGCTTCGGATGGCTCGGCCAGCGAGTGGGACGAATATAAATAATCTCTGGAGGGACGAGAACCCAAGGGGGTTGGGCTCTTGTGGTCATGTCGCTGGCACTTCGCTCGGTAGTGAAGCGTCAGCGGAACGGCAATGCGAAGCATTGGGGCACAGCCCTGCAGGCCAAAGCCGAAGCCAATCCCTCCTGCCCTGCCATCCTTCGCTGTAACGAAGTGAATGGGGGAATAGTGAAATAATGCATTTGGTTGGGTCTGACCCTTTAAAAGACGGATTGTGGTTTAAAGGGACTTAAGTCTACTACTTTACTCGCATGGTCTAAAATAAGCTCGGACAGGGCGAGACCGGTGCCGGGAGCGTTTAAGATGCCCCAGCAACTATGACCGCAGGCTAGATAAGCTCCTTTAATTTGCGGTACGGGTCCTATTTTAGGCGCTCCATCTCTATAGACAGGTCGAAAGCAGGCTCGAGCTGGACTAATTTTATTGTCATTAAAATTTGATGACAGGGATCGCGCAAGTGACGATAGTCCGATAATGGCATCCTTTCTTGCGGTTACTTCGGAAGCTGATGGAGGAACTTCCAGCTGCTCTGAAATGCCGCTCAAGTAGACTTCTCCGTCGGGACGAGTCACAAGCTCTGGACCATCGAGTACGGGGTCATCGATAAACAAGGCATGAGCTGGCAGAGGCTTGTTGGATTTAATAACGACGCTATGGCCTTTAAGGCCGTAAACTTTCGGCAGCGGTAATCCAAGCAGGGTTTGGCTGGACCAAGGCCCCATGGCGACGACGGCCGCATCGCATTCCATGGGGGATCCCTCGACTTGAACGGCGTGGACTTTTCCTTTCTTGGAAACGATGGATTCTACCTTGCCTTTCACGAGGCGTGCCTCCTTGGCAACTGCCTCGGCAACCAAAGTCTCGGTAAATTTTTTCGGATGAACCTGGGCGGTCGTCGTCTTGTCGCCGAGCAAGCCATTCGATTGATACTCGTTATTAAGCCAAGGAATGGTTGAGGAAGGTTTGTCTGCGTTAGAGTAACGACTAACTGAATACGTCATCATTCTTCTATAGTCGTAGAGATGGCCTAATTCC
>JANQKI010000058.1 GCA_028281165.1 Opitutaceae bacterium | reverse complement strand
CGTTTCATCAGAGTGGAAACTTGCTAAAGCTCTTGCGGCAGAGATCATCTACGATCCAATCCTTGATCCTCAGTCGAATAAGAATCCTGTATCCGATTTTCAAATGCAACCAGCTCTGGAGATTCCACTCAACGGAGAAGACGTCAGTGGAATCTCCTTTTCCGAATCTTCGAATCTGACATCCTGGTCGCCGTACCAAGGAGTTCTTACGGAACGCAATTCATTGCTTCTTCCGCTGGTTGAGAATACGCCTGTATACTTAAGAGCAGATCCGTGAGGCAAGGCTTTCGTGGGAACATATGCCTCGCCTCATGTTGGATTTGTATTCGATTTATAATTCTCTTACGACTTTCGGGCTAATTCAACTTGCTTGAACAGGGTTGCTTTGCATGGTGCGGTCTATGAGCCGTGTATCGTTGCTCTTGCTTAAGTTCTGCCTTCTAGGCGGAACGACTTTTGCCAGTAGTGGATTTCTGGATCAAAATCGGCCTTTTGCTGACTATCGTTTTGAGACCAATAATGGGGGGAGATCTCGAGAGCTTTACGAACCAACGCGTCCCTCTCATCGTCGGGATCTATCTCGAAGCTACTCTAGCTCTCGTTTAAGTCACAGGCCTGGTCTTTATGAACCCACTCGGCCAAGGCGGAAGTCTGCAACCAGGAATTGGAGGTCTGATACGAATTCGTATCCTCGAAACGATTACGACTATTCGCATCAACAACATCTTTACGAGCCGACGCGACCTACAGCTTCCGCTTACCGCAACTCGCTAGGAGTTTACGAGCCTCAGAGACCAAGCCATTCTCAATTGGGTTCAACGCCCAGTGGGTGGAGAACCGAGGATTACTCAGCTCCGAGTTACTTTACGCCCTTGTCAGTAAATACGGGTTACGAACAAGCAATGTCTCGTTACAACAGCTACGAGCGTTTGCAATCTGGATACGAGAATTATCAGGAGGCTCGGAAATGGTACCGACCTATCGCCAAGTTCGGCAAAATGCTTTTCAAACCGGTTAGCTTTACTTTCAAACTCTCGAAGAAGGCCGCTTCGAAATTGGCTTTAGGGTGGGCTCCGCCTTTTTAGTCGCTTTTCAATTCTCGAGAACAAACTGACGGAACATAGGGTTGCTGGTAACTCCTCGCGCTTGTCAGCCGTGGTTTAGGCTGCTTTGCTTTGCCTGACTATTCCTCTTCTCAACTTCCGGAAAACCCAAAACCAATGAAAACATTTCTGAAATCAGCTCTTTCCGCTTCTCTTTTTCTACCTGCTACCGTGATCGCTCAAGATGATTTTGAGTATAGTATTGACGAAGGGATTAAGCATTTAGTGGCAAAGGATGCTGTGGTAGAGAGGGTTGGTACTGGTTATCGCTTTACTGAAGGCGGAGCTCGCGACGCCAAGGGCAACGTCTATTTCACTGACATTCCTAATGAACGTATCCATAAATGGGATGCGAGGACTGGCGAGATAACTGTCTTTAAGGAAAACAGCGGCAGGGCGAATGGCACTTGGGTAGATGGAGATGGAAATCTCATTGCTTGTTTGGGAGGAACTCGAGGTGTCGCGTCTATTGCCCCCGATGGCTCACAGACTATACTAGCTACTAGCTACAAAGGAGGGAAATTCAACAGTCCCAACGATCTATGGATGGATTCAAAAGGCGGCATCTACTTCACTGATCCCCGCTACGGGCAAAATCGAGATGACATGGAGCAAGACGGAGAGCATGTCTACTATCTGAGCCCGGATCGCTCGAAGACGATTCGTGTTGCAGATGACTTTACGCGTCCTAACGGCATCATCGGAACCAAGAATGGCAAGACCCTTTATATTGCCGATCACGGCGGTAAGAAAACGTTCGCCTACGATGTAGAGGCAGATGGAACGCTGAGCAACAAGCGTTTATTTGCCGAAGAAGGTTCCGATGGATTAGCCTTAGACAATAAGGGCAACGTTTATCTAACTGCGGCGGGAGTTCGGGTTTACAGCTCTAGCGGCGAATTTCTCGGAGCCATCACGTTGCCAAAGCGACCATCGAATGTTGCCTTCGGCGGGAAAAATGCCAAGACGCTGTTCATAACCTCTCGCGATGCTGTCTATACATTGCCAATGAAGGCTCGAGGAGTTGGCAGCAATTGATTATTCTGATTATCCCTTCAGCTTGATAGGTCGGATAGAAAAATAAGCGTATTGAACAGATGCCGTGATTGAAAGAACCGGGCTTTTGAAGCTAGGCCTCGTTCTTGTCCCAGTGAACTTGCTTGATGTCTTCTATTTTCGAAGTCTCGAACTCGATGCCGAAGCCAGGCCGGTCGCTCAATTCGAAGAAGGCATTCTTAGGCGCTGGAATCTCTTTTTCGAAATAGTAGTAATCGCCTGACATTTTTCGGATCAGGTATTCGACAAGTGGGCACAATTCTTCGGGCTGGCTGGCCACGATATGCATCGCGGCATGAATGCTGTGCCCATGGGGAATCACGTGGGCTCCATGAACCGAGGCGATGTTGCAGATCTTCATTGTTTCGGTTATACCACCGCACCATTCCGGATCGGCTTGAACGACGCGAATAGCATCGCGCTTGAGGAAGTTGTGCGCGTCCCATCGATTGTAGAAGTGTTCGCCAGTAGCTACCGGAATCGAAGTGTTGCGGCTGAGCTCGATGAACGAATCGATATTGAGGCTTTGAAAAGGCTCTTCGATCCACCAGGGGTTGTATTGTTCCACCTTGCGAGCCCAGGCCAAGGCGTATTGAAGATCCCACTTCCATGAGGCGTCTATCATGATTTCCATATCGTCGCCTGCGGCTTCGCGAAGAAGCCTCATTGTTTCGGCGTCTTGTTCAACGCCTTCAGGTCCAGCCTTGGGACCCCGCTTGTTGAGGAACCATTTCTGATGTCGATAGCCTTCCGCTTTCAGTTCCTGCACCTTGGCTTTGAGATCGTCGGGCTCTTGCGAATAGCCGAGGCAACTGCCGTAGGCTCGCAGCCTGGTGCGGGCGCCACCCAGTAGTTTATAAACGGGTACATCAAAGTATCGACCTTTTAAATCCCAAAGCGCGTTGTCGACTGCGCTAAGGCCAAGCGAGTAGTGGCTGCCGCGCGAATGACGGCTGGCCCTGATCATCTTGTCCCAATAGGCTTCATGAGCCAGAGCGTCGAAGCCAATCAGGCGTTTGGCGAAGAAGTGATCAACCTGTACAGCAGCTGCAAGATCGATAGGGCCGTAGAGCCCTTCTACGCCGCTTTTCGTGATGATCTTTATGTAAAGAGATTTCTTGTCGCTATCCCTTGCTCTAAGCTCGAGCATTTGAACATCGGATACGATCATTGCGTCGGAGTTTTTTGCTTTAGTTTTTGATCGGGAGGATTGGCCGAACCCTACACCGTTAGGAAAAATCGTCGTGGGAGCTAGAACAGCCAGGCTTGTCAGGAAGTTACGTCTATTCATGAAAGCGGTAAATGCGTTAAAAGGATTTCGCTAGTAGTAGGGTCGTCTTAATAGAGTCATACCAAACTTCGCTAGACAATAGAGAAAGAAGAGGTGAAAAACAGGAATGCTATCAGTGTTGGCCGGATCTTTGTAGGTGGTAGGGAGGCTTGTCCTCAAGCCTCCCTACCTTGCTTACGCTTTTATTGCGTAACCTTTAGAAAAGACAGCTACCCCGAATATTAATGAGCGTCTCGTTGTAGTGAGACGCCGGAGAGTTCAGGTTCGGGCAAGGTATTAGTTTCCTTGCGGCCGCTGGCCAAGCCTTTTAATTCCTCCAGAACGAAAAAGGAAACTGGTACTAGAATAAGCACTACAACCGAAGAGGTCAGTGTGCCTATGCCCAGCGATATGGCCATCGGAACGAGGAAAAGGGCTTGTTCATTGGTCTCGAAGATCATTGGGCCTAGTCCTAGAAATGTGGTTACGGCAGTTAGGAAAATGGGTCTAAATCGTCTTTGAGCAGACTGGATGGTTGCGTCGTTTGGCGAAAGCCCTCGGTTGATGTATCGATTGCGCGTCATGGCCATGACAAACCCTCCGTTCACAACCATTCCGCACAGAGCTATCATTCCCAAAACGCTGTAAATGCTGAGATCGAAGCCTAGCAGGATGTGTCCGAATATTGAACCGGCCAGTCCCCAGGGGATGGCTAGAAGGACGATGCCAGCTTGAAAATAGCTTCTAAGAAAGGAGGCCATGATGGCGAAGATGGCGAATAAGGAGGCGGTTAAACCGATACTTAAATTGGTGGTGGCTTCCCTCTGGTCACGTTGTTCGCCTTCAAATGAATATCTCAGGCCGGGGAAACGCCCAAGGAGCTCGGGAAGCTCCTTTTTCTCCAGCGCCGCCAGCACTTTGTTCCCATTGGTGATTTCGTGCACCACATTGGCTGTGACGTTGACCACCCTTCCTCCGTCAACGCGCGTGATTCTTACGGGAGCAGTGGTTTCTATAATATCGGCTGCTTGGCTGATAGGGATTTCCGCGCCGTTACGAGCCTTGATGAGAAGGTTCTCTAGTCCACTCATCGATCGACGATCCTCTTCCGGCATGCGTACCATTACCCGCAGCTCGTCTCGATCTCGCGGCTGCCTCAACGCTTCTGCTCCGTAAAACGCGTGACGGATTTGCTGCCCCAAGTCGCGAGAGGTGATGCCGAGGGCTTGTCCCGCTGGTTTGATTTCGAAGCTTAGCTGAGGCATTTCTCTACCGAAACCCTTGCGAATGTCGGTGACTCCTGGATACAAAGCGATCATCTCGCCGAGTTCCTCTGCAGCGCGGCGCAGCGTATCCACATCGGGATGCGACAGCTGGATGTAGATAGCGGCTTCTCCGCCTGGTCCTACCAGGTAATCAAAGAAAAGCGATTCCATGTCGGGAATCTCGGGCACTTCCTTTCGCCATAGTTCGACAAATCCCGCGCCCGTCACTTCTCTTCCACTCTGCGGCACAAGCTTGCACGCTACAGTAGCCAAATTACTGCTACGTGAGGCTACGGATATGCTTATATTGCGTAGTATGCCTTCTTCTCCTGATTTTTCGATGGCTCGTTTGGCGGCCGCTTCGACGATGAAAGCGACTTCTCGTGTCCGATCCACAGGAGTGCCCGTAGGCATTTCGATCTCTCCCTGAATGTAATCGTTTTCGATTGTGGGATTGAAGGTGACGTTCACGCGTCCGCTGGTAGTGTATCCGATAACAATCAGTAGGGCAGCTCCGAATACAGCTATGGTGAGATAGCGAAAGCGTAGAACCGTCAATAATATCGGCTTGTAAAAACCTTCCATAGCCGAATCGAGTTTCAGGCGGAGTTTTGTTTGGCTCCGGTCAAAGCGAGCGAAAATCGAATCCGTGTGAGGCCTTTTGCGAGAAAAGGAGAGGTGCGACGGCAGTATGAGCAGCACCTCGACGAGTGAAACGGTGAATACAGCGATAATGACCGCGGGGAGCACATTAAGAAAGCGCCCGCTCTCGCCTGGAACGAAGAACAAGGGAAGAAATGCGATAATGTTCGTACTTACAGCGAAAACCACAGGTATGGTCATCTCTTTCACGCCAGCTACGGCTGCGTCCATGCGCGACATTCCTTGAGAGATCTTGTGGAAGATATCTTCACCCACCACAACCGCGTCATCTACCACAATGCCTAGCGTTACGATGAAGCCGAAAACGGAAATCATGTTTACGCTTGCGTCCATCAAAGGCAGCAAAATAAGCGACCCAAGTATGGAAACGGGAATGCCGATCGCTGTCCAAAAAGCCACCCTTAGTTCCAGCAATAGGCCCAGTGACAGGAGGACTAGCAGGAGTCCAATGGTTCCGTTAAAGCGAAGAAGGTTTATTCGCTCGAGATAGTCTTCAGTACGGTCATAGCGGATTTCGACGAATGCGGTTGGAGGCAAGGTTGGCTTTACCTGCTCTAAGTAACGCTTGACTGCTTGAGCAACTTTGATGGGCGGTTGACTCTCAGAAGCGTAGACGGACAGCGAAACAGCTGGTAGGCCGTTAAAGTAAGACTCGCGCTCGGTCTCCTCGAAACCATCTTCAATGGTCGCTATATCGCCGAGCTTGATTTCCGCCCCGGTGTTACTGCTTTTTATCGGGATCTCGGCAAATTCGCTGCCAAAATAGCGACGCTCTGTCGTCTTTAATAGGATATCGCCACCCGAGGTTTTCATTGTTCCAGCTGGAACATCGAGAGCAAAGCGATCAATGGCATCGGCAATCTCGCCAAGCGTTAGGTCCAGCGAGCGCAATTGGGCCTGAGGCACCTCCACTAGAATTTCCGGACGACGTAGTCCTCTGAAAGTGACAAGGGCTATTTCGGGTTGGGCCAAGAGACCATCTTCAACTTGGCGGGCGAACTGCATGAGAGTGCGTTGATCCATATCGCCGCCAACTGAGAGAAAGGCTACGCCGCGACGTCTGCTCGTACCAAGCGAAACACGTGGTGGTTCGATCTCGTCAGGGAAAAGGCTGATACGCGCCACGGCCGCCGTCACTTCCTGCAAAGCTCGGTTACGGTCGAAACCCGGCATGATTTCCACGGAAACCGAGGCCCGGCCTTCCGAAGCCTCTGACAGAATACGGTGAGTTAGCTCTAAGCCGCGCAATTCCGACTCGATGGGCAGGATAATGGACTGCTCTACTTCCTCTGGGCTAGCCCCTCGATATTGCATTTCGACTTCGACCGTGTCGATCTCGTACGTGGGATAAATTTCCTGTCTTATATTTCTGGCTACCACGATACCAACAACCACGACTGCGATCATCAGCAAGTTGGCCGCTACATGATTGCGAGCAAACCAGGCAATCACGCCTTTGGCGTTAGATGTATCACTAAAAGGATTACGATCCATCGTTCTCTTCCTGCTGAGAGGCAAATGCGAGATTGGGGTAAGCCGTCGACCGCTGAGGAACGACTTCCATATTTGGCAGGGCGACGCGTAGATCGCTCACAATGAGCTCATCGCCTCTGCCGAGATTGTTGGCAATAATCAGCGTATCTTTCTCCGTCCAAAGCACATCGGCCGCAAGAACTCTCAATCGCTTGTTAGGTCCTACAACCCAGATTTGATTTCCTTCGCGTAAAGATTCTCTCGGAATAGTCAGAGCGTTTCTCAATTGGCCAGCATCCACTCTGACCTCCACGTAACTTCCTAGCAGCAAGGGGAAGGGGGCTTTTGAACGACCTTCCAATCCCAAAGGATCGGCCACCGATACGACCAGTCGCGCCATGCGACCCAAGGGGTCTAGATCGCTGAGCAAGCGAATGACTCTTCCCTGCCATTCAGCTGATTCTCCGTTGCCTGTATCCAAGATTACACGCGCTTCGGCTCCGGGCTTTCCGTTTTCGGGAAACTGTATCCATTTCAAATCCGAAAAAGGAACGGTTACCTGTATCCAGAATTCATCGGTGCCAACGAGCTCGCAAATTGTGGAGCTGGGACTAAGCAATTTGCCGATCTCCACTGACTCCTCAATGACCATGGCATTGAAGGGGGCCTGGATGACAGTGCGGGAAAGCTGTAGCTTGGCTATTTCGATGTCGTTGGTAGCTTTCTGCATCATGGCCTCAGCTCTTCGCAGATGAGGTTCTCGCAGGACGAGAGAGCGATTGACCTCTTCCATATTCAAATCCGATTGCAGCTGATCCCATTCCTGCTGAGCGATGACTTGCCTGCCGCTCTCCACTTCCCTCTCGAATCGGGCTTGTTCCAAATTGGACTCCACTTCGGCGAGAGCTAGCTGATAGTCTTTGGGATCGATGCGGATTAGCTCCTCGCCCTTCTTTACATACCCGCCAATGACAACCGATTCGCTCTGTTGTATTACTTTTCCGGATACTTGAGGTCGGATTTCCACCTTTTGTGAAGGAATTACACTGCCGAAAGCCCTCACCGAAACGGAACGCGTTTGAGGCTGGAGGGGAATCGTCTGCACGATCTTTGCCGAGCTTGCTTTTTCCTCCGGCAACGTTTCCGGCCCTGTCCACATCAGCATAAGAGCTACTCCGCCTCCTGCAGCGAGGATTAGCGCGATTAAGATAATCGTTCCAATGGCGGATTTTCTATTCATTCGCGCTTGAAGCTAGATGGGGTGGGGTATTTGAGAGTATAGGTCCTCCCAGAGCTCGATGCAAGCCGACCCGAGCGCTCAGAACATCGCGTCGGGCAGTGACAATTGCTCGTTCCAGGTTCTGCGTTATATTCAAGGACGTGAAAACAGGAAGGTAATCGGTGAGCCCTTGGCTATACCGATTACGGGCTTCTGTCAGAAGCCGTCGCGCAGTGTTTAGTTGTCGTTCCACCAGAATGAATCGTTCCTGCAATTTTCGTTCCAAAATAAGGGCGGATTCTACCTCGACCAAAGCGGTTAAGAATAAGTTCGAGTAGCTCGCCAGGGCTTCTTCCAATTCAGCTTTGCGCAAAGCAACTTGAGCTCTTCTGCTTCCGGCTGCAAACAGCGGCGAGGCCAAGCTCGCGAATGCCGACGTGATCCTGTCTCCAAAATCTGGATCGCCTTGCCAATCCAAGCCCCCTCCGATACGAAGTGTAGGCAATTGCTCCGCAACGGCAACCCCTACGCTGTAATCTATGGCCAAAACTCGATTTCGCGAGGCTTGCAGGTCAGGGCGACGTTGTAGCAAGTAAGCAGGAATCCCCACCTCGGGAAGCTCTGGAAGTCCGGCAAAGTTTGAATCCAAAATCGGGCTACCGGTTCCAGGAGCTTTACCTAAAAGGGCCTCCAAAGCGTACTGTAGGGATTCGATACGAGCTTCAGTCTCGGGAACACGAGCCCTCGTTTCATCGAGTTGTTCTCTCTGCTGTAGGACATCGACGATGGATGCTTGTCCTTGTCCGAAACGCTTCGTAATGAGCTCCAGCTGGGATTCGTTGGTCGCTATCTGCTCCAAAATGACCTCTAGTTGGCGACGCTGCTCCTTGATTTCGAAATACTGTTCCGCGATCGCGCTGGAAATAAGCAGGCGAGCATCAAGCCAATCCTGGATGGTGGCTTCTCTCGCAAAAAGGCGCTCTTTGCGGGCTGAGGACAGTCGTCCAAACAAATCGATCTCCCAATTGAGCAAACCTCCGGCATCCGTCGTTTCTTTTCGGTCTCGCGTATCCGGAGCGATGGTTTCGCCATCCCATTCCGATTCGTATCGACCGGACAAAGTCACCGACGGAAGAAGGTGCGCTCCTGCTTGGCGAGCCAAGGCCCCTGCTTGTTCGATCCGGGCGGCGACTCCTTGCAAATCGAAATTAGAATAGAGCCCCTCTTGAATTAACTGGTCTAGTACCGGATCCTCGAAGGTTTTCCACCAGCTATCAGCCACCCATTTTTGATCAATTGCCGAGCCTTGCGAGTATTCTTTGTAGGAAGCGAGGCTTTCAACTTCAGGAACGGCCGCGTTTTCATCGACGCGATGCAGAGAGCACCCGCTCAAAACGAAAAGAGAGCTAATGGCTATCGGCCCAGCTATTGCTCGAAAGACTATCATTTTTTGCAAAACCCGTTCCAGGAAAGATGTTGATAATGAGATTAAGATCAAGATCGACGATTCGTGTAAATTTTTGGGATAAAGAGCGTTAGGATATTGATTCAAGAACTGGCTATTCATGCCTCAAGGCTTCGATGGGGTCGAGCTCAGCGGCTTGGCTGGCTGGGTAAAGGCCAAAGGCGATTCCCGTCAGTCCTGATATACCGAAAGCGAGCATAACTGACCATGCTGTAATCACGGTTACCATGTCGGTAGTCACGGATACTAAGACTGGCGTCACAATGCCCAGCAGTACGCCTATCAACCCTCCGCCAACCGATAGAACCACTGTTTCGATGAGAAACTGAGCTACGATATCCTTCTTTTTGGCGCCTAAGGCGCGGCGGAGACCAATCTCGCGCGTTCGCTCGGTAATCGTAGCGAGCATGATATTCATAATTCCAATACCGCCAACCAGCAGCGAGATAGCGGCGATGGATCCAAGCACGATGTTGAACATGCGTTTCGTAGCTTCCGCTTCGCGTAGCAGCTGTAGTGGAACGATAAGTTCAAAATCGTTTTTCTCGTGGAATCTTTTTAAGAGACTGCGAATCTGCTGCTCCGCTTGGATTACGTTTTCCGTGTCCTCCATTTTCGCGATAATCCTATGCAACTCGACCGTCTCCGCGCTGAAACTCCCGGCGTTGCGACGGATGAGCGTGTCTCCGAAGCGAGATCGAGCCGTTGAAAGAGGAATATAAACATTGTTGTCGAGCGCTTCACCCTCCATCTCTCCTTGCTGAGGACGCTGCTCTACAGTGCCAGTTTCGTTAATAATCCCGACTACCTGGTAGTAGACCCCTTCTACCTTGATGGTCGACTGAAGAGGGTTCTGGTAGGAAAACAAACGTTGAGCAAGGCCTGATGTAATGACACAAACATTACGCTGATGTCGTTCGTCTATTGAGCTCAGGAATCGCCCAGCGACTATGTCGATGCCCTGCATTTGCGGATAGGAGGGTAGGGTGCCGATAATCTGGCAGGGCTCCTGGTTGCGACCGAATCGCGCGTTTTCCCGGATGATCCGCATGGGCAATACACTGTCCACATTGGGTATGGTATGTTGGATACGAGAAGCATCGTCGTAAGTGAGTCCATACGCTATGGCAGCTCTTCGATTCGAGCTGGTTGATTCTTCTTGGTCTTCTGGGGGTTTAACGCTGTTGATAATGATGTTGTTCGACCCCAATCTTTTGATACGTTCCTGGGCCTCGTAGGAAGCTCCTTCGCCAATGGCTAGCATGGCTATTACCGAACAAACCCCAAAAATCATGCCTAGCATGGTTAGCCCGGACCTCAGCTTGTGCAGCATGAGGCTTTTGATCCCAAGGCTGATTGTGTTCAGCATCTGGTTTTGGTTAATGGCCGGTTGCTGCATGATTGGTCTGCTGGTGGATTTCGTCGCTATCAACCAGACCGTCTTTCATTCTGATTACTCTATCAGCTCGAAGGGCAATATCCTCGTCATGGGTGACCATTACGATGGTTTTCCCTCCCTCGTTTAGCCTATCGATCAGTTCGAGGACTTCGTAACCTGTTTTGGAATCAAGGTTTCCGGTCGGCTCGTCCGCGAGGATCATTAGCGGGTCGTTGACCAGAGAGCGGGCAATGGCGACGCGCTGTTGTTGGCCTCCGGAGAGCTGGGTGGGTCGATGATCCAAACGGTCCTGCAGGCCAACTAATTCCGCCAGCTCTATGCAGCGCTGCTCGTAGTCCTTCAGATTAACGCCTTGGTATATCAGAGGCACTTGGATGTTCTCTATAACCGTGAGTTGAGCGATGAGATTGTAAGATTGAAAAATAAAACCAAGCCGTTTGCCACGAATAGTCGACAGAGTATCATCATCCATTTCGGAGACATCCTCGCCGCCAAGAAAATATTGGCCTGAGGTCGGGCGATCGAGACAGCCGAGGATATTCAGCATGGTAGACTTCCCGGAGCCGGACGGTCCCATGATGGTGACATAGGAACCCTCTTTAATCGAGAGATTGATGCCTCGCAATGCGCGAACCTGGACTTCGCCTACCTGAAAAATCTTTTCCAAGTCGCGTATTTCGATAATCGTCTGCTTATCAGAGTTCACGTGTATGGAAAAATGGTGACAAGTCTTTGCTACGATAGCCGCGTTCGTTCAGCTCGTAGTCTTCGAAGCGCTACCGATACGCTGATCACTCTTTTTCGGCTGATAATTGCTGAAATCTTTATCAGGCTCGAGATCGATGCCGTCTTTCGCATCGATGAGGGAACCACTCAAGTCGATGTCCGTATCAATAGGAGGGGACAGTAGAACTCGATCCCCGCTTTCCAATCCCGATTTGATTTCAATAAACCTGTTATTAAAGAGGCCAATCTCGACGGGAACAGGTTTGGGCCCGGCTAGCGTTTTCACATAGCAAACTTGCTCTCCAGCTACCGTAGTCACGCACTGTATTGGAACCGTTATGACATTCTCCAAATTCGTGATAATAATTTCAGCTCTAGCGGATGCTCCCGGCTTGATGTCGGGCAATTCGTCTTGGATGATGATTTCCGTACTGTAGACCTTTAGGTTATGATTCCCGTAATATCCTTGGTTGTCGGGCAGTACTGCAATTTTTGATACGACGCCTTTGAACCGGCTGTCGGGCAACGCGTCAAGAACCACGATGGCCGCTTGACCCAGCTTGACCTGGTTGACGTGCGACTCGTGGACTTTCACTTCCACCTTCATTTCCGAGGTGTCCGGAATTTTCACGATCGACTGGCGTTGCCGGATCATGGCCCCTTCCTCGATCATCGATTCACTGCTATAACGGCTACGAGCAGTCGCATAAACGATCAAGCCGTCTTGGGGAGCATAGATTTTCGTAGCCGCCATTTGCTCTTGTCTTTGTCTGAGTTTGGTCTCGCTCAGGTTTAGTCGTCTTTCGGCTTTTTCGTAATCCGCTTGGTCTTGCAGAATCTTACTCTCCGATTGCTTGCGGACGCGTGCCAGTTCCTCCTTCGCTTCCTCCAAGGAGGCTCGGTACTCGGCTTCCATCATGGCCAAGTCATACTCGGTCAGCATTTTTTTGACATTTTCCGCCTTCTCCAGTCCGAGCGACTCATTGGTCACCTTCAGCTTATCGCGATCCAGATTGCTTTTCGTCTCGAAACCTTCCTGAGTTAAACGTTCCGACCACTCGAGGCGTTCTTCGGCCAGTTTGAGCGACTCTTGGGCCGTGATAATCTCAATCTCCGCGTTACGCATTTCCTGCTCTTTCTCGATCTGCTCGAATTTCTTGAGATCCATTTCGGCAAACTTAACTGCCAACTCTGCAGATCGTATATCGCTTTCGGCTTCGCTCTTGGTTATGATCACATCGGTTTCCGCCCTGATGTGATCAGCCTTGTCGTCTTCGTACCTCAACAGTTGCTCGTTAAGATCTTTTTCCGCTTCCTCTGTATCCAACTGAACTATCAGGTCTCCCTTCTTCACATAGGATCCTTCGGGAACGATGTAGATGATGCGGGACGTTCCATCCACTTCATTGCGCACAGTCACCTCATTGACGGCTTGAAGGGTCCCTCCTTCTACAATCGATACTAGAAAATCGCCTCTTGTGACGCGGTGGTAGGATCGAGCCGTATCCTCGTTGCTATTACTAGGACTGAAGATGATAAAGAGAATGATGACGCACACGAGACTAACAGCCGAAGATACAATGGGTCGTTGTCGAAAATTGGCTACGACAAATTGGATTCCCATGCGCTGCTTTTCCTTAATTTTGTTTAGCAAGGATTGGGCTTTGTTTTCTGGAGTCGTATTCATTTTATTGAGAGAAAATTTCATCGGGCGTTAGGATGCTTCCATCTTCGGATAGCGTCGTTGAAACGGCATTCGCCGAGAGTCTTTCAGGCAGGCTCAGGGCCGAGGCGTCTGTCAGCCAAAATCGATTTGTATCCGTTATTAATATACCGATGTCCAATAGCAGATTGAGTCGAGATTCCAAATAGTCGACGAGGGCTGCGGTTTGAGCGTTCTGAGCCGCGATCAAGTCGTCCTGGGCCTCCTCCAGATCTCGGAAAATCGCATTGCCTGACTCTATCGATAGTTGAGCTCCGGAGACCTGCTTTTCCGCCAAGGCTACAGCGTTGGTCTGAATCTGGTAGTTTTGGTGGAGTCTCTCCAGCTCTCTGATATCCCTCTCGATATCGGATCTAAGCTCGTCGAGAGTGAGGCTTAGCGACCGCAGTTCCGATTCGAAGCTTATCAAAGAAGCGCGATAACTATTGCGTTCGTTGCGACGACTAAGGGGCAACTCGAGTTGGACTCCTATGCTGCGTCGCGCTTCATCGAAGTCGAAACGATCGTAGTTGGTAGGTTCTTCGCTGTCGACTGAGGCGCTAGCGAATAGGCCGAGACTTGGCTTAAGTCGATTGGCAGCCACGACGGTTTTACGTTTAGAGTCTTCGAACTGATCGATCGCGTTCAACAAAGGAAGCCGATGTTCAATCGCGTAGCGGAAACTTGTATCCACATCTAGGCCACTTAGGATCAAGCCTATTTCCTCCAGACTCTCCATCTCCGCGTCTTGCAAGCGCAGATCGACAGTTTGCGGCAACCCTAGTCGTATCTTAAATGAATCCAGCGAATTGCGGTAACGGACGATAGAATTGATGTATCGATTTCTTGAGGACAGTTCAGCCTGTTCCGCTTGATTCACATCCAGAGCTTTTTCGCGGTCCACAGAGCGAGCTCTCAAGTAGCGTGTAGATTCGATGCGCGACTGGTAGTTGTTGTACTCGTTGTAAATGGTGTCCTTCTGCTGGAGCAGACGAAAATATTCGATGACGATATCCAGAGCGAATTCGTTTTGAAAATGAGCGAAATCGCGAACGGCATAGATCACATTGCGTTCCGCCTGTTTCAGGTTTTCAGCGGCGATCTTCCATCCAGCTCCTCGTAGTAGCGGTTGGAATACGTTGAAGCTAAGTGTAGAGGTAGCCGACTTGCGTGGATCGCCCGTTAGAAATTCCAGAATATCGTTGGCGATGCTGACGCTGATATCGGCTCCGGTTGATAGCAGCTGACCAATTCCGGCATCGCTATTAACCGATTCGCTTTTCTCTCCATCGGAAGCGTGTACCCGTGTTGCCGCGCTTCGGGCGAAGAATTGAGGACGAAATTCGTGGCGCTCCCCGGTAAGGCTTAGAGCTGTCAGATAAAGCTGTTCTTTTTCCCCTTGATACTGGCGATTGTTATTTACCGCCAATTGGATGGCTTCGTCTATCGAGAGGGTAACGCGTTCTTCCCTATTGCGGTTCTCGAAAATTTCCTCAACCGCAACATCCTTGGGTTTCCGATCCGCATATTCGGTATTGATTGTGAAGTCCGAAGTCTTACCGAATATGCTTTCTTCAGCGTCTGCAATAATTCGATACACGTCACGATCGGCGTTTTTGCGATAAGCGGTTGAGCTGCAGCCAATGCAAAACAACGAAAAAGAAGCGAAAACAAGCAAGTGAATCTGGTGATTGGCAGCAGAGCGCATATCTGGCGGGAACGTATTTCATAATAGCCCTATTCCAAGTATAGAATCAGTATAGCCCATCTAATCTTACCTTAGCCTTACCAAATGGGTAAAATACTACAGAATCAGCGTTTTAGAGGCCAATAATACTGGTTCAACAGAGCGCGATTTGCAGCCATTAATGGTAGCGAGTCAGTTCTGCTTTCGCTCAGCAGACTACGGCGTTGCCAATCCTTCGACAAGCTCAGGGTGGTGAGCCAAGTCGAACCACGATTCGTACCTGCCTTTCATCCTTGTTTAGGGTGGGGATCTTTACCGTCGCTGGCAGCTTATTTTTATTTCGTTTCCACGAATCTATAAAAGTTAGCTCAAAACCTATCCGTTACGGCCGCCCCATGACTTAGCCCAGTTTTCTGGATACCATTGATCGAACGCGTCGATGATCTCTTGCATGTCTGGATGATTGGCCAAGTTGTGGAATTCGTTGGGATCGTTCTTGTGATCATAGAGCTCTTCCAAGCCATCGGGATAACGAATGTAGCGATAGCGTTCGCTTCGCGCGGAAAAGACCCTTTCTCCGTAGGAAGTGATGGCAGGCTTATCCCATTTGGTCTTCGGATTCTTCAAAAGCGGCATGAGGTTGGTCCCATCTGGAGTGTGTTCAGGGGATTCCAGGCTGCAGAAGTCCATCAGAGTGGGGAAGATATCGATTGTATTGACAGGACGGGTACAGACCTTTCCGCCATGCTTGCCGCCTGGTAGACGGATGGCCATCGGCGTAAGGGCCGCTTTCTCCCAGGCAGTAGCTTTTTCGTAGTGATTTTTCTCTCCCATGTGGAAGCCGTTGTCCGACCAGAAGATGACGATGGTGTTATCAGCGTAAGGGCCGGCATCCAAGGCCTCGATCACTCGACCGCAATTCCAGTCGGCAAATGTGGTACAAGCTAAATAGCCATGCAGCAGTTTTCGCCAACTTGCTGGATCGCTTCCCCCTGTTTCATCCCAACGCTCTCCCCAAATTCGAGAAAGGGCTTGGCCTTTCGGAGGGACATCGGAGAGATCCGTTTTTTTGTATCCAGGAGGTGGAAACGCGATCGTGGCGAGATCGTACATGTCGAAAAATCGTTTGGGCGCGGTGAAGGGCGTATGCGGTCTCCAAAGTCCGTAGACGAGAAAGAATGGCTTGTCGTGATCTTGTTGCAGATACTCGATGGCCGCATCGGCATTGCGAACATCCGGAAAATCGCTGTCTGGGCCTTCCCAGCCTTTGGCTCCCCAGAAGCGTCCCAACATTTGATCTTCCTCTGCTAAAAACGGTCCAAAGCCGCCGTGATGCACCTCGTTGAGAAACATGGCTTTCTCGCGACCCTCTGCCAATTTGGCATGAAAGATCTTGCCCCACCCAAATGTATTGTAGCCACTTCGTTGAAAGAGTTCAGGCAAGGATTCGGTTTCGGTAAGCATGCCTTTCCGCCACGGATCTGAACCATTTAGGTAGTGACCCGTTGTGTGGGGGTAAAGACCGCTGAATACCGCAGCTCTCGAAGGTCCGCAGACCGGCGAGGCGCAATAGGCATGCCTAAAAGTAATGGCCGTCTTTTTGAACTCGTCCATGTAGGGCATCTTCGCTCCGGGATAGGTTTTGTAGAACCCATAGTCGTTCATGTCGTCCACGATCAGGACCAGGACGTTAGGGCGTGAGTCCTGCTCCGCTCCGTTAGTGACGTAGGTCTGCCCGAGGAGGCCCAAAGTAAGGATTAAAATGCCAATGAAGCGAATAGTGAAGGGTGTCATTAAAATACAGGTGTTTTTTTGATCTAGATAGATCTATGCTCGGTGATGAAAATTGGCCAGTTCCGCTAGTCAAGAAACTCTCGCTTCACGCTATTTGTTCCGGTATGCGAATAGACTGAAATGTTCCCGAGATTCCTTCGATTGTTCGGTTTGAAGCTTCTTCTACTCTCTATAGCGTTGGCTGCTACAGCATCATCTGAATTGGATTGGCTTCAGAGCATTGAGAGACGCCACTTGCCATTGAAGAATTCAAAAGCGAGGGATCCTGGCGTGGAGGTGGACACGATACTTATTCATTTTTGCAGTGATGTGGTGGCGCATCCAGATAATCCCTACGATTTCAAGCGAATCTTCAATGGCTTTATTATCGGTAGGGTTTCGGCTCACTACTTGATCGACAGAAGCGGCAAGATTTTCGAGATGGTAGAGCTAGATCGAGCAGCCTGGCATGCGGGTAAAGGAAAAGTTCCTGGGAAGCCGGAGCGCGAGAATCGTCTCAACGAGTTTTCCGTTGGAATCGAGCTGATGGGGATGGGGAATCTAAATGAAATGCTGCGCTTCATGCCCGAAGATCGGTTTAGCAAAGTCAAGCCGGACGATATCGGGTATACGAAATTTCAATACGAAAGCCTCAGAAAGCTGATCTCCGCTCTTCGCCAAAAATATCCTGCCATAAAACTGGATAATCAGCACATTTACGGCCACGACCAGTATGCTCCAGGTCGCAAAAACGATCCAGGGGTTCTCTTCGAATGGAGCGAGATTGGCGTCACCAAAAATTGGTGAGCGGAAACTGCAATCGACAAAGCGTCTATCCGCTAATCGGTGTTGCGAGCTTTGCTATATTCAAATACCGAGTCGAACCTGCTATTGAACACGAACCACTTTTGACCGATGAAATTCATGCAGGCCCAGGCAATGGTAGCCGCTACAAAAGCTGGGGTAGAAGGCTGGTTCAATGTAGCGGTCGCATCGTGAACAACGCTGTTGAGGATGAGGCCGGCAAAATAAACCAAGGCAAACCGGGTCGGCTCGCCGGGATTGAGTGGTCTTTTCCTGAAAGTAAACCGCTTGTGAGCGAAAAATCCCCAGACCGGGATGCAGGCGAAACTGATTCGCTTTGCCCAAGAGCTATCCATGCCAAAAATGGAAGACAGGATAAAGTAGACCCCGATATCAATCATCAGAGCTACACCACTGACGATGATGAATCGCTGGATTTCCGCGACTATTTGGGGATTGCAGGATATGCGGCGGGCGTCGTTACGCATACTTAGTGGATCAGAGGAAGAGGCATCTCTTATAAGGAGTCAACCCTTGAGATTCTCTCAGGTGGCATGGGCCCTCTTCGAAATTTTGTCATAAGGAGCTCTATCGGAGCGCCTTAGCATTTATCGAATTCTCCTCAATCGAAGTAATGAACACTTCCGATTTCGTTAGAATGTCGAAACTACGGAAAATTTGGTGTGGCTGATAGCTGCAAATAGTAAATTCCGTACTCTTTATCAGTCATGACGATCTTATACGATAATCGACGTACGAATACCCGCTCGTTGATTTTCTCCAGAGCATCATCAAACAGAACCCAATGATCGCGCCGCCTATGTGGGCGAAGTGAGCAATGCCTCCGCCAAAAAGGGAAAATCCTGTGATTCCCGAGAAGAGATCGAGCAAAAGGAGGGCTGGTATGAAGTATTTCGCTGCTACGGGTACGGGTAGAAAAATGAGGGCGAGTTTAGCGTTTGGATACATGATGCCGAAAGCAACTAGGATTCCATAAACTGCGCCTGACGCCCCCACGACATGGGCATGGAACAGAGTGAAAAACTCGGATAATTCTTCTTTCGAAATTTTGGATAGCAGAGAAGAGTTGTATTGGCCTGTATCCAGAATCAGCTTTATCTCTCCTTGCGATAGACCATTGCTAGCCAGTTTGTCGGCGAGGGAATTGAACTCCAAGAAATTAATGCCTGTGTAGATGAGCCCCGCTCCAATGCCGGACAAAAAGAAGAATATCAGGAATCGCTGGCTACCCCAGACTTTCTCCAACGGCGTTCCGAACATGAACAAAGCGAACATGTTGAAAAGGATGTGGGCGAATCCTCCATGCATAAAGATGTGGGTAACGAATTGCCATGGCTGAAACAACTCATTCATCGGAAAGTAAAGAGCCAGCATCTCGCTCATCCGCTGCTCGTTACCTGGTAGGAAATAAGTAACTACAAACAGCAAAGCATTAACTGCGATAAGCCCTTTAACAGCGAGTGAGAGATTCTTTATTTGCATGATCAAAAGGACAAGCCATCGGCTTGCCCACGAGTATAAATTGGCGGGTTTGAGTTATATTAAGTCTTATTTCGTCCAAACGATCTGTGTATCCGAAACGTTGCCACGCGTTTCAAGCCTAAGCTCTTCTTCCGTGGTTATGGGATTTCCTCCGACCATAAGATTTTCGACTTTGATCCCTGAAATGCTCCCGACCTCCGCGTTGAGCTGATTGGTTTCGCGAATACTCCCTGTGACGGTTACGTTTTTCATCGTAATAGCCGAAATGGATCCAGCTCGTCCGACTCTCATTCCAATCAAACGGTAGATATCGCCCTCAACGAGAATATTCTCGAATACGAAATCGCTCATGTCCGCTCCATGAAGCTCGCGACAGCAGAATAAGGCTCGGTTAGTTGCCCAGACGCGATCATTGCTAACCTCGCAAGCCATGATGATGCAGTCTGAAACGCGGACCCCGGAAACAGGTTGTGTGAGATTCCAACTCATCATGAAAGGGGCTCCATTGACTTGCTGCCAGAACACGCAGTTTCGCACGATCATGTCGTCATGATACACCTTTACGAAGTCGTCATTGCACTTGAAGAAGCAGTCCTCCGTTATGGATCGCTTGCCAGCTCTAACGCCATCCGTCGTGTACCACCAGCCAAAGCATTGGATTCCGGATACATGCGCATCATCGCCGACACTTACGCAGAAGTGTACAGGGTCGGTGAACGTGATACCCTCGACCTTGTTGCGTTCGCCATGTAGGTATACGGCGATTTCGCGATACTTGCTGTAGCTCCATGGAATGTTGGCTTCCTCGTATCGACGGCGTACCCACATGTACTTATCTCCTGAAATAACGCCTCGTCCGCGGACGGTAATGTCATTGGCATCATCCGGGGCGCTGAAAGCTCCGTAGACTACCGCTCCTCCCGCAATATATACGGTCTCGCCGTCCCTTAAGGGGAAGCCTTTGTTCATGTCATAGCCCATTTTCACCAAGTCATATACGCCCGGAGGGAAGTAGAGGGTTTTGGGCCGATCCGCGTCCAGGCGCCTTTCCGGCTCGGTGGCGAAGTTTAAAACGTGTGAAGAATCAGGATCAGGAATGTCCGACTCGATTTCCTTGGCGAAAATGAAAAGCGGATTGTCACGATTGTCGTTGATGGAAACCGCTACCTGACGAGGGCGATCTAATGTGAAGCGGATCTTCTTTCCCTCGATTTTACAGGGAATTTCGTAAGCGTGAGGCCTGACGCTAGCTGCTTCGACAGATCTTTCCAAGTGAGCGGTAACAATCACTTCCACTTTGCCCGAGAAGGAGAACGTCGTCCAATGGTTGGAATGCCCCATGGGCTGATGGACCTCCTTAAAAGGATTCGCGCTTTCGTAGACAAAGGAATCCAGCTCTTGGTCTCCTTGCTTTAGCGTAACCGTGTAACGTCCCGAAAGGTAGCTGTAATTTGGAGCCGGATACGTTACCAGCTCA
>JANQKI010000025.1 GCA_028281165.1 Opitutaceae bacterium | reverse complement strand
GTTCTGCTTCGCCAGAGCCGTCAGGAGACAAAGCGCGTCAACAAGTCTAGAATCGATCAGCTAGAGCTCTTCGCTTAGGGCTGGAAAGCCGAGCGTTTCCACGACGACGCATTTTTATTTCCTTTGTGGTTACGTTGCTTGCTATCCTCTGGATAGGGTCCCAAGGTTTCGCGCTCTCAGACTGTTATGAATAAATTTTAGTTAGTCGAAAAGGAATCAAATTAATGAGCGAAGAAATTGACAGAAATTTAAGGCTAGTCGAAACAGCTGAACAATTAAGAGAAATACTCGGCCCGGTCTCCGAGCGGGCGAGGACCAAAACGCGCTCTGAACTCTCTGAGATGGATCGCTTGTGGCTGGAAGCGTCGCCTTTTTGCCTCATTTCCACGAGCGATGCGAACGGTTCATGCGATGTGTCGCCCAAAGGAGATCCCCCCGGATTCACTCTTGTACTGGACAAAAAGACCATTGTGATCCCCGAGCGACTCGGCAATCGTCGAGCGGATAGCTTTCATAACATATTGCAGAATGGACACGCTGGTCTGCTCTATTTAGTGCCTGGCCGAGGGGATACTCTGAGGATCAATGGTCGTGCGAGTATCGTTAGTGACGGTCCCTTTTTCGATCAGCTAGTCGTCAACGGTCACCGGCCTTCCTTAGCCTTGCTCGTTGATATTGACGAGGTCTTCTTTCACTGCTCCAAAGCTTTTCTTCGTTCGGAGCTTTGGAACCATGAAACATGGAATCCCGAGACCGTTCCTTCTCGCCCTCGCATCGCGAAAGAACTTGAAAACACAGAAGCTACACTCGAGGAACTCGAAATATATTACGGTGAACAGTATCGAAAGGGTTTGTATGCCTAATCAGGCGATAGATTCAATATTTACCTCTTGACATTCTAGAGGTGAGCCCTTTCTTCTAGCAAAACTAGAAGAGAGGGACGAAATGGCCGAGACACCGAATGATCTATTGAAGGGAGCTTTGAATCTACTCGTTTTGCGAGCCTTGCGCGACGAGAGTCGACATGGCTGGGGAATCCAGCAACGGATTAATCAATTGGCCCAAGATACGCTGAGCATCAATCAGGGCTCTCTCTATCCGGCCCTCATTCGTCTGGAGAAGAAGGGACTGATCAAGTCAAAGTGGGGGACTTCCGATGCTGGGCGGCAAGCCAAGTACTATTCGCTGACAGCGAAAGGTCGCCGGCAGATGGATACGGAGACCGAGCTTTGGAAGCAATTCTCTGCTACGGTCAATTTCATTTTGGATAAGGCCTAGTGTCTTTTTTCCACAGCGCCTGGATGGCCTTGCGGTCGCTTTTCAAGAAGGACGTGGTTGAGGCTGAGCTCGACAAGGAGATGCGTTTCCACCTGGAGATGCAGACCCAGCATAACATCGAGAAGGGGATGGACCCGACGACTGCGAAGCGAGAGGCCCTGAAGTCTTTCGGTGGTTTCGACAAATTCAAGGAAGAGAGTCGCGAAGCCTGGGGAGTTCGGGTGGTGACGGATCTGATACGGGATATTCGTTACTCTTTCCATTCATTGCGGAAGAGCAAGGGCTTTAGCCTGGCGGTGATAATCACTCTTGCTTTGTGTATTGGAGCGAACACGACAGTGCTGTCGGCGTTGTATGGTCTGGTTCTAAAGCCTCTTCCTTTTGAAAATCCTGACAGGCTGGTGCAGGTTTTCAATGTCGGGAGAAACAATCCGCTTGGCAGTCGTTCGAGCGGCTCCGGCTGGAGGCAGTATCTCGACTACCAGGAGCGGACCGATCTTCTAGAGGGTCTGGCTCTGAGGAAGCCAGTGTATAAGATTACGCTTTCTGATTCCTCTGCCTTCAAAATCAGCGGGCAAGCTATTAGCGCTGATTTTTTTGACTTGCTGAGAGTTCAACCATTGCTGGGTCGATTCTTTTTGCCTGAAGAAGTGAATCCTCAAGCCCAAAGTCTAATAATCCTTACGCAGACATACTGGGAAAGCGAATACGGTTCCGATCCTAGTATCATTGGAAAGCAGATACATTTCCACAATGGCGCTGCCTTTACCGTTGTAGGTGTCGCCCCGCGAAGCGTGGAGGTATTCGATAGCCAAGCGAGGTTCTTTGTTCCGTACCAATACCATCCAAGATATGGGCGTTACGGCGACGGAGCCGACTTATGGCTTAGGCTTAAGGCTGATGTCAGTCGAGAGGTAGTGGAAGAGCAACTTCGAGCTATGGAAACTTACTCGTATGAGCACGCAGCCAGCCCTGAAGAGCGAGCTCACTACGAGCATGCCTTTGAGCGTCTGGAACTTGGCTTGGCCCATCCTTTGGCCGACTCGCTGTCTTTACTGGAAGGAGGAGCGATTATCGTCTTATTTGTTGGGTGCCTTAATATCATCAACCTTCTGCTCAACAGAGCTGGACGAAAATGTCATGAACTTTCAATACGAAACGCTTTGGGCGGGAGCAAGTTGGCTCTGCGACGCCTTATGGTTGCTGAAATGTCTTTGTTGGGATCTGTAGCCCTCGCGGTCGGCCTCATTCTGGCCTGGGGAAGCTTAAGTGCAGTCAATGAATATGTCGCCATTTTGGACCCTTTGGCAAATCCTATAAATTTGGATACAACGATCCTGATCTCCACAGTAGGGGTTACGATAGGCCTGGTTTGCCTAATGGGTTTTATCCCTTTCGAATTGCTGTGGAAGACTGGCGTCATTCAACGCGTTGATAGCAGTCAAAGAGTCGCTTCATCAGGAACTTTTACTAGGAAGCTGGGCAGCGCCTTAGTCGTTGGGCAGGTCGCTTTTGCCTTCGCTTTGCTCATTGGGGCAGGTTTGCTGCTGCGTAGCTTTTATCAAGTACTGGCAGTCGATCCCGGTTTTGAAACGACTCGCGTAGTAAAAGCCAGAATCCAGTTCGGCGTATTGGGAGGGATATACAAACGATCCGAGACTGCGGCCTTGAAGGATCGTATTGTCGAGGGTTTAAAGGAGATACCTGGCGTCGAAGGTGTCAGCGTTTCCCAATACGAGTCGTTTATGCCTCGCATTACGGAAAACATCGGACGCTTCGAAATCCGGGGTCTTTCTGGCGACGATTCTCGCTACGTGATTCGGAATATGGTGTCTCCTGATTTTCTGAGCACTATGGGCATGCGTCTGCTGGATGGTCGTGATTTTAATCAGGGAGATACGACACGTTCCGTTTTTGTGGTAGACGAGGTTTTCGCCAAACGCTTTTTCGAGGATGGAGTAGCCGTGGGTTCGGAAATGGCTCTGGGATCTGGTCCCCCTTGGGGGCGCATTATTGGCGTCGCTACGAGAGCGAATCTGCAAGGCTTGGAACAGCGCGATGGCCTGCCCGTTGTTTATTATGTTTTGGATAGCAAGAAGAATCCTTGGGGCTTCACCATCTTCGTTAGAACTTCTCATCCTCCAGAGCTGACGATGAGAGATATGAGAGTGAAGCTGCAAGAGATCGATGGACGTATTCCTTTGAGCAAGATCAGTACGCTGCAGCAGGCCCTAGACAACATGCTGCTCGATCGCAAAGGGCTGACCTTGCTTTTCGGCTCTTTTGCGGGGCTTGCCCTTTTCCTTTCCGTAATTGGCATCTACGCGGTCTTGGCCTATGACGTGTCTCGACGCCGACGCGAGATTGGCGTTCGTTCGGCTATTGGGGCCAGTCGGAGTTCCGTATTGAAAATGATATTACGACAAGGCCTTGGCAAGGCTGGCCTGGGGCTTGGCTTGGGTTTGCTCGCTTCGCTCTATT
>JANQKI010000015.1 GCA_028281165.1 Opitutaceae bacterium | reverse complement strand
GAGTGGACCTCGTTCGATGGCTTTGCTGCGCCGGTACCAGGTGGAGGCAACGAGCTCCATAGGAAGCGTCAATTCGACTTGGTCGCCTTCCTTCCATTTACGATCCAAAATGTGGATACTGCCCGCCTTGAGCTTCGGGTCGACTTTCTTGCCATTGATTTTTATAGAAGCGCTCTTGCACCAGCCGGGAATGCGTAGGTGGAAGGGAAATTCGACTGGTTTGGCGGTGGAGATTTCGAAGTTGACCGTCTCCCGGAAGGGATAGTCGGTCTTTTGAAGAATGTTCACTTCCTGATGCTTGCGACCAAGGAAGGCTTTGACGCTCGACGGGGCGTAGGCGACGGCGGCGATGCCTTTGTCCTTGGACGCCATGTAGAGATGCTGGGCGAATTTGGGGTAGCCTTGGTGCAGGTTGCAGGTGCAGCAAGGGTAGCCGTTGGTCAGGCCATAGACGACCCGCTCGCCTTTGTCGTTGAAGAAGTTGCGGTCGCCTTTGGTGAGCTGGACTTGGTTGCTCTGCTGGAAGTACTGGCGGGCCCGGTAGTCGTTGGTGGCCTGCGTCGGAACGGCGTTGAAGGCGACTTTTTCAAGGTGGTCGGCGTAGTCGACATTTCCGGTGATCTCGAACATTTTTTCAAGCGAGAACATCAACTCGACTGCGGTGCAGAATTCGCTGCCTCGGTCGAGACCGTTGCCGCTGAGGGCTTCGTCACCTCCGTACATGCCGTTGGGCTGGCCGTGGAAAATGCGAATATCGCGGAGCGCCTTGTTTGTGGCTTGGTGGTGGTGATCGCTTTTGTCCTGCTGAAAGCGGATGGTCGGCGTCTTCAACATTTGGGCGAGATTGACGCAGTGAAGCGATTGACCCTGATCCCCGCGCATGCGAACTCGCTCACCTTGAAGAAAAATATCGGTAACGGGGATGGTTTGTTCTGCGAGCAGGTCTGCCAGCTCGAGGAGCTTTTCCTCCCCGGTGATATTGTAGAGCCAGAGGACGGACATCATGTTGTCGCCGCCGCGCTGAGCTCCCCACCAGGAACCGCTTTTCGGATTGTCGGGATCGTAGAGCGGTCTTCCGGGCAGGTGCTTGAGCTGGTATTCAAAATAACGTGACATGCAGTCGATGACGCGCTGATCGCCGGTGGCGAGGTAATGCTGCTGAAGAATCTTGAGCATGACCATGCGGGGCCACCAATCATCAGGCTTCATTACCAGGGCGCCACGTGGGGGAGGACGTTCGCGGTCTTCGTCTTTGATCTCCACGGGTCCGATGTAACCGTCCTCATGCTGATTTTCGAGGGTCCATTCCACCCAAGGTTTGGCCTTTTCGATGAGGGCTTCGTCTTCCAGGAGGCGACCGAGCGGATAGAGGCCATCGATCCAGTAGGGACCGCGTTCCCAGGTGTCGCCGTCGCCGCCGAGCCAAGCGTTACGGGGCCCCGCCACTTCTGGATACCACTCATCGAGTTGACCTGTAATGCCATCAGCCATACGCTGCAGCTCCTCGCGTAGCCAGCCATCGGGTTTGATGCTGCTAAGAGGGAGCTCCGTATAAGGCTTTTCGGCGAGAGGCGCGCGGTTGAAGAGATAACGTTCGTAGAATTCGGCTTCGGTCATTGTTGGAAAGGCTTTGGTTGAAAGATTTTTGCCAAAGGCGGCTTGCGCCGAGAGTGTTGCTGCGCTGGCAGCCATGGTTTTAAGGGCGGTTCTTCTGTTCATGTCGGAAATTGGTATGTGAGTTTATGAGTCAAATACAGGGGACGCTAACCGGAGGAGAGCCTCTATTGCTGGTACTCTTGCGGCCTATTGTTTCTTCTTTTTTGCCTCCCGCTTTGCCCTCATGTTGGAATAGACGATTTCCCAAGGCTCGACCCTGTTGGCTGCGGCCCAGGCGTTCCATTTATCCTCGAGTTCCTTCGCTTTCTCCGCGTTTACGAGAACGCGATTGACGGACTCGATCTTGTCATTATTCCACCAGCGATCTTTTGGACTGAAGTCGTAGAGTTCCCAGTCTTGTTCCTTGCGCGCGACCAACTTCCAGTCGCCGTCGCGGATAGCGCGGTTGCCTTCGTGTTCCCAGTAAAGAGTTCTAAGGCCGATGGACTCTCCGTTGAAAACAGTCCTGAGAGATTTGCCAGCGAGCTCGGGCGCGGCCTGACCGTTTCGTTCCGAAAGCGGCTTGGCTCCTGCCATGTCTAGAAAAGTTGGGTACAGATCGATGATGTGACCGACCTGATGACTGAGGCTGCCAGCAGCGATTTCGAGATCGACGTTTTCGCCAGCCCAGGCGATGAGCGGGGTGGCGATGCCGCCTTGATGGTTTTCACGCTTATAGCGGCGAAATGGCGTGTTGGATACATTGGCCCAACCGCGACCCAGACTGGAGGTCCAGCCACCCTTGCGTCCCCATTCTTCGTAGTTAGAGGGATTGGCGTCGTGCCCGTCGATGCCGAAGAGACCGGTTTCCTTGGTGGCGCCATTGTCGGAGAGGAAAACGATGAGGGTGTTGTCGAGTTGGCCGTTCTCCTCAAGCGCATCGACAAGACGACCGACGTTCTGATCGAGCCGATCGATGATAGCGCAGTAGAGAGCGAACTTGAGATCCAGTTCGTCTTTTTCGGCTTCAGTGAAGGTATTCCAATCGGGAGCGTCGCGCTCGGTAAGAGGCGTTCTTTCCGGGAACATGCCGTATTCAATCAGCTTTGACAGTCGGCTTCTGCGGAACGGATCCCAGCCCTTATCCTTGAACTTTCCGCGGTATTTTGCGGTGTCCTCCGGTTTGGCGTGGAGCGGGAAGTGCGGCGCGTTATGAGCGACGTACATGAAGAAGGGCTGATCCTTTTTCGCTGCGGTATGCTCTTCGATGAAGTGGATGGCGTAGTCGGTGTAGGTGTCCGTAGTGTAGAACTCGCGGTCGGGATGGAGATGATTAACGGGGGCTTTGCCGGATGGGTTGACGATCTCGTCGTCGAGATAGATATCGGTACCCGGGACAATCGTGTAGTAGGAATCCACATACCCGCGCGAACCGTAGAAACGGTCGAAGCCGCGAGCGTTGGGGGAGCCCTCATCGGCCCAGCCGAGATGCCACTTGCCCACCATGTAGGTCGCATAGCCACTAGCCTTGAGCGCTTCGGGAAGCGTGACGGCTTCCTCATTGAGCTTGGTGGAGTAGCCGGGAAAGTCGGTATCGCCAAGCATGTGCCCGATGCCAGCTCTGTGCGGATAGAGACCCGTGAGGAAGGAAGCCCGCGAGGGGCAGCAACGTCCGGTGTTATAGAAATTGGTAAAGCGTACGCCTTCTTGGGCGAGCGAATCAAGTTGCGGCGTGGCGATAGCGGAACCGTAGCTGCCAAGGTCTGAATACCCCATGTCGTCGGCTAGGATGACGACAATGTTCGGTTTCGACCCATTCGATAAGCTCAGGGCGGGCGAGCTCACCACAGGCGGCTGCTTGGCGAAGGCCACGCAAGCGCTTGCGAGGAGCACTGCGGTCAATGCGATCATTCGGTTGGTCATGTTTGTTGTGGCTTGTTGTTTTTCGGCAATAGTGGAAGCAGGACGATGGCCAGTACAGTTGCGCCTGCGGAAATCCAGATGAGGGGAGCGATGGAGCGCTCGAAGTAATTCTCGTAAAGGTTGCCGCCAATCTTTTCCGAGTAGCGGAAGGAAAAGTTGGAGATGGCCATGAGACCGGCGAAAGTGAAAGCTTCAACCCGCTTGGGGCAGACTTCGGCGGCCAGCGAAAGCATGGTAAGCGTGCTGATCATCCAAGCGAAGGCGATGCAGATGTTGCATATGAGAAAGGTGGTGTAGTCATAGAAGCCGAGGTAGGCGAGAGTGGCGGTTGCGTACAGAACGACGCTCAAAATTGCGCATTGGCGGGTGGAAAAGCGCTTTCCAAGATAAAGGGCGAATATGAGAGCTCCAATAACGTATCCGATTTGTCCCCACGCGGCTGCGGAGCCGTATTGGAATTCGGAAATGCCGATCGTCTCGGTCGCGTGTATATACATGGGGGAGTTGAGTCCTGGCTGGAACCAGAAAGCGAAAATGAAGAGGGCCGCGCCCCAGAGTGGTTTTGAGCCGAAGATTCGCTTAATCCCTTGGAATGTCTGGGCGAGAGCCTCTTTGCTTAAGGTGGATTTCTCTTCCTTCGCTAGCAACCAAGTCGCGACAAAGAGAATCATGGGACCGGCAATGGCGATCCTGGCGGCATTATGCAGAGCCTGAGCGGGATCGTCAGTAGCTCGCTCGGCGAGCCATCCTCCGGCAAGGGAGGCGAAAAAGGCGGCGGTAGTAACGCTTACCCATTGAATGCCTTGAAAAAACTTGATGCGTCCGCTCGCTTGTCCGCGCTCGACCATTAATCCATCGACCATGACGTCCCCCATAGCGGCTCCGACGGAAGTGATAAGGAGGACGGTGATAATGGATTCAACATTGCGAAGTCCGGGAAAGCCCAGCCAAGTCATCGCTCCGGCGGTCAAAAGCGAGATTAGAAGCAAGTAGCTTCGACGGCGATATCCAAAAAACGGAACAAAGTCGCTAAGAATTCCGTATACAGGTTTTAGATACCAGGGAAAGGTTAGTATAAAGCCGAGGTGGGCAAGCTGGTCTGCGCCATAGTTGTGAGTTTCCTTGAAAAAGAAATTGATCGGCTGATGGAGGATGTTCGAATATTGAGACATGCCCTGAACGATGTAGGCGAGCGCGAAGAAGGTCGCCCACCTGCGGACATTGACGGTCTTTGGTGGAGGGGCCACTGCGGCGGAAGTATCTAGAGTGGATGACATGCTTTGCGGGAAAGGAGAGGGCTAGCGTTTCGCTTTTCGCATGATGGCTTCGATTTCGGCGGCCTCGATGGGGATGTCTTCCATGAGGTTTATGGGGCCGTTTTCGGTGATGAGGACGTCGTTTTCGAGTCGGATGCCGAAGCCTTCATCAGGAATGTAGATTCCGGGCTCTACGGTGACGACCCAGCCCTCGGCGAAGCGGGCGTCGGGAGGCGTTACGTCGTGAACGTCGATGCCAAGCGAGTGGCCTAAGCCGTGCATAAAATATTTTCGGCAGGCGCGTTTTTCGGGAGTTTCTTTCTTGATATCCGACTTCTTGATGAGCCCAAGGGCAAGCAGCTCTTCGTTCATCATCAGCTGCGATTCCTTCTGCCAATCGCGGTGCAGCTTATCGACGCCGGCGGATTCAGTCATATGTCGCAGCACTCTCAATACAGCATTGTAGACCTGTTTTTGACGGCGTGTAAATTTTCCGGATACAGGGATAGTACGCGTCATGTCGGCATTGTAGTTGGCATAAGCGGCTCCAACGTCGAGGAGCAAGACATCGCCTTTGCGGCACTTCTTGTTGTTTTCGAGATAGTGGAGAACGCACGAATCGGCGCCCGAAGCGATGATCGGGTTATAAGCGAATTTGCAACGCTTACGGATGAATTCATGGGCGAACTCGGCTTCGATTTCGTATTCGGCGATGCCGGGGCGCGCCTTGTCGAGAACACGTAGAAAGCCGTCGCGGGTTACGGCGCAGGCTTGCCTGATGAGATCGATTTCTTGCTTGGATTTGATCTGGCGAAGCTCGTGCATGATGGGAGCCAGTCGTTCGTATCGATGCAATGGGTACGCTTTCCTTAGGTCCTCGATGAAGCGGGCGTCGCGGGATTGGACGTCGACCACGGCTCTGGAGTGCTCGTTGCTATTGAGATAGACATGGTCCGACTCGCACATGAGCTGACGTAGGAGCGTTGGGAATTCGGAGAGCCATTTTACTTCAGCGATTCCAGAAATCTTAGTGGCGTCTTCCTTGGAGTGTTTCTCGCCCTCCCAGGTTTTGAGATGAGGATTGGGCTCGCGGAGGAAGAGGACTTCTCTGTGTTTCTCGTTGATCGCGTCAGGCGCGATCATGAGGATGCTCTCTTCTTGCTCTATGCCGGTTAGGTAGAATAGATCGGAGTTGGGGTGCATGCGCATGACCGCGTCTGCGTTGGCCGGCGGAATATCGTTGGCGTTGATGAAGGCGACGGATTTCGGCTTCAACTTGGCTCGAACGCGGTTGCGGTTCTGCTTGAAAAGCGTGTTTTTGATGGGGGTGTGGCGCATTAAGAAGGTGTTTAGGCCGTGCTGTTATTCTCGCTTTGCTCGTTGAGGTGTCGCGCTACGCGCTCGGTACGCTCTTTGAGTTACTCAGGGTTTCTTTGTGAAGTAGTTAGGTTTTGGTTACAGATTTAAGAGATGTTTGGCTAGGAATTGCATTCTTCGTTTTTTGCCGTAGGGCGTTTCGGCGGCGCCGTGGCCAGCTCCTGGAATGGGGAGGAATTCGAAGTCCTTGTCGGCTTTGATGAGAGCGTCGACGACCTGATAGGTGCTGGCAGGATCGACGTTCATATCCATTTCGCCGACTACAAGGAGTAGCTTGCCTCCAAGGCGATGGGCGTGCTCGACGTTGGAATTTTCGATATAGCTCTCGTCAAGAGGCCAGCCCAGCCATTGTTCGTTCCACCAGATTTTATCCATGCGATTGTCGTGGCAGCCGCAATCGGCTACGGCGGCCCTGTAGAAGTCGGCGTGGTCAAGGACGGCTCGCATAGCGCTTTGTCCGCCGGCGCTACCGCCGTATATACCGACACGGGAGAGATCCATCCAGGGACGGGTTTCCGCTGCGGTTTTCATCCAGACGATGCGGTCGGGAAACCCCGAATCCTTCAGGTTTTTCCATGCGACCTTTTGAAATTCCTTGCCACGATGGTCCGTACCCATGCCGTCGATACGGACGACGATGAAGCCGAGTTCGGCGATACGGTGGAGGCGATCCAGGGTGTGGAAGGCTTTCGGGACGAAGGCGCTGTGTGGTCCCGCATAGATTTCCTCCACGACGGGATAGCGCTTGGCTGGATCGAAGTAGGAGGGTTTGACGATGATGCCGTAGATGTCGGTTCTTCCATCTCGGCCTTTGGCGACGAAGGGTTCGGGAACGGTCCAGCCGGTTTCCAGCAGTTCACTCCAGTCGGCGGTTTCCAGCGTCTTGACGAGGCTTCCATCGTCGGCATAGCGGAGCTCGATTACGGGCGGCTGATCGACGCGCGACCAGGTATCGACAAAATAGGCGCCGTCCGGCGAAAATTCTACCGAGTGGGTGCCAGAACCGTTGGTGAGGATTCGGAAATCCGAGCCATCGAGGGAAACGCTGCAGAGATGCTGAAAGTAGGGATCCTCTTTTTCACAATGTCCGCTGGCCATGAACCAGACGCGGCGTTGTTCGGCGTCTACTCGCTTGACCCCACGGACGACCCACTGGCCGGTGGTGATGCGGTTCTTTACGCTTCCGGCGGCGATATCGTAGAGGTAGAGGTGGTTCCAGTCGTCGCGTTCAGACATCCAGATAAGTTCATTTGTATCCGGCAACCACTTACGCCAGGTCTTTTCGGTCCAGTCGATGAAGGTATCGCTGTTCTCGGATACGACTTCGCGCGCAGCGGCGGTTTGCGCGTTGGTGGCGAGGATGTAGTAGTTCTGGTGTCCGCGTTGATTGAAATTGAAGTAGACTTCCGAGGAATCGGGAGCCCAAATATATTCGATCACACCACTGGTATTGAAAGCGGTCCCGTAGGTCGAAAGATCGACTGGTTTGGGTTGAGGATTGTCGATCGAAAAGAGAACCGGCGTGCTGGTTGGCAACGGATCACCCGGCTTAACGTAATCGATGGTATGGGTCTTCGGCTGCAGTTGATCATCGGGAGCGGTTTCCACAATCTTGATTTGCCGTTTCGGCTCGGAACGCACTCGGGTGACGACGAAGCATGAAGAGTCCGGCGCCCAGCTCGCCTTGAAGGCATAGCCATCTGTCTTGTCGCCGTTGGTGGTGAGGGTCTGTGAGGAACCGGTGGATACGTTTTTGAGGATGACGTTGTCGTTTTCGACCTTAGCGATCCATTCACCGTTCGGCGACAAGCCCTGAGTTTGCGGCTTCGATGGACTCCCATCCTCTTCGGATTCCTCTTCGAGGGTGATGGCGGCGTAGCCCATGCCTTCACGGGCTTGAAAGGTGGCCAGGGGCCAGCGGCTTTCGTTAGCCACTTGCCAGACGTGTCCTGTGTAGGTCGATTGCGAGCGCGTTTCACCAGGGGCGAGCGAGCCGTAGGAAATCTGCTTGCCGGACTGGTTGACCCAATAGAGATCAAGTGTGAGATCAGTCCGGTTCTCGAAAACGATTTCGGTCTTGGTCGAACTGTTGGGGCTTTTTTTGGGGCCGGAGCGATTACGGAACGCTTTCAAAGAGGCGGGCTTAATCTCCGACGCTTCCAAGCGATGGTCAGCCCGATGGTAGGTCCATTGCTTGCCTTTCCAGGCGAAGTTCATCGTATCATCGGAATCCTGATACTTTAGCTCCGCGAGCGGGAGTGGGCGAGTGTCGATTTTTTCGTTCGACTGCTCTTCAAGGAGTTTGGCTAATTGATCAGGATCGAAAAGCGTTTCCTTGATTTTTGCCACTGGATCGATGAAAATGTATTCGAATTTGTCTGACGATGTCCTGATTCGATACCAGAAGCGGGAGCCGTTTTCCGACCATTGCGGGTCTACTGAATCACGAAAGACCTTGCCGCTGAAACGTTCACCGTAGGCTTCCGCTTTTTCGATCAGCGAGGCGATGGAATCACGTTCGGTGGCGGACGAAAGCATTGGCGAGATGAGGCTGAGCATAGCGACACCGTTCCTGAAAGAGAACGCTTTGCGCAATCCGGACATCAACAGGTTTGTTTAGGCGTTGACCGTGGCAAGCGGGTCGCTTTCTAGCGCTTTTTGGATTATCGCATCGGTTTCGGCGAGTTCCGTTCCCTCGAGAGGAAGGCGTGGCGGGCGGACGCGGTCGTATCCCATTCCTGGGTAGGCGAGCGTCTGCAATCGCTTCAGAAGCTGAACGAATTTGACCACGGTATCCATACGCAGAAGCGGTAGCATCCAAAGGTAAAGTTCCATGGCTTCCTCGGCCCGACCACTTGTACCCAGTTCCCAAAGACGAACATTGTGTCGAGGGAGCTGGCCACCGACGCCGGTGATCCAGAACTTGGCTCCCATGGAGGCCCCTTCGAGGGCGCAATCGTCCACTCCGACGCCGAGAACAAGACGATCGCCGATCAGTTCTCGAATGGCAGCGATGCGGCGAGGATCGGTGGAGGACTCCTTAACGGATTCCAAATTCTGGTGCTCCGCGGCGAGTTCCGCGATTTGCTCGGGAAGGAAGTCGGTTTTGTAGGCGATGGGGTTGTTGTAGAGGATGCAGGGAAGATCGGTAGCGGAAATGACCGTAGACATATGGGTCCTCATTTCGCGCCAGTCTCCAGGATACTGATACGGCGGAAGCACCATGAGGCCGGAGCAGCCGTTATCCTTGGCGGCTTTGGCGAGATCGACGCATTCCTTAGTGGTGAGGGCTGCGATGCCGGGGATGACAGGAGAGCTAGGCACTGCTTCGACGTAGGTCTTTTGCAATGACACTTTTTCGGTAAAGGAAAGGGTGGCTCCTTCTCCGAGGGAACCATGAGGCACAAGGGCGGAACAGCCGTTTTCGACGAGCCACTGGGCGTGGCGAGCCATCAGGCCGAGGTCGATGCTGAGGTCCTCGTTAAACTGAGTGAGAGTCGCGGGCATGACGCCCTTCCATTCGATGGTCATTTTTACTAAAGCGCTTTTTTGAATTCTTGCTTGGGGGACGGCTTGGACAGATCTTCAACTGCCTGCTTGTCGATGCCGTGTTTAAATGGATCTGCATGATCTATGAGCAGAGTTGACTCGCCAGTGATCCAGGCTGAAGAAGTGATGGTTGGGATAATGGAGTTTCCTTCGGCTGGCTGGTAGGACCCTTCCATCTGCGTGTTGAGAATGCTGGCCTGGCGATAGGTTTGATTTGGAAGAAGCAAGGCCGAGTCGGCAAGACAGGCGAGCCGGGCAGAGAGTCCAGTGCCACATGAAGATCGATCGTATTCATTCCCTGGGCACAAAACGAAATTCGTGCTATCCGCATCGGTGGAGCAGGGCGGGCCGAAGACCTCGATGTGATCGATTTGCTGATCGTTGTCTCCTTTAATGCCTGCATTGTCGAGAGCTCGACGGACTGATTTCGTGAACGCGACAAGCTCTTCGATTTTTTCGTATTCGACTTTCGGGCCTTGCTCGTCAATGAGGAAGAACCAATTGCCGCCCCAGGCGATATCGCCTACGATTTTTCCATAGTCGGGAGTTTCGACTTCAACGCTTGTTCGTAAGCGATAGCTTGGAACGTTTTCGACGGATACTTCGCTTTCCTCTCCGAGCTGAATCGTGACGACACCTACAGGAGTTTCGATCTTGTGTGAACCTATATCGATTTTCCCAATACGTTTTAGGGTGACGGCGAGGCCGACCATACCGTGAACGCACATATTCAGATATCCGACGTTATTGAAGAATATGACTCCTGCGACGCATTCGGGATTGCTTGGTTCCTGAAGGGCGGCTCCGACCATGGCTTCGAAACCTCTTGGTTCGAGGACGGTTGTCTTTCTGACCCAATCGTACTGTTTTTGTAGCGTCTGGCGGCGTTCTGAAATGCTGCCGTTCCCAAGGTTGGGGCATCCTTCGATGACGACTCGAGTGGGTTCGCCGCCGGTGTGCGAATCAATGACTTTCAGCTGCTGAAACATGCGCGGGTAATAGGGATTTATGCTATCAAATCGGATCTTGTGAAAATTGCCAGCGCAGGCCATACAATCCGCATATTTGAGTTGAGATGGATACTGAGTCCTTTTTCCAGCGAATGAGCAGGCCAGTCGTTGGCGAAAGCCTTTTCGATAATGTGCCGGATATCGTGTATTTCGTGAAGGATACAGAAGGGCGCTACATGACGGTGAACCAGACTTTGGTTTTACGCCTAGGAATGAAAAAGAAACGGGATTTGCTGGGAAAGAGAGCCAGCGAGGTTTTTCCTAATTCTCTTGGAGAAGCATTCAGCGCCCAGGACAAGCGGATTATTAGGACGGGAGTAGGTATTCGTGGTCAGCTGGAGATGCATCTTTACCCCGACCGGAAAAGCGGTTGGTGCTTAACCTACAAGGAGCCGATTTATAGAGACGGAGGAAAGATAGTGGGAGTGGCGGGAATATCGCGTGATATTCAATCGCCAAACGATCGTCGTGAAGACATGACCCCAGTTTCAAAGGTCACTAATTACATTCACGAGAATTTAGGCGAACCGCTTCGTTTGCCAGATCTGGCTGAGATGGCGGGCTTGTCCGTTTATCAGTTGGATCAACGCGTGAGGGGTTTATATAATATCTCGGCAGGTCAGTTTATTACTCAATCTAGGATCGATCGCGCCTGCCATATGCTGAAACGAAGCAAAGACAGTATTGTGGATATCGCCCTTGAATGTGGTTATTCGGACCAGTCGGCTTTTACGCGACAGTTCAAGCAGGTGACGGGTATGACTCCGAATGCATTTAGGCAGTCCTCTTAAGGAGATTTCCAGTCTCTGAATCTGTGAGTTTATTCGCTCGCCATTCGACCAAGCTCGTGGCCCTGAGGTTCTCGAACGGGCAAGCGAGCTTCTTGCATTCGGGTAGAATGTGATCATGCGTAGCCGCGATTCGATAGTATAGAACTTGGCCTAGTTCATGAATCTTGCTGGGCTCAACCTTGGGTCGGGTTGGCCATCCTTTGTTAGCAGGTCTGCTACGAGCGCGCCTGTGACGGGACCTAGACTTAGGCCCATCATGGCATGACCTGTCGCTACCGTAAGATTATCATGGATAGGCGATTTCCCGATGTAGGGGAGTCCGTCTGGGGAACACGGGCGCAGGCCGGCCCACGGTTCCACACTCTCGAAGTCTTCCGCCTTGTATTTTGGGAAGTAGCTAACGACCGACTTAACAATGCCACGGACTCGGCTCGGGTTGATATCCGTTTCTCTGGTTCCCACCTCCATTGTTCCCGATACGCGAAGTGATTCGCCAATTGGCGTGACGGCAACTTTGGCTTCAACTAGTATAGAACTCAATCGAGGCAATTGTGTCGGGTTTTCCAGCGTCAACGAGTAGCCTTTCCCGGCCTGCAACGGGAAATTAAGTTGAGCTGTTTTTCCTAGGTCCGGTGACCATGATCCTGACGCGAGAACGAACTCATCGCCTTCGATCTTGGCTTTGTTTTCCAGTGTCGCGCTGTTGATTGATCCGTTTCGGAATTCGAAATCTTTGACGGCAGCTTTGTATTGGATCCGTCCTCCCAAAGCTAGAATGCGGGATCGCAAAGCTTTCATGAGACGCTTCGGATCCAGGTGGCAGTCCTGTTGGAAATGAACGCCACCATAGACGTCCATATCGATATTTGGATCCAATTCCTTCAGCCGATCGGGAGAGCAGATCTCGATGTCCATGCCCAGTTTTTGGGCCATCTCGGCGACGGTAGCTTCCTCGTGTAGCGCCTCTTGTGTTTTGCAAAGCATGAGAAGCCCTTTGGTTTCGAGACCGAAGTTTTCCTCCCGAGCCAGATCAGTGAATAGTTCGCGACTCTCCAGATTCAGGGTGGCAAGGAGATCCTTGTTTGCGTCGGTGTGCGACTGTTTGGCGTGCTTCCAAAAAAGCATGCCCCAACGGAGAAGCTCCCAGCTTAGTGTCGGTTTTATATAGAAAGGGCTTTCAGAATTCATCAGCCAGCGTAGACCTTTTGAAATCATTCCTGGAGCGGCGAGGGGTATAATGTGGCTGGGTACAACGAGACCGGCGTTTCCAAAAGAGCATCCCTCTTCTTCTTCGGTGGATCGTTCGAGGACAATGACCTCAAAACCTTTCTTGGCTGTGTAGTAGGCGGAACAAAGCCCGATGATACCACCGCCGATGATGACGACTTTCTTTGGTTTCACTGACACGCTCTTATTATAACAGTGGCATCTTGTTGTTAAGCCCAGCTTGACCCCGTTATTCGGCAAAAGGTCGATGGATTCATTTCCTTGGTCGATGGTCTTTTCTTTTATTTGGGGTAAGGCTGGCGTTAGCCGCGCGTAGCCTACTTAGATACTATTAGCCCGTGCTTCGCTCCTAAGCTACGCAGGGCGCTGTACGCATACACTGCGTTCTGGCGTAGCGTGGTGCTCAGAAGAGGACTCGAACCTCCACGCCTCGCGGCACATGAACCTGAATCATGCGTGTCTACCAATTCCACCACCTGAGCATGTTCTTTTGGATGGGATGTGTCAGCAAAGTGAATTGGGAATTCTGGGCAAGAAAAATGGTTGGGTTGGATACTGGGTTATGGGTTCTAGTCGGGGTTCTTCATCTGCTTCCGCTAATTAGCATGATTTGATTGAAGAGGAAGAAGGAGAAGAAGAGGATAGTGGGGGAGGGGGTTCTTTGGGAGAAATCGCTTGGCGTGGATGAGTTGCTGTGCAGGATGCGAAGGCGATTCATGCTTCTCGAGGTTGAAAATCTGAAAGTTTCTTTTCATTCGCGTGAAGGCGTTAATGAAGCGGTCAAAGGGATCTCCTTTTCATTGGAGAAGGGTAAAACGCTGGCTATTGTGGGCGAGAGCGGTAGTGGAAAAAGCGTTACGTGTATGGGTTTAACGCGTCTTTTGCCTCCGGTTCCGCAATGTCATATCGAAGGGCGAGCGCTGTTGGATGGCGAGGATATGCTTTCCTTAAAGTCAAAACAGTTGCGTCATATCCGAGGGAAGCAGATCGCCTATATTTTTCAGGAACCTTCTACGTCATTGAATCCCTACTACACAGTAGGCAGCCAAATCGCGGAAGCCATTCGTTATCACCGGAATGACGTCAGCGATATTTGGAGTGAAGTGGTAAAACTGCTTGATCAGGTAGGCATCCGTGATGCCGAGAATCGTAGTCGGGATTATCCGCATCAAATGAGTGGCGGGATGAAGCAGCGAGTGATGATCGCTATGGCTTTGGCTTGCCAGCCACGGATTTTGGTGGCGGATGAACCCACGACTGCTTTGGATGTCACGATCGAAGCTCAAATCATCGAGCTGCTTCGCGAGCTTCGAGAGCGACACGACATGTCGATCATTCTTATTACCCATAATTTCGGAATCGTCGATGGTTTTGCCGACGACATTGCTGTTATGTTTCGAGGAGAGATTGTCGAGGCTGGTCCTGCCTCTGAGATTCTCGCGCATCCAAAACATCCCTACACACAAGCTTTGATTCGCTGTATTCCCAAGCTGGGAGAAAACCGGGATAGGCTTCCTGTCGTCGACTACAGCTCTTTTACTTGATTTTGTATGGAAAAATTTGAGACACCACTCCTTGAAGTCAAAGACCTATCCGTGACCTACAAAGCTCGGAGAGGGGCCTTTATCAAGCGAACGGAGTTGATTCATGCGGTTCGCGGAGTCAGCTTCGAGGCGAAGCGAGGCAAGACGCTTGGGCTAGTTGGCGAGAGCGGGAGCGGCAAGAGTACTATTGGTAAAGCTATCCTCCGCTTGGCTCCCCTTGCGGGTGGAACGATTCATTACGAGGGCGAGCAGATCTCGAATTTGGACGAAAAGGTGTTCATGCCCTATCGCAAGAAGATCCAGACTATTTTCCAGGACCCTTATGCCTCCATGAATCCACGCTTAACGATTGGCTCGATTGTCGCTGAGCCACTAATCGTCCATGCCAAAGAGATGAGCAAATCCGATCGCTTGGGTCGCGTCGCTGAGTTACTGGACAAAGTTGGATTGCCGCGAGACGCGATTAATCGCTACCCGCATCAATTTAGCGGTGGCCAACGCCAGCGTATTTGCATTGCTCGAGCGTTGAGCTCGCAACCCGAATTCATCATTTGCGACGAGTGCGTCAGCGCGCTAGACGTAAGCGTTCAGGCCCAAATTGTGAATTTGCTGCAGGACTTGCAGGAAGAATTTGGCATCACTTACCTTTTCATCGCTCACGACCTGGCGGTAATCGAGCATATCTGCCACGATGTCCTGGTAATGGAGAATGGACTGCTTGTGGAAAAGGCTGATGCGGAGAGTATCTATCGTAATCCGCAGCATCCCTATACGCAAAAGCTGCTAGATGCTGTACCGAGGATGTCTACGATTCTGGGTCGATAGGATCGAAAAGGGGCGGATTTGGTGACGAATTGGTGATGCGTTCTTATTGGCTTGATTGCTGCTGGCTTTTCACTCGATTTCCTGAGTTAATCTTCTCTCATTTTTTAAAACAATGCATACTGACTGGAATGATCTAAAAGCGCGAATTGGTTTTGATAGGGAAACCTGTCAAAGCGTTTACGACGAGAAGCGTCTCATCGAATATATAAACATTAAGCTGCGTTCTCGTGGCTGGCCGATTTTCGGCAAGAAAGAAGATTATCCGCTCCTGGAAATGAGCGACTCCTTGCTGCAAAACGTGCGGGAGAAAAATCGTTTGCTCAAAGATCATCTTTGTCCTGTCGATCAATCCGTCCAGAGCTACCTTGAGAAACTCTTTGAGCCCCACGATATCCCGCAACGCACTTGGGTTCCCAATAACGCTTTGGTGCTTGAGCGATATGGCATGGCAAGGGCGCTCTCCCTTCCGCCCAACTCTGACAAGTTTGAATCCGATATCATCAGCTCTTTTCGCGTTAAGCAGGGTATCATCAACAACCCGGCCAAGGATCGGCGCACTACTAAGGGCGTTTTCCATGTAGTTGATGAAGGACTACCGGTTCCGGCAGACAAGAAAATGGTTCCGGTTCCGACGTTTGCCAAGCTGCTGGAAGCAGCCTTGAATCCTCCGGACTCGGTGCTAGAGTTGCCTTTTACTGCCTGCCAGGAAAATAAGGCTCGTCTCTTCGTGTCTCTTTTGCTTCGCCCGATTGTTTGCCCCATGGTTCCTGGCGTTACCAAGGAGAAGCGCACGGAAGTCCGTTTTTTCGCTCCCGGAAATCTAGTGAGCAACCTCGATTTTGTGGAATCGATCTTCGGCAATGCGGGTGATCCGTATTTGGTAGAGAACGACGCTCGCTTGGATATTAGCCATTGGTCAGGCCATACGGGCTGTGTGGTTTTGGCTCCTCACTTGATCAATTTGAAAAAGAAGGATGTTGGTTTGCCCCATGTTTCGGACGCCACGGAGCGACAAAAGCGTGACGGCATGTGCTGGGAGGACGAGGACGAGCTATACAATGATGGGACTGCGTTTAAAGTAACCTCTCGTGATCAACAGGGCGTTGTCGTGACGCTTATTGCCGATAACTATTACGGTTATTGCAAGAAGGAGGTGAAGACGCAGATTTCCTACGCGGCCAATCTGCTTGGCAACGTTGAGGAAGAACATGCAGGCGGGGCGCTTACCTTCGCTAGCTATGATTTGGGTGAGGATTTCAGGCTCAGCGAATACATAAAGGAAGTCGATCACACCTATGAAGAGATGCTCGAGCTGCATGGAGACAGCGTTGAGGAAAAGGAAGAGGGTTACGCTATCGATAAAAAGTATCCCAATATTTACTACGTTCCTCAAGACGCACACATCTCGCTTCACGAGACCTCTGTCACTTGGGAAAAGGGTGGCGCTGTCCAGAAACTCCAACTACGTCCCAATGTGACCTATGTGTTGCCGTCCGGCTATAAAGTTGAAATGTTTCGTCCGATGGAAGGGCGTCGCTGGCGTCTGGTTGGAACAGGAGCTACGGGAACGTTCTGCCACAAGCCATGCACGGTATCGGGCGGCGGCAAGTCGGAAATATCCAAGCCTTTGGCCGATGCTATTGTGGTTGGCCCTATTTTCACCGCGGATTTCAAGAAGGACTTCGATCTGGTCGAGGAAATCATCAACAGGAATTACGGTCAACGTTTCAAAGACCAAAGCCTATGGAAAAAAGACGGGCGACCATTGCTCCATGAAGATCGTTCTCTTGGCTCGGTTATAAAACTATTGTCGCCATCCGATGAATACAGTGAAGATTACAATCATTGGCTAGAGTCTATTCCCGGTTACATCATTGACCTGGCTTTGGTAGTCAAGCGTTTCTACAAGCCGGATTGGGGTAGCGGTTGGCGCGAGCGTTTCAGTGTCGATATCGTCAATGGCCGTCCGGGCAACGAACTGAAGTATCGCGATCAAATGCTGACCAGCACTTATCTACGAGTCGGTTTCGCGGAAGACGGCTCATGGCGAATCTTCAGCCTGAGGAAGGACTTTCATCCTGCGGTCAAGATTCAGACGGAGGATGATATTTCCTCGTCTGTGATTGTGGCTGCGTCGCTCGTAAAGGGATTGGATCAAAGCTCCGATGCGCATCCCTCCCTGAAGTTTATTAAGAATTGCGAATACCGCCTCTTTCAGCGTCCAGACGAAGCGATTCATCGCGGCTATGACAAGACCACCGAGAAGGATTTCTCCAAGACCGGTTTGTTCTTTTCAAATTACCAGCCTCTTGAACGCGAAGAGACGAAAGAAATGGAACGCGATGCCATTCGTTTTAACAACTTTACTCCGCTTATGCGAGACACGCTTGTAGCGTTCAATCGCGAATCGACTCCCGAGTATGTCGTTTCATCTTCGAATCCGCGTCTTGTCGATGGCAAGCCGTCGGCAAATCCTCGGTACTTGCAAACGAGATTGGATTTGGAGGATGAGAGAACGACCTACCTTTCGGAAGTTGGAGCCAAATTGTATCGAAGATTGCCTGACACGGCTCAAGCGCCGTTTCCTGTTAGCGCAGTGCTTCCGGGCAGACGCAATAATCCTCCGCAAGAGAAGATACGCTCTCTGGCGGTCTACAATCCGATTCACTTCCAGGAGCTTCCCGAGCTTTTCATGGATTTCATTGCCAGTCTTACTGGCAAATCGCCTTCTACCACTGGAGCTGGTTCGGAGGGGGCTCTCACCAAGGGTCCTTTCAACATGCTCCCGCCGATCATCGATTTGAACAATGCCTTGGTGTCGTATCTGGTTACCGGTTACGAGGCCTATACTTCTTCAGCTGGCTGCGTAGGGCCGAAATGTCGCGTCGATCACGACATCAGTTTGCTTATCCCCGAAATCTGGTGTCGCATGAGTCCGTTCGAGAGACGTTCGGAACACCTAATCGAAAATGGATTTCTCGAGCCGTGCTTGGATTTCAATCACGAAGGGAAACTCGTTCAGGCAAGTCGTCTTGGCTATCGCATTACGCGCGAATTCGTGCAGGCTTTTGGCGGACGCATCTTCGGTAATCCGCAAAGCGTTTTTCCCGATTTCATGCTTCGCCCCGAGCTGCAAGACCTTGATACCTTCGTTGACGGCGTTGCCAATATCGTGGAAACGCAGCAACGCGTTGCTTTGAATTATTTCGAGGATGGTTCGGTAGATATGGCGTGTCCTCCTCTACGCGCTTTGTTGCATATCATGGCTCACGGCGAGTATGAAGGAAAAGACTACAAAGATCCCGAAATACGGGCGTTGTTCACGCGAGCTTCGCTAGAGGAAAGCGATTGGTATCGCGAACGTCTCGATCAGAAAGTGGCAAACGACATCGCGCTTTGGGACAAGCATAAGGCGTATCTTGAGAAGTACATGGCAGATCCTCGCAATAGCGACCTGAAGGGTCGTCTAAATGTTGAAGCTCTTCATGAAGAACTCGATTCGAAGCTTGAGTTCGTAAAGTCTCAGGCTTTTCGCGATCGGATGAATGGTAGCCTGGGCGTTGACCCAAGTCTGTTTAGAAAGCTTGATAAGCCTGAATTGGCTATGGCTTCTCGCTAGCTAAGCAAAAAGGTCGAACGCTTTTGCGTTCGACCTTGGTAAAACGGTTTAGTCCGAAATCCGCTTTCTCTAGGCCTTCGCTTTTAGAGCAGATTTAATTTCGGATTTAATCTGATCTTCAGTGTATTCCCTCGTGATCTTACTGATCACTTCTTTGCTCTCTGCATCAACCAGAAGGAAAAATCCCGTCTTCTTTCCGTGCTCTGCAAAGACGGATTCCATCCCAAGCTTTTTGGAATTTTTTTCCGCTTTCGCTCTGGTCTTGCTATCGGTTAGATCGAGTTTCGTGAACGTTATCGGTTTTCCAGAAAAGGCCTTTTCGGCTGTTTCGATTTTCGGATCAAGGATTTGACAGGACCCGCACCAATCCGCGTAGAAAAGCATGCCAACCACATCGGCTTTAGCCTGTTTCGAGCCACTGCCCGCGAAGGCTTGGCTAAAGCTGAAGATCATCGCAACCAAGGCCGCGAGTTTTAATGAAGATGATAGTGTTTTCATATTTAAAGATTCCGCTGGTCAAACGCGCGACTTATATCCGGTATTGCGCTGTTTGAACGATTTTACATCTTTCCTGAAATGGTCTGGAGGCGTTTTTTTACTTTTCCATGGATTTCGCTTGCGATTCTCGCGATGGCGCTTGGCGGCTGTTCGTCCTCGACGGACGAGCAAACCTCAAGCGACGTTTTCATCTTCGCTCGAGGCAGCGACTCGCAAAAACTGGATCCAGCTGATGTCGACGACGGAGAATCCGTTAATGCTGTCGCGCAAATCTTCGAAGGATTAGTTCGATTCAAAAGTGGTACGCTGGAGATCGAACCAGCCCTGGCTGAGTCTTATTCCATTTCCGAGGACGGACTGACCTATCGCTTCAAACTGCGTGACGGCGTTGCATTTCACGATGGAATGCCTCTCAACGGAGAGACGGCGCTATTCAGCTTTCAGCGACAGATGGATGAAAGTCACCCGGGTCATTTGAAAGTAGCATCCTTTTCGTATTGGAAATACTTATACCAGGATATTGTCTCTGTTGAAGCCATTGGTCCGATGGAGTTGGAATTCAAGCTAGCCAAACCGAACGCCTCTCTCCTCAGCTCGCTCGCTGTGTTTCCAGCTTTTCTAGTAAGTCCTCAAGCTTTGGATACTTATGGTGACGCCATGCAACGAAATCCAGTTGGAACGGGCCCTTTTCGTTTCGTAGACTGGCGGCCAAATGAAGCGATCGTCCTTGAACGGAACGACGACTACTGGGGCGTGAAACCAGCCATGCAACGCCTCATCATAAAAGTTGTGCCGGATAACACTGTTCGCGTCTTGCAGCTTAAATCGGGAGATATTCATGCTATGGACGGGCTTCCTCCGGCGGAACTACCTTCTTTGCTGAGCGATGATGCCATTGACGTTTACCAGGAAGCCGGCCTGAACGTAGGCTATTTGGCGTTTAACCTGGATAGCCCACGCATGGAGAATCGCGATATCCGTGAAGCCATTGCTTTGGCTATCGATAGGGATAAACTAGCCGAAGTCGCTTTGAGTGGAGCGGGTCGAGCGGCTCACTATCCGGTTCCGAAGGGATTTCCAGGCTATCCGGAAGTCGAGCAGCCCATTCCTTTGGATCTCGCCAAAGCTCGCCAGCTCATCGAGCCTCATCTCCATTTATTTGATACGCCGCTGGAGATTCTGGTTATGAATGCTCCGCGTATTTATTTTCCTGAGCCGCTCACCATAGCTACCTTTATTCAAGGTCAGCTCAAAGAGATTGGACTGCCAGTCAGAGTTGTTTCGAGCGATTTTAAGGCCCAGTTGCATGCTTTGCGGAACGGAGAGTTCGAGGCTGGATTGATTGGCTGGGTGGGGGACAATGGCGATGCGGATAATTTTCTCAGCGTGTTTTTCGCAAGTTGGGCTGCTGAGAAGGGTTCGGCTACGAACTATAGTTTCTATCGCAACGAGGAGATGGATCGATTGCTTTTAGCGGGCAGAGCTGCTACCTCGCTCGATCAGAGAGCAAATGTCTATAGTCAAGTCCTTGAAAAATGGAGACAGGACCTTCCTATTCTGCCTCTTGTGCATAGTGATGATCTTTTTGCCATGAATAGCGACTATGAGGGTTTTGAGATTCAGAAAATTGGAGAACTTAGGCTGGCTGGGATAAGACTTAAAAGTGACAACGCTCGTGAGAGCGTTGATCAATGATCTTACGATCATCGCTACGTCCTCGCGTAGTGTGGCTTGCTTGACAGCGATGGAGAGCCTCTAATGCTGCGATAGTTTTGTTTTGGCTAGATACGTTCTAAAGAAGCTCCTCTTATTGTTTGCCGTGTATTTCATGGCGAGCTTGGCTCTTTTCGTTGCGATCAAGGCGATGCCTGAAGATCCGATTGCTCTAAAATTTGGCAAACATCCGGATCCGCAGCTGATCGTGCAGGAACGAGAAAGACTGGGCCTAGATCGTCCTTGGCTTTCTCAATACCTTTCATTCAACAAGCAGTTCGTTTCTGGCGATTGGGGCGAGAGTTTGCTCACCGGGAGAGCCTCCTTGGAGGATGTGGGCCTTTTTTTTCCTGCGACGATTGAACTCGGCTTGCTCGCTTTGGCCGTTGGCTGTTTTGCTGGAGCTTCCATTGCTCTCTATGCGCGTATCAGTGAAACCCGAGTCAGCAAGACCATAGCCCTCTCGCTAGGCAATGTTGGTCTGACTGTCCCCATTTTTTGGATAGGACTGCTGCTTCTGGTTTTGGGCGCTCTTTGGCTTGGATGGTTTCCTGCGGGCGGAAGATTCGATCTCATGCTAGTGCCCCCCAAAGCGATTACGGGATTGCTGCTCCTTGACAGTCTCATTGCTGGAGATGCGGCTAGCTTCTCTGCCGCTTTGAGGCATTTGGTCTTGCCCTCCTGTTGTCTCGCGGTTTTCCCGGCTGCTAGTGTTTCCAGTGTCCTTTACGCTCGCCTGGGTGAACCTTCTATCGAGGCTCTTTATGTTTCCTTGAAGGCCCGTGGCTATGGAAATGCGCGAATTGTCTTTTCCCATCTTCTTCGTGTAGCGAGCGCGCCTGTCATCACGGTGATTGGTACTACTTTCGGGGCGTTGTTAGGAGGGGCTTTTCTGACCGAGACGGTATTCTCCTGGCCGGGGATTGGCCGCTATCTTGTTTCCGCTATCATCGAGCGTGATGTGTTTATCGCCAGAAACGTACTGATGATGCTGATACTGCTCGTTTTCGTTGTCGCTTTCCTTTCGGACATTCTGGCTCAGTGGATGGATCCGTTTGAATCGGAAAAGGAGGAAGAAACCTGATGGCTCAGTATCGTAATCATCTTATCATTACGTTTTTTATCTTCATACTGGTTGGATTTTTCTACACGCCGTTCGATCCCTATCACCAAGGGTACCTCGAGTATTGGGGGAAGGCTTTGGCTTGGCCTCACTTGCTCGGAGTCGATCAACTAGGTCAAGACGCCTTTAGCCGCGTTTGGCGAGGAGCAGCCAATTCGGTTTGGTTTGGATTAGTTGCCAGTGTAGGGGTACTTCTTTTATCAGCCATTCTGCTTGTCCTGGAGCAGAATTCCGGACGACTGGGCAGTCGTATTCTACGATCAATGGTTTCCCTTGGAATTGCTATGCCAGTCATTTTTATGGGGCTACTGTTTCTTATTTTTCTCAATCGATCGCCCTACACTTTGACCTTGGCTATTTGTGTGGCCGGCGCTCCTTTCGCTTTCCGGCAACTGCGCGTTCTCTGGCTGGAGCAAAAAGCTGCAACCCATGTTGAAGCGAGCCGAGCCATTGGAGGAGACGTCTGGCATGTGTTCTTCTTCTCGATTTTGCCCAATCTAAAGCTTCAACTTTTCGAGCTTTGGAAAATCGTATTGGCAATTGCCATACTTGAAATGAGCGCGCTAACCTTTCTTGGCATGGCGGGAGATCCAAACTGGGCCGAACTTGGTTCGCTGCTTCATGCTCATCAAAAGCACGTCATGACACAGCCAGCCTTGGTCATCTGGCCTGGCGTAGTTCTCAGTGGGATACTTTGGCTGACTCGACAGCTGCGTATAGAGTAAAAGCCTGTTTGTACCTTTCATTTCAGAACGTCTGAGACGTTTCTAATACACGAGAAGCGGTCATAAATTGTACACTTCTCATTCAGTCGGATGAGCTGTAGACTCAGTCGTTGACCGCGTAACGCGATCAGCGATCGCGTCTACAATGGTTCAATTTGTGATAGCGGCTGGCATAATTTGCAAAGCTTAGAGAATCAAGGCTCTTACGAGCATTGCTACTTTGTAGCCATGGTTGTGAGACCATGGATTTTTATTGTGAGCTCGTGAATATTTTCGCTCCTTTCGGAGGTTTGAGGACCATCATTCGCCCAAGGCTATGGCTTGCTGCCGTAAGCCTCAATCCCGCTATTTGCGACTCATTGGACTAGCTCGCTGGCTTCTTCGCTTTGATTCCGTATGAAAGGTCTGAGAATCGTTTTACATCAACCGGATCGAAACCCGCTTTCTCCATTTCCAGCACCGATTTATCCACTATCCAGAAAAACTCTTCCTCGATGGCAATAGCGGTTTTCTCGTCCCCGTTATTCCGATAGTAATCGATTTTAATTTTTTTGGATGCCTCGGTATCCAGCATCAAGTCCCCAAAGACGGCAAGTCCCCCAGGCCGCAATCGATTCCAAATTCGCTTGAAGAACAGTTTCTTTTCTCCTTCGACCAAATGATGAGCTGTATAGGTACTGATAACTGTATCGAAAAATCCAATATCCTTTATCAAAACTTCCAGAATATCATCCACGATGAATGAGCGATTTTCGAGATGACTTAGCTTGGGTCTGCCGACTTGCTCCATCTCTGTCGAAATATCAACACAGACAATCTCCCCACATGCTTCTATCTTTCTAGTTAGATTTCCAGTGCCGGATCCTAATTCAAGAACGCGTGACTCCTTGCTTAAGTTCGCATTATCCACGACCCACTGAAGCGTAGCTTCATAACCAGCTCTTATAGGGTCTTTCTTTTCGTTTTTGACGTCTTCGTCGTACTCGTTGGCACAGTCGTCGTGGTTGAACTCGTCTACGTGCAGGCTTCTCATGAATGCTCCAAGTCTAGGTAGTCTTTTGGTTGATACGCCTCGTTCGCTGATACCGGGCGTAAATCGTTTTTGCTTGGCGTGATATTTTCACGTTCTGGTCTCGTTGGAATTTCTCAATCGAAGCTACTATATCTTGTTCGCGTTGTCTCGGTGAACCATCAATCAGAGTATGTAGTACAATTTTACGTACATCGTCATCCGGGTCATCGGCTAGCTCGATGAGTCGATCCCATATTTCTGGAATATAAGCCTTTATCTCGCACGGACATAGTTCTCTGGCGGCCGCTTTGCGTTCTTTGCTATCGGGATTGTAGGTGGCTTCGATGAGTTCTTCTATCTTAACAGCTTTCATAGTCGCGATGCGAAATCGGACGCTCGACTAGCTTGCTTCCAGCTCGGCTCTAACTCTCTCACGGCGAAACTGGTTAACGTAGAGCTCGTAATAATGACCTCGATTGGCTAAGAGTTCCTCATGGGTTCCCTGCTCTTCGATCACTCCTTTTTGGACGACGAGAATCTGGTCCGCTGAACGTATGGTTGAAAGCCGGTGAGCAATGACAAAGCTGATACGGCCTTCAAAGACGTTTCGCATGCCGTCCTGGATGAGTTTCTCCGTTTCAGTATCGATAGATGAAGTAGCCTCGTCCATGATGAAGATTTGCGGATTGGCGATTAATGCTCTTGCGAAGGAGACAAGCTGCTTTTCTCCAGTCGAGAGAAGAGCTCCGCCCTCGCCAATTTTTGTTTCGTATCCGTCATCCAACTTCATGATGAACTCGTGGGCATTCACGAGCTTGGCCGCTTCGACAATCTCCTCGTCCGTTGCTTCTAATCTCCCATAGCGAATGTTTTCCGTGATGGATCCGTTGAATAGATGTGGCGTCTGCAAGACGATGCCTAGCTGTCCTTGTAGCCAATCCAAGCTTCGATTGCGGTAGTCGACTCCGTTTATTAACAGCTGCCCCTTGGTCGGTTCGTAGAAGCGGGACACTAAGCTGACAATGGTGGACTTGCCCCCACCGCTTGGCCCCACCAAGGCTATGGTCTGACCTCGTTTGGCTGTCAGGTTGAAATCATGTAGCACGGTTTCCTTTTCATTGTAGGAAAAACCGATATTTCGGAATTCGATTTCGTTGATGATGTGAGGATACCCGTCGGGAGCTAGGTTTGGATCTTCACGGGCTTGTTTTTCATAGGTCACTAGACGTTCTTTTACGTTATCCGAATCCTTGATTTTCGGATACGTAGCCAATAGCCCCATTACCCGTTCACCTGCCGCTTGAGCTCCTTGCATTTCCGCCAGAACCATGGCTATTTGGTTGATTGGAAAGAAGAAATTCCCGGCAAAGCTGATAAACATTACCAACGTTCCGAGCGTGATCGCGCCATTCAAGGCTCCCTGACCGCCGTACCACAAGGCCAAGCCGGAGCCGATGCTGCCTATGGTCATTACCAGTGGCAAGTATATGGCCCCGAGCATGGCTCTTCGAACCGAGGCGCCATACATGTCGCTAGACATACCCTTGAACTCGTCAAGGGCGCGTGTTTCCCTCCCTAGGGTCTTTGTTGTTTTCACACCTGCAATGCCTTCATTGTACGACGCGGTGATACGGGCGTTGTGCTTCCTGATCTGTCTCGAAGTCAGGAGCATTCGCTTTTGAAAAAAACGACTGATGATAATAAGGGGCGGAATGGTTGATAGCACTACAAGCGCTAATTTCCAATGGATCGCGAGCATCACTGCGGACATGGCCAAAACGTAAAAGACGCCCCAAACCAGGTCCAAGAAACCCCAGGCCAAGATACGCGAGAGCCTGTCGCAATCAGCTGTTAAGCGAGAGATGAGCCAACCGGTCGGTTGAGCGTCGTAGAAAGCGAATTCCAGCTCTTGCAGTCGCTTGAAACAATCGCGTTTAATATCGTGACTGATGTGGTGAGAAATCCCGCCGGCGCATCTGATAAAAATCAAGACCAGGACGCTTAGCATCGTAGCGAGCATTAGATAGATTGCTCCTGGTTTCCAAACTTCCACTACGGGACGCCCCTGTTCTACGATTTCTATGGCTACTTTGGTTGCGAATGGAAAAAATGCTTCCACGACGCTCAGCAAAAGGGCCGAGGACGTTAGCGGGATAAGCAGTCGCTTATGTTTTAAGGCGAATCTGAAAATCCGTTTCCAGAGATCCAGGTCCAGTTTGTTGCGAAATTCGTCTTCTATGTATGGTTGACTCATTGGTCGAAAAAATAGGCCACGGAGAACGCGGAGTTGGCCCGCTCTTGATTCGAATCCCGAGCGTTCCCATCTGATTTGTTTTTCCCCTCCATCATCCTTCCGCGTCTCCGTGGCTGAAATTGCTTTTGGTTCAGGAAGCCTTCATGGCCTCCTCTTGAAATGATTCTTCTAAACTTGTCTGAATGTCCCAGAGGCGTTTGTAGAGACCCTCCTCTCTGGTCAAGATATCGTGCGTACCCGTTTGTATGATACGACCTTTGTCCATTACGATTATTTTGTCGGCATGGGCTAGGGTGGAAAGGCGATGCGCGATAACCACTGTAGTTTGCTTTCCATGGCGATTTTTCAATGCGTCGATGATAGCTGATTCCGTTTCGTTATCAACGGCGCTTAGGGCGTCGTCGAGAAGGAGGATGGGAGGATTGGAGAGCAAGGCCCGAGAAATGGCCACCCGCTGACGTTGTCCTCCTGAAAGGGTGATCCCCCTTTCTCCTATCTCCGTATCATAGCCATCGGAAAATCGCGCGATTGTATCGTGGATACTAGCGAGTCGAGCGACTTCATAGATCTCGCTCTCCTTTGCTACCTGGTTGCCGAAACGGATGTTTTCCTTGATTGATCGCGAATAGAGAAACGGTTCCTGCAGGACCACGCCAAACTGTTCTCTCACGTATTGGCGCTCCAACTCGCGAATATCGAAACCGTCCAGCAGGATTTCACCGCTATCGCAGTCATAGAAGCGAAGCAAAAGATGCATTAAGGTGGATTTGCCCGCTCCGGATGGACCGAGAATGGCGAGCGTTTCGCCTGGTTCGACGGCGAAATTTATGTTTTCAACCGTCGTATCGCTCTCAGAATGCGAGAACGTGACATTCCGCATTGCGATGCGACCGGAAGTTGGGCGTTCTGGTCTGATTTTGACGGAATCCTTTTCGGTTTCAATGGGTTCTGTCAGGATTTCGTTGATACGATTGAGAGCCACGATGGTCTTGCCTAGGTCTGTTAAAATGCGACCCATCATGCGAACGGGCCAAAGGACCATGTTTAGCAATGCTAGAAAGCCGAACAAAGTTCCGATGGTGGTCATTCCCTGCAATGCCATGTAAGTGCCCGCTACTAGAGCGATACCGATCTGGGTCAGATTCATCATGTCAGAGGGAGCCCAAAACATGGACATAAGACGCGTGAGTCTGAGGCTGGTGTCGCGATACTCCTGATTAGGTGTGGCGAATTTTCGGATCTCGAAATCGTGTCTGCCAAACGCTCGAACGACGCGGATTCCCGTGATGTTTTCCTGTACCACGGCGGTGAGACGACCCTCCGATTCGTCGACTTCCTTGAATATCTTCTTTACCCGTTTGAAGTAGAAGTACCCGAAGAGCACGATGAACGGTATCATAAAAGTGGATGCCAGAGTCAGCCACGCATTCATGATGAGCATGATGGGCAGAACCGTTACCAGCAGGATCAAGGCTCTGCCGATTTCTACTACATGAGCCGCGAGAAAGAGGCGAATGGTTTCGATGTCGGAAGTACAGCGTTGTAAAAGGTCTCCCGTCTGGGATTGGTCCAGATACCGATTGGTCATCCTTTGGATGTGGTTGTAGAGCTGATCCTTAAGCCGTTTGCAGATTCCATCGGATGCTATGGAGGCTCTTCGTTTTTGTATAAAGCTGAAGGCGCCTCCGATGATGGCGAATCCCAGCATTCCAAGCGCAGGCAGCCACAGGTGGTTTTTCACCAGCCCTGGTCCTCCTATTATTGCAATGACATACTTCAGCAGCGGATTGGCATCCGCTTTCTGCTCGGTTAGGACAAAGTCAATCGTCGCGCTACCGATCAACGGTACGAAAAATTGGAAGGCGGTGGCGAGAAAAAGAGCTAAAGCAGCGATTCCGTAGGTTAGGCGTTCGTTGCCGATTAGATTCCAAATAAGGCGATAGGCGGGTGTAGCTCCGCCCTGGCTATTATGCAGCTGGGTGTTCATTCCCTCGAATCAGAATTGTGTGGATTAGCTAGTTGGTGAGAAGAAGAGTGAAAGTGTTTCCTATGGAATTTGGGCAAAAAAACGGCCCGCTTTTCGAGAAAGCGGGCCACATAGGGATGGGAGGGAAAGTCTTTAGCGACCCGCTGTTGCTTCTTTTGTGACGCGGGCGCTGTTTGGCTGAAAGTTAATCAGTGTCTATAGGCACGCCCTACATTCGCCACATTGAGGCAGATCATTTTCTTATGGGAGCGCGGTGTATTCATCATTTAGATGCTGTTTCAGTCCAGTGTTATTACTGATTAATGACGCGAATTAGACTTCGCGCAAGCAAAACTTTCAGAAAGATTAGTCTAACCTTGTTCAATTTCACCTTATGAGAGCCTTTACTTGTAAGCTTTCGCTAATTTTAAAGGGTTCTATGCCTGAAGAAATAGCTGGCCGTCGTTACAGAGGCCGTCTTGCTCCGACGCCTACTGGCTGCATGCATCTCGGACATGCTCGGACTTTTCTAACAGCTCAAAGTAGGGCGGAAGCAGCTCAAGGGATCTTGATTTTACGTGTCGAAGATCTGGATCGTGATCGTTGTAAGCCAGAATTTATTGCTTCTTTAGCCGAAGATTTGAATTGGGCGGGGCTTCGCTGGAGCGAGGGGCCCGACGTGAGTGGTTCGTTCGGGCCTTATTCGCAGAGCGAACGATTACCTCAATACATTGAGGCGCTGCAGGTTTTGAGGCGTAGGAATCTGATTTTTCCCTGCGATTGTTCGCGCAAAGACGTTCAACTGGCCGCTGTTGCCCCTCATGAGGAGGGTGGCGAACCTTTATATCCTGGAACCTGCCGCTCGAAGGCGGACTCATTTTCTGGTGAAGAAGACATTCTTGGCGTCAATTGGCGTTTCCGGGTTCCCGATGGAACGCCGATCGCGTTTCATGATAAAAACTTGGGACCTCGAACTTTTGTAGCTGGAAAAGAATTCGGAGACTTTTTGGTTTGGCGAAAGGATGGGATTCCATCTTACGAGTTGGCTGTGGTGGTTGACGATGCCGCCATGGCCATAACCGAAGTGGTGCGAGGCGAGGATTTACTTATGTCTACTGCGCGTCAGATTCTTTTGTACCAGGCTCTGGATTTCGATATTCCCGACTTCTATCACTGTCCCCTTGTCCGTGACTCATCTGGCCGTAGGTTGGCCAAGCGAGACAAGGATCTTAGCTTGAGAGAGATGCGTCAAAGAGGCGTCGACCCGGCCATCTTAAGATCTGAAAAATTTATGGATTTGATTGCTTAGAGACTTTCCAAAAGTTCGCATTACCAGAGTAGGGGCGACGCTTGTCGCCGTCCCCCGCATCCCCAGAGCTCTATAGACGCGGGACTGACCAAGGTCAGCCTCTATAGCGATCAGGAGAAATTAATGGGTTTGGGATTCGTAGCGAACTTCCAAATCGAAATCGTATAGAGCGAAGCTGAGAGCTCTAGGATCGGGACTGATGCGACTGGCTAATTGTGGCGAGGCGATTTTAATTACATTCTCTCCCGGCAGTAGAGTAATAGGAACTCTCAGTTTTTCCGAGTAACCACTTTCGGTCAGATAGCGCCATACCTCGTTGTTATTAACAGAAACGATTAGCTCACGGCTATTGAGCGTTTTCAGGATGAAATTGAGCGACCCGGCTATATTTTCATCCGTTGAATTAAGCGCGGTGATCGATCCAGTTCCACTCGACCAGCGCCAATAGCGCTTCTTCGATCTCTCTTCTATATACCAGCCCTCTTCGAATTTGATGTCTCGATACGCTCGTTGATCGAAATCGTAAACAATCCCTACATCGCCGGACATCCTTGTTTGATTTTCGATTTTTGGAAGATCTAGTTGGCTTACTCCTATAAGAGACGAGATGTTCGCTAAAACTAGAACCAAGAAAAATCGGTTGTCCCTCGTGAACAGTACATTGAAGCATAGGAGTAGTGGAAGACCGATTCTATGAATGGTCGCTTGCTCATCTAGCCAAAGATCTTTCCCTGTTAGGGCGAGAATCACGCAGTAGGCGATCCCCAATCTTCGCCAGAGGCTGTCTTGTTTAACAATTGCCAGTAGGTAGAAGCCCTGGATGACGATCGCTATCATCAGCGCGAGTTTTAAATAAAACGATGCGGGAAAGGACGTTTCTCCGGCATCCTTAAGATTTCCCAGTATGGCTTTCGCAAAGCCCAAGAGCGGAAAATCAATATATTGCCGATCAGGCAAATGACTCGAAGGCGAACCTAGGGAAATGACTATCCATGCGATCCAGACGGTCAGAGGGACTGCGGTGATGATGATTCTCGAAACGCTTTTCGTTTCACTGCCGGATTCTGCCAGACTGGCGGCAGCTAGCAGATTGGTTTCTTTCCCCAGTCCGGCGATTCCCAGAGCGATCGTTCCCAGCCATGGCAGACCCCTCTCGAGCCAACGCATGGCCAGCAAAATGAGAAACAAACTAGGACCATCGAGCAAAGCGAATTGCAAGCTGCTCACCATGCCGAGAGAGAACAGTGTGCCCAAGTAGCGGATAAGATTTTGCCAATGTGTTGGCGGGAACCAATAAAGCAACAACCAGGCTGATCCGAGCCAGAAGATAAAATTTTGGATACAGTAGGCTTGAAGAATCCAATCTGGATTTCCTGTGCCTAATACAAAAGCCGTCCAAGAAAAAAGGATACGTCTTAGATGAAAATTAGATACCGATTCCGCTTCCCCAAATGGCTGAAGAGCATTGGCCGCGTAAAACTGGCCCTCGAATCCGGAATTGTTGGGATGAATATAATGACTGGTTCTCAGCAGGGCTTGGTTCTGGGTCTCGATTTTGGAGTAGCCGAAATGAGCTAGACTGGTGAACCCGAAGCGAGAGTCGTAATAACTCGCCACACTAGCGATAAAGTAAATGACAGCTGCAGCGTAAACGCCAACGTAGAGTTTGCGGGCGTGTCTCGAAGCAAAGGAGCTAAGCGGGTCCAGATCCATGTCGATTTAGACGTCTCTGATAGTAAACGTCGGTATAGCGTTGGATTGTTTGACCAGCTCCATCGCTTGCGTTTCCGCATTTCTCATTTCGGAGCGGTCTTCTGTTTCGAGGTCATCGAATCCACAAAGATGTAGGTATCCATGAATCAGGTACAGAGTAAGTTCTTCGCTGAAGTTCTTGTTGTTGGCTGCGGTGTAGTCCTGCGCCACTTCAGGGCAAACGCAGATCTCCCCTGCCACGGCATCCTCGATGTCCCCCTGAAACGTGATGACATCTGTCGGAGTGGGATCATCCATGAATTGCTTATGGAGTTGGCTTATCCTGTCCTTTTCTACAAAAGCGATGGAGAGTTCGCCAGTAGGAGCGTCAAAGGCTCCTTGTTGATCAAGCAAGTTTATGAGATCGAGAATTTCCTGTTCGCTATAGTCAAGCTGGGGGCAGTGACTAGTGACGAACGCTCGCTTCGACTCGCTCGGATTTTCTCTCATTCGATTTCTTGCTCGGCGCCAGATCCTGTTGAGGGGCTGGGTATGCGATGCGCGAATGGAGTGAATTGAGCAAGGTGAATATGAAGCTCTCTTTGATCTTAGCCAGTTCTGCCATGGTTAAGGGGCTGTCGTCGAGCTGGCCGTCTTCGATATTCAGATTGAAAATACGCTCTACGAGTTCTTCCACATTTTGGGAAGTCACCTTGGACAGCGAACGACTGGCCGCTTCGAGCGAGTCTGCCAGAAGAATGATAGCGCTTTCCTTAAATTGTGGTTTGGGCCCATCGTAGCGATAAGTCGATTCCTGCACGGTGGCGCCGTCTTGTTCGCCACCCTCTGCTTGCTTTACAGCTTTGTGGTAAAAGAAGCGGATGAGGTTGGTGCCATGGTGTTGGCGGATGATGTCGATGATGGGTCTTGGGAGCTTGTAGGTCAGTCCGAGGTCCACGCCTTCCTTAACGTGGCTCTTGATAATCAGGGCGCTGAACGACGGGGTTTTTTCGTCGTGAGGATTATGCCCATCGAGTTGGTTTTCTGTGAAGTATTCTGGTTTAACCAGCTTGCCAATATCATGGAACATGCAGCTTACGCGGGCGAGGAGGGCGTTGCCGCCGACCACGTTACAGGCGTTCTCAGCAAGGTTCGCTACCATAAGGCTGTGGTGCCAAGTGCCAGGAGCTTCAAGCTGCATGCGGCGCAGAATCGGGTGATTGTAGTCGCTTAGCTCGAGCAAAGTGATATCCGTCGTGCGTTTGAAGATGCCTTCAAGTATTGGGAGGATACCTACAATCAAAACGCCTTGGAGCATTCCGGTTAACAAGCCAGCCGATAGCTGTTTAAAAATCGTTTCCGAGGGCAGTCTATCGACAGTATTGTAGAGTAGCGTGAAGGCTGCGATACAGACCCCTGCGGCGACCCCGCCCATCACCACGCGGCCACGTTTACGAACATTGCGACACACGAAAATCGCTACGGTCGAGGCCAGAAACGACATGACGAAAAGGTCGTGGCGCTCGCCAAACATGACTGCCGTAAAGAGGCTGATCATCAAGGCTGTCAGGAGTCCAGGTCGACTGCCCATAAGAATAGCCACGATGATGGGAGCCAAAGCTGTGGGCGTTATGTATGGCAGTATGGCGGAAAGGCGGCTATCGTAGAGGAAGAGTTCAAAGCTGCCGAGTTGGAAACAGGTACGAATCAGCAGCAAGTTAATGATGACAACTGATGCTAGCAGTCCGAGGCGACCATTGCTTTGCAGCGTTTCCTTGTCTTCGAGGCGAATATAGAAAGTAGCTGCCGTTAGCATAGCGAGCACGAGAAGCATGCGCCCGACTAACTGCAGGTCGAATTGGGCCGAGTTCTGGCTAGCTGAATGTTGACGGTAGGCGGTGAGCTGTTCGAATTGCTCTGCACTTACTTCTGTATTCGGTTCGATGATACTGGCGCCTTTTTCAACGCGAACAATGACTGGCTCGAGTGAATCCTGAAGCTGACGACGGATCTGTTCCATCTCGCCTTCGTTTCGTTTCAGGTTGGGTTGAACCCCATCGCGAAACAGTCGGTTGTAAGCGGCGGCTACGTTCGGCGGCACATTTGCCGCATTTAAAGCAATGCGAAGCGAAGTAAGGGCGTCTTCGGTAGACTCCAGACGTCTTTGGCTGATACTGCCTTCTCGATTGATCAATGCCACCGAATCGTTGCCAAACATGAAGCTGTTGTCATTCCGGTCGTAAATCCCCAGTTTATAGCTTTCGCGCAAGCTGATCAAACCTGTATCGATCAATTCATTACGCGTTTCCAGATCGGCGAATTCCAGAATGTTAGTCAGGTCCGCCTCCGATAGACGGTAGTTGCCTTTGGCGTTAAAATTCTCCGCGATCTCCCGTATCATGTTTTCCGCCGCCGCTGCCGAAAGATCCTCTTCCACGGTTGAAAAGCGTTCCATGTCTACGAGCAGCTGCCTTATATGATCGTCGAAGGCCTCGTAGGGCTGCATGTCGATATCGAAGACTTGAGGAACTTCGTTTAGCAGCCTTTCCCGCTCTCTCTCTGTCAGAATATCGCTAGGGTAGGAGAACGTTTCAGCTGCTACGATGCGAATTGTAGAATATTGATTTTCCAGCAGCTGGTAGTTTGAAGAGCGAACGCCTACAAAGCTGATGACCACAATCAGAGCCACGCTCAGCACGAAGATCAGCAAAGACACCAGCTTGCTGTTTTCCAAGAACGTCAGGAACGAGGACGAAGTCTCGGTCTTGCGCATCCGCTTCTTAGAAAAGAAGCGAGCGATCAACGCCTTGAATTGCTCGGAAAGAGGCATGCGGGTTGGACGTTATTTAGGAGAAAAGATTCAAATATCGGTCTCTTGGCAAGTCAACCGCGAGACCTATTTCTCGGAGGAGCGAAACGCATCGTAGGCCTCGATGATTCTCTGCACGAGGTGATGCCGAACCACATCCGTTGATTGGAAATAGTGGAAATTTATGCCTTTCAATGACTTGAGTATTTCTTTGACTTCTAGAAGACCGGACTGGCGTGATCGGGGAATGTCAATTTGAGTCAAATCCCCAGTAATCACCATTTTGCTGTCGTTGCCTAGTCTTGTCAAAAACATCATCATCTGTTCCGACGTTGTATTTTGAGCTTCGTCCAAAATGACGAAAGATTCACTCAAAGTTCGCCCACGCATGTAGGCGAGAGGAGCGATTTCGATGACTCCTTTATCGATTAGTTTCGCGACATCCTCGCGATCAAGCATGTCGTAAAGCGCGTCATACAAGGGCCTTAGGTAAGGAAGGATCTTTTCCTGCAGATCGCCGGGCAGAAAGCCGAGAGTTTCCCCAGCTTCCACGGCGGGTCGGCTTAATATCAATCTTTTTATACGGCCTTCGATGAGATGTGAAACAGCCGCAGCGACTGCAAGGTAGGTTTTACCCGTACCTGCCGGTCCTATGCCGAAAACGATGTCGTTATTTTGAATCGATTGCAGGTACTGCTTTTGACCTATCGTCTTGGGTACAATGCTTTTACGGCGTGTTTTGATTACGGTTGCCTCGTCGTAAAGGGAACGTAGTTCTTCTTCCAAACCACGGGCTACGCCATCGACAACTCCCTTGAAATCGGAATTTTTAATCGCCAGGCCTTGCTCGCGAGCTTCCTTCAGCAGCTCGAAAACGAGAGCCCCTTTATTTATGTCCGCTTCGTCCCCGTCTATTTGGATCCAACCGTCTCTGGTTACGAGGGTGACGTTGAAACACTCCTCTACGTACTGAAGATTCTCCTCCTTGTCGCAGTAAAGGAGGCTAAGTTGTCTGGGATTGTCGAAATAGAGCTTTCGCGACGCCATATAGAAAAAGCGGGCTATAAAGGACGTTCGATCGCTATTAGTCCAGCTTTTCGCATAGCGATTTCAGATGCTCCCACATCTCCTCAAGCGACTGGGATAGCACTCGGGTCGATCCAAGCACTGGCATGAAATTGGTGTCTCCTGTCCAACGAGGAACCACATGCATATGCAGATGCTTGGGGACGCCAGCTCCGGCCGCACTGCCGAGGTTTAGGCCGACATTAAAGCCCGAGGGCTTGAGAGCCTGGGAAAGCAGTTTCTTAGCCTTAATGGTTGCCTCTAGAAAGCAGCTTCGCTCTTCGCCTGTAAGATCTTCTAGTTCAGGAACTTCACGATAGGGCAAGATTAAGAGGTGACCTGGATTATAGGGGTAGCGGTTCATCAAGATGAAGCTGTGTTGTTCTCGGCTGACGATAAGCGCGGCTTTGTCATCCCCCAGATTTGGCAGATCTACAAATGGATGCCTGGCTTCAGGAGGTTTCTCCTGGGTAACGTATTCCATTCTCCAATAGGCATGCAGATGATCCATAGGTTTGAGGCGGCTAGGATAAAGGCTCGTTTCTCTCTGTCAAAACTCCTGTGTTGGAAGTCTGCCTTCTGATTCTTCTTAAAATCATTCGCAAATCATGGGAGGTCTTGCCTTCTCTTTCGAAACTAGCTTCTAAGCTTTCCGGTGTTTATCTGGATTTACAGGATAATCTTCGCTCCTATAGCTTTGCTTTCCTCGCCCTTCTATCTTCTCAAGATGCGTCGTCGCGGTGGATACAAAGAGAAATTCGCAACGCGTTTTGGAATGGGCCTGAAGGTTCCGGAAAAGAAAAAAAACAACCGTAGAATTTGGATACAGGCTGTGAGCCTAGGAGAAATACTCGCTCTCGAACCTCTATTAAAGAAACTCTCCAATGATTCTCGTAATGAGATTTTCCTTACAACGACGACAAGCACTGGATACGCGGCGGCTAAAGAGAAATTTAGTCATGAACTGATCGAACTCGCTTATTTCCCGCTAGATTTCTGGCCTTTTTGCCGAAATGTCTGGAATACGGTTCGGCCTGACATGGCGATTTGCATGGAAACGGAAATGTGGCCTGAACACTTTCACCAAGCCGGAAAGAGACGCACGCCAGTATTCCTGGTGAACGCCCGCCTCTCGGATCGCTCCTACAAATACGTATCCAAATTTGCTCCTTTTGCCCGAAAAGAAATAGGACATCTCACTGAGATTCTTGCGGGATCGAAAAGAGATAAAAGCCGTTTCGAATCGATCGGCCTCGACAAAAATCGCATTTCGGTAACCGGGAATCTTAAGGTTGATCGAGACATCGAGCCGGTTCTTGAAGCAGATGATCGTAGGGCCTTGAAAAACGTATGGGGACTGGGAGATGGATTTGTCTTGCTGGGCTCGGGAACCTGGCCAGCTGAGGAGACAATGCTCGTGAAAGCTTTCCGGCAGCTTCGCGCCAGCAATCCTTGTGCTCGACTACTGATGGTGCCGCGTCATGCCGAGCGTCGTGATGAGATCGCAAAGCTTCTCGTTAGTCATGCCTCGGATTTTGTGACTCATTTTAAAACTTCAGGAGAACCCAGCGGCCGAGTGGACATCCTGGTGGCCGATACCCACGGCGAACTGAAGGTCCTCACCCAGCTTGCCGACCTCGCCTTTATTGGAAAAAGTCTGCCTCCCGAGAACGAAGGGCAAACACCTGTTGAAGCCTGCGCTCTTGGCGTCCCCACGCTGTTTGGCCCTGGAATGAGAAATTTTCCGGGGATCCTTGAGCAGATTCTGGATTATGGAGCCGCAATGCAAGTTGTTGATGAACAAGCAGCTATTACGGAAATCATTCATCTTAGTAATGATTCTAAACTCCGATCTTCCATGAGCGCCGCAGGTCTCAAGTGGCATCAAGAGAGTCGAGGAGCAGTCCAAAAAACGCTTGATCGCCTTCAGCCATATCTGGACCGAATTTAGAAAGCTTTTTCTTTCGCATTTAGTCGGTACCGCTTGACAGAATTTAATCAAATGTCGATATACGCGCATTATGGCAGAAAAAGACGACAAGTGGCCGGACAACGTGGCTGGAAAGTTTTACGTGGATGAGCAGTGCATCGATTGCGATCTCTGCCGTGAAACCGCGCCAGACTTTTTTAAACGTAATGACGATGAAGCCTTCTCGTTTGTTTACAACCAGCCAGAATCTCAAGAAGACATAGATCTCTGCATGGAAGCTCTTGAAGGCTGCCCCGTTGAGGCGATCGGCGACGACGGCGACGAATAACACAAACCAAATCAACCAATTTTGACGCGACCTTTCTTGAGGTCGCGTTTTTTGTTTTCCGGAATGGCCGGCCTACTTGAAGCGCTTCCACAGGGATGGGGAGAAAAGGGCGAGAATAGCGTAAAGCTCAAGACGACCCATGATCATGGTAAGCGAAAGGAATATTTTCGTGTAATCGTGCAGAAAATCGTAGGTTTGGGTTGGACCTACCTCCTTGAACCCCGGCCCTATGTTGAAAAAGCAGGCATGGGCCGCGCTAATTATCGTATCCAATTGATGCTTATTTTCGAAAATCGAGATGATCAAAATGGAGGCGAGCAAGAGTGTAAATGTGAGGACGGAGTAAATAATAATATCCTGGGCCGCCTGCTCATTCAGCCCTCTATTGTTTATTTTCACCTGTCGAATAACTCGAGTTCTAATAGACCGCTCGACGCTGATAAGACACATTCTTACGCAAACTACGAAACGGACCACCTTGATGCCTCCGGATGTCGAACCGGAGCAGCCTCCGATCGTCATTAAAATAAGCAAAAAGGCCTGTGGCAGACCTGGCCAGCTCGCGAAATCCTCAGTAGCAAATCCGCTGGTTGTGACTATGGATACTACCTGAAACGTTGCGCCGCGCAGTGCATCATGGAAACCGGAAATCGTCTCCGTGGAATAAATAGCTCCGAAGACAGCTATTATACTGCAAGAGAGAATGATCAAATAGGCTTTAAATTCTGTATTCTTTTTTATGTTACTGAAACGACACTTTAGAATTTGAAGGAGAAGAAAAAAGCTGATCGAACCCAGAATCATGAACACGATGGCGATCCATTCAATGAGAGGGCTTTCGAAAGCCGCGAAACTGGCAGTGCGCGTACTGAATCCCCCCGTAGAGACCGTAGTGAACATATGGCAGACCGCATCAAACCAGTTCATTCCCCCGATATGATAAGCTAGGGCGCAAAGCAATGACAGGCCAGCGTACACGTAGACGATTCGCAACACTGCTCTTTGAACGCGTCCTTCCTCGATGTCCGATAAGGATCCAGAAGCTTCATTGGCGTAAAGCATTTTAGCACTAGCTCCTAGAAAGTTCAGTATGGCAACGAAGAATACAACTACTCCCATGCCTCCGATCCACTGGCTCATAGCTCGCCAGAACAGTAAACTGTGAGGTAGCTCTTCCAAGTTGCTCAATACGCTAGCTCCTGTCGTTGTCAGTCCCGAAGTGCTCTCGAAAATAGCGTTAGCGAATCCGATTTGAGGCGTTATGACCAAATAGGGAATGCTGCCTACCACGCTTGATAGAATCCATCCAAGGCCGATCACGCAAAGCGCCTCTTTTTGAAAAAACTTTTTAGGAGCGCCTCTACCGACGTAGTAGAATATCCAAGACAGCGTTAGTGCCACTCCAATAGAAAGAAGGAACGCATTGCGCGACCGTTCGAATTCAGAAGACTTATCTAGTAGTCCCGATAATCCAAGGCAAACAGCAAAGGCCAATGCCAATATTAGCATTACCGTGCTCAATAGTCTGGATACGAGAGCGAAATTCATTGCGCCTTGGGATCGAACGATTACTTGAGGAGCTTGAGCAATTCTTTGATTTGCGACTTGCTGATGATGGCCAAAACTAGGTCATCGGTCTCCAGGGTGTCTTCGCCTGTAGGCATCTTAGGCTCGTAGTTGCGTTCAAGACCTACTAAAACGCACTCGTTCGGAAGCTCTATTTCTCGTATTCGATTTCCGACTACTTTTGAGTTCTTTTTAACCTTTAGCTCGATAATGCTACTTGAGTCATTGCCACTTTCGAATTCCACAAAAGGCTTCTCGCCTAGATAGCGTAGTACTTCTTTAGCAGCAGTCACGCGCGGAGAAACTGCGAAGTGGACTCCGAGCGAATCCCGAACCTTTTCCAGCACATCGATATAGTCCGCCCTATTTATGGCTAGCATGGTCTTTTTCGCTCCCAGTTTGCTGGCCTGCAAACAAGTCATGATGTTTTCCTCGTCATCTTTCGAGCAAGCCACGAAGAAATCCGAAGTGCCCACTTCCTCTTCCTCCAAAACGCGAAGGGAGGTCCCGTCCCCGTGGATAATATTCACATTGGGAAGCCGTTCCGCCAATGCGTGGCACCGTTCGAGATCCTTCTCGATAATGCGGATGCGGAAGTGCGAGTGGCTCAGCAGGCGCGAAAGTGCGATGGCGATCTCACTTCCGCTAAGAATCGTCACACATGTTTTAGCTCCTCCTTTCGATTTGGGATCAAACATCGAATAGGACTCGAACAATGCTTGAGGGTCCCCGAAAAGCGTCACATTGTCTCCTGGCTGCAGCACTGAGTTCGCGTTGGCCACGAAAGCTTCTTCCCCTCGGTTGATCAGTCCTATACGAACTTGGCTTGAGAGTTTCAGTGTGCTTAAGGGCTGCCCGATCACCTTGGCTTTAGGTTGTACTTTAAGAGATAGTACTTCGATCTTGCCACGACCAAAGTCTTCTACGGCGACGCGACCTGGATTTCGAATACGAGCTGCCATTTCAACGGCGGCCAGGGCCTCAGGATTTACAAGGTGATCGATTCCGAACAAGCTTTGGTGATTGATAATCGAGCTGTCGCGATAGGTCGAGTCATGCGCCCTTGCAAAGGTGACGCTGGCTCCAATAGCTTTAGCAAGCGAAGCGGAAACTAGGTTTGTTTCGTCACTACTGGTTACTGCCAGAAAAAAGTCGCATTTAGCTGTGCCTGCCCTTTGTAGAACCGAGGCTGAACTGCCATTGTCTTTTATTACCCGAGCGTCGATACGTTCGTTCAAAGATTGAACTCTCTCATCGTCGCGATCAATGATCGTCACGTCGTGACCTTCCAGGCTAAGAGTCTCGCTCAAATGAGCGCCGACCTCCCCAGCGCCGACAATTACAATCTTCATTCAAGCAGCCTCTAGGCGAAACTCAATCGCTGCGCAAGCGCGATGTCAGTTACCGAAAATACGCAGAGACGATCTGGTCAGTAAATAACGAGTTTCCAAACGATAGCGACTATCCCCACTGTGAAGCAGTAGTAGGCGAAGTAGATCAGCTTTCCTCGAACGACGATGTTGATCATCCATTTGCAGGCCAGTACACCTGAAATGAAGGCAGCTAGGAAACCAATTACCAGGGGGAGAGCGGCAACGGAGCTGTTAGCCATGCCTCCATCCAGCACATCTTTAGCGTTGGCTCCGATGATGGGAATGAGGACCATCAGAAAGGAAAATCGAGCGGCGTTTTTCTTGTCCACACCGGCTAGCAACCCTGTCGCAATGGTCGCTCCAGAACGCGAAATTCCTGGTAAGACCGCCACGGCTTGTGAAATGCCGATAAGAAAGGCTTTTCCGTAAGTGACGTCGCCTCCCTTCTTCGGCGAGTAGTAAGTGAAGCAGAGCAGTGTCCCCGTCACTAACAGCATTCCTCCAACCAATAGAACGTTACTGTTGAATAATCCTTCCACCTGTTCTTTGAAAAACAGACCAACTACTACCACCGGCAAGGCTGAGACGATTAGCTTTGCAATGTAGTCGGTTGAACTATTCCAGCGAAACTGGAAGGCTCCTTTAATAAGACTGAGGATCTCGGAGTAAAAAACGACGATGGTGCTTAGGACGGTTGCGCCATGTACAACGACCGTGAAAGTAACATTCTCGCCAGCTTCGATTCCCAGAAGAACTTTCCCAAGCTCGAGGTGCCCGCTGCTGCTTACCGGGAGGAATTCCGTTAAGCCTTGGATGATGCCTAGGATGATCGCTTCAAGAATGGACATGCCGAAATTATTTTGGGCTGGATTAGATGGTTTCGGCGCTGGATAGCGAGGATGAAGTGTTGATCTCTATTTTCCAAAGGCAGGTATGCGTTTCGGTTTCATTATATAACCGCCAAAAGCCGGTTCACTATGCCCTGCGCTTGCTGTCCATAACCTCCACCAAAGATGTAGTAATGGTTCAGGCAGTGATAAAGATTATACAAGTCCTTGCGAACAGCGTATCCAGAATCCAGGGGCAAGCATTCTTGGTAACTGTCATAGAATCTTCGGTCGAAGCCTCCAAAAAACTCCGAGAATGCCAGATCCGTCTCTCGATCACCGTAATAGCTACACGGATCGAAAATAAAAGGCTCACCGTTTTTGTCGAAGGCGGCATTCCCTGACCAGAGATCGCCATGCAAAAGCGAGGAATGGGGTTGGTAGTTTTCGAAGAACGTATCCAGATTGTCGAGAAGTCGATCGTATCCAAGAATGGACAAGCCCTTGGATCGGCATAGTCTGAATTGATGTTCGAGTCTCTGTTCCCTGAAGAAATCGACCCAGTTTTCGTTGGGCCTGTTCGGTTGAGGGGTTGAGCCGATGGTGTTGTCGCTCTGCCAGCCGAAAAAGGCTTTTGTCTCTTTGTGCAATTCAGCCAGTCCGCGACCAAGCAGTTCCCAACTCCCTGTTGAAGGTCTGCCTATTTCTATGAATTCTAGAATGAGGAATGCTTCCGTATCGGTTGAGCCAATCCCGATTGGTTGCGGAACTCGTATCGAATGTGTCTCGACGATCTCTTCTAAGGCTAGTTTTTCCTGTCGGAATTGCTCAAGGAATGAACGACTGTTTGTCTTTAGAAAATAACTACGATTACCATCAGAAATGCGTTGAGCATTATTTATGCAACCTCCCCCAAGCAGGCGAGATTCGGCAATATTAAATGGCTGCCCCGTCTTCTTGGAAATAAGATGTTCGATTTGCTCCTCTGTTGACATGCCGGATTCACATTCCTCTCTCCTTTTTGAGTTTTGATAGAATCTCGGAGCAACCGTCTTCTAGAAGATCGAGGACGTATTCGAATCCCTTGGAGCCTCCGTAATAGGGATCAGGAACTTCCTCTGCGTCGTGTTGCGCGCAGAAAGAGCAAAACAGTTCCGCTTTCCCATTTGCGCTCATCCACTGCAGCTCTTGTAGATTATCTTTGTCCATAGCTAGGATGAGATCGAACGCCTCGAAATCGTTTTGCGTTACTTTCCTGGCGCTGCCTGTCATGGGAAGACCCCTACGACGTCCGGCATCTGTCATTCGAGGGTCTGGCGATTGGCCGTGATGCAGACCCAACGTTCCGGCCGAATCGATTTTTACTTCTTTATCCAGACCTGCCTCTTTAAGCTTCTCCCGCATCACGTTTTCCGCGGCTGGAGAGCGGCATATGTTTCCCATGCAGACGAAGAGGATGGATTTGGTCATAGGTCCTTAACGATGAAGCAATTGAGTTCTGAAAGTAAAGCGCTTGTGGGGAACAGCTTGGCAATAAGAAACCGTTAGCGAACCGCGTTTAACCATTGCCGTTTAAAGAAATTCGTACTAGTTTTTACCTATAATGATAGACACTATTAAAAAAGCTATACTCGCCGGTGTGGGAGCGGCAGCTGTCACCACGGAAAAGGCTGAAAAAGCGCTTAACGAGCTGGTTGAAAAAGGCAAGCTATCGGCGAACGAGGCCAAAGACGCTGCCAAGAAAATAGCGGACGAGGGCAAGGAGGAGTTCGAAGCTGCCTCTTCTAAGCTGCAGGCCAAGTTCGATGAAGTGCTAGCAAAGGTTGGCAAGGGCCAAAAGGAGCGTATCGATGAATTGGAGACGCAAGTCGCCGAACTCCAAGCCAGGCTAGCCAAACTGGAAGAGGCAAACGCCGAAACAAGCGTAGCCGAGTAGATGGGCCTTCCAGCAATTAGCTGGAAGAGGTTGAAAAACGGATACGACTGGGAATCCGAGACTTTTTCGTATTCCATTTTGAGTTACGATTTCTAGCATGGCGATAAAGCCCATAGAGTTTATTTCCAATGCGGTTCGGGCTAAAGAGATCGTAGCGGTCTTGGCTCGAAACGGCTTTGCCGATCTCTTGCAGAAGCTCGATCTTCCCCCGCGTATTCTTAGCGCCTTTGGTACGAGCGCCATGGTGAAGCGCAGCCTGTGGGAACGCGTACGTCTCGCTCTCGAGCAGCTAGGTCCGACTTTCATCAAAATTGGGCAATTGTTAAGCACGCGCCCTGATGTCATTCCCGAAGCTCTCATTGGGGAGTTAAGGAAATTGCAGGAAAGTGTTCCGCCTTCTCCCTTCTCGGAGATTGAGCCCATTATCGAAGAAGGTCTAGGCCAGCCTCTCTCAGAAGTGTTTGATTCCTTTGAAGAGGAAGCCGCTGCCGGCGCCTCAATGGCTCAAGTTCATTTTGCCACGCTGGCAGACACGGGGGAACGCGTAGCGGTCAAGGTACAGCGACCTGGTTTGGACAAGATCATCGACGCCGATTTCGATATCCTTCTTTGGTTTGCGCGGCAGGCTCATGAGCGACTTGATGATTTGAGGCCTTATGATCTGCCAGGCGTGGTACAAACGTTGCGTGAAGGTCTGGAGCAAGAGCTGGATTTTCGGCGTGAAGCTCGAAACATACAGTTTTTCACTTTGCAGAATTCCTTTCCCGAAGAAATCTGCGCCCCCAAGGTATTCGAGGATCTTTGTTCGCGACGCGTTCTGGTTATGGAGCGAATCGATGGCCAGCGTCTTTCTGAAATTGAACAGGGAAGCGATCTAGCCAAACGGGTAGCTCGTATCGGTTCGCGCTCGCTCTTCCATCAGATTCTTATCAACGGTTTTTTTCATGCCGATCCTCACGCGGGTAACCTTCGCCTGCTTGATGAGAAGCGGTTGTGCCTTCTGGACTGGGGCCTTACTGGGCAGCTTACGCGACGTATGCGATTTGGAATGGTGGACTTGTTTCTGTCATTTATCCGTGGAGACGCCGAGCAAGTGGCTCGAACGGCTATGGGACTAGCCGATTCAGGGGACCCCGTTGATCGAAGAGCCTTGGAGCGACAGATCATGTTTTCCATGCGAGAACACTATGATCCGGCAACAGGGCAGGGGGATATAGGAAGGGCCGTACTTCAATTGCTCTATATTTTCGGTCGCAACGGGATCGATCTATCTCGCGACTACTCTTTGATGGCCAAAGCGATTCTGTCTGTCGAGGAGACGGGAAAAGCACTGGATTCCGAATACAATCTCAAGACCGAATTCGAGCCCGTCTTGTTGGATTTGATACGGGAGCGGCGCAGCCCATGGCGTATGCTGCGCGATGCTCGAGAAAGCATCATGCAGGGGTTGGACTATATTCAAAGTCTGCCGGATGAAGTTTACCGGATCCTCAAGAAAATCGAGAAAGACAATCTCAAGCTAAACCTACAGCATCGTGGTCTTGAGGAATTGGACAATACGATTAGCGATGCCAGTAACAAGATAACGCTCGGCATCATCCTTGGCTGTCTAATCATGGGTTCGTCGCTTATTATCACAACCAAAATCCCGCCCCTGCTTTTCGGCTACCCGATCATTGGTCTGATCGGCTTCGTGCTTTCTATGGCTCTTGGCGTATGGGTAGCCGTCGATATTTTACGCGGCGGGAGGAAGAAATAGTTTTTCCTGTTATTGGGAAGCTCCCTGTAGGGAATTTTAAGCGGCTTACCTGCCGCCGTTCATATAAAAATTCAGACGGGCAATGAGGGCGTTGGCTTCCCTTGGCATTTCGAACCAATCGCTCAAGATAATCTCTGGAGTGCTGTACTCTGTGGAATAGAAAAATTTGGTAGCTTTGCTGTCTGGCGAGATCCATCCCGCCTTGACGGCTACACCAGCGTAAAGGCCTTTGGCGGTCGTGTAGACAAGGATGTTCGCTTTGTTGTAATCGCTGCCGCTCGCTTCCGAAACGACGCCGACGGGACCCGCTACTGCCGAAGCATCGGCTCCGAGGTCAAATCTGCCAGTATAAGCTTTGCGCAGGGTGCTGTCGTCCATGATTACGTAAATTGTATCCAATTCCTTAACACCTAACTGAAGTCCGAAATTAGCTCCTCCCGTTTTCACGAAGGCCGGAACGCTCCAGGCTCCAGTAAGCGGATTCTTGGCTATCAGCACTCCATTGCCGCCGTGACCCCCGACGAAAAAGCTGCCTCGATAGCTGACGGTCAGGATAATTCCCTTCGCGTCTCGCAAGACTGATGCAGGAATGGCGGTATCCGCTTTCGCCATGATTTCCTCGAGAGCGTATTCTCCGTGGACTATGCGGAGAGCCAGTTTCTCACGCTTTGGTCTGGCCTCCAGTGTGAAGGTGAAGAGCAGGGCGAGAGCGAGAAAGGAAAACCTGATGGCGCGATTCATAGTGCTATTGATAAATGAGCTGAGAGTAAGTTCCCTGGTTAATTTCAATCGGAAAAGCGGAATTATTGGCGAGTGTATCTCGATTTTGCAACAGAAGAGCGCGATTCTATGACGAAAGGTATCGGTCGCTAAGCCCTTGTAGTGGAGTGAAAAAGATCGTTGATTTGATTCCGCTTTGTCTTTGAACCTGGCATCAGTGCTCCGATCCCGTATAGCGTTATACAAAAATCTGAGACGTCGCATGACGTCGCTAATGGAGAAGGTTGCTCTAAGTCGGCAGCGACGTTTTCACGTGCTTGCGATATTAATCGGCATGCTCAGCGGTCTCAGCGCGGTGGCCTTCCACCAATCGATTCACTGGGCAGAGCATAATGGAATTCATCGGGTGGCAAAGATACCCGGTTGGTGGGGCATTGCTGCTTTAATTTTGATGCCAGCTATAGGTGGATTGATTGTCGGCTTTCTCCTAAAACATTGGGCTCCCGAAGCGGCTGGTAGTGGAATTCCTCAGACTAAGGCGGCTTATTTTTTGAAATTCGGGCGTATCCGTTTGCGTACTGCCATTAGTAAATTCGTCTTGGGAACGATTTCCATTGGAAGTGGAGCGAGTCTTGGACGTGAGGGGCCAACGGTTCAGATTTCCGCTGCTATTGCCTCATGGGTGGGCCGTTGGTTCGGGTTGTCCTCTCGCCAAATTATGAGCCTTATCCCGTTGGGTTGCGCTGGCGGGATCGCCGCCGCGTTCAACACGCCTCTCGCGGCCATCGTTTTTGCCATCGAGGAAATCATGGGCGATCTTAAGCGAAGCGCCTTTGCAGGAATTGTCGTCGTGGCTGTCATAGCGGCGGTCATCGAACAGTCGCTATTGGGATCCAGTTCCATGTTTCAGGTGCCCCAACATCCGGAAATGCTTTCCCTTTCGACACTGTTGTGGGCTGGAATTCTTGGAATCGTAGCTGGCTTGCTCTCCCATGTTTTTGTCGAGACGCTACTGATTTTTCGTGAGCGGATAAAAACCATTCGTGGCAATTACACATGGATGCTTCCGGCTGCAGGAGGTTTGGGAACGGGATGTGTAGGAGCATTTGTCTATTTAACCTCGGGCAGGATCGGCATCTTTGGCATTGGCTACTCCGATTTATCCGAGGCTCTCTTTGGAAATCTCGGCGTTACCATTCTTCTGCTACTCTTTGCCGGAAAATTTATCGCTACCATTCTATCTTACTCGACAGGAGGTTGTGGTGGTATCTTTGCCCCCACTCTTTTTATTGGAGCGATGTTAGGCGGTTCGGTGGGAGCAGCTGCGGAAGCAATAGGCGGGACAGATGCTCATCTGACCAGTGTCCTGGCCTTGGTAGGCATGGGAGCGATGTTCGCGGGAATTATTCGCGCGCCCGTTACTTCCATTCTCATCATTTTCGAGCTGACTAGGAGCTACAGTCTTATCCTCCCCATCATGTTGGCGAATTTAACAGCCTATGTAATTGCTGGAAAACTACGTCAGGTTCCTATCTATGAAGCGCTTCTGTTGCAGGATGGAGTCAATTTGCGAAAATTCCCGATTCTCCGTCCCAGCATGGGCTGGCAGAACCTCCCCATTAGCTCCATCATGACGAGCGATGTTCGCATACTAAGAACGAACCAGCCGCTTTGGCAGGCGTACGATCAAATAAAGGACGATTCACATAAGATCTATCCCGTCGTTGATAAAAACGAAAAGTACGCGGGGCTCGTTCACAGAAAAGGGGTTACTGTAGTGAGCCAGAAGAACCCTGATCGATTGGTGAGCGAGATTTTTGTGACGTCCACATTTCCAAAAGTACACCCAGACATGAAGATCAGAGATGTGGCGAGTCAGTTTGTTAAGACCGACTGGATGACATTGCCCGTTATCAGCCGTTTGGATACAGGTCGAATTCTCGGCGTCGTGACGCTGCACGATATCACTCGCCAGCAATTTCTTCAGGAAACCCGAGGCGATGAAGCGAAGTAGAGGATTTAATATTGGATGGTGAAGAGCGAATGATGAAACAGGGACTGTGATAGGATAGTCTTTAATTCACATTTCCAAATTCACCGTTCACTATTCCTTAATCTGTCCGTCCCCTGAAATTTGGAACTTGTAGGAGCAAAGCTCTCTTAAGCCCATGGGTCCACGTGCATGTAGTTTATCTGTGGATATACCGATTTCGGCGCCTAGCCCGAATTCGAAACCATCGGTGAAGCGGGTGCTCACATTCCAGTAAACGGTAGCCGCGTCTACTCCGTTCAGAAAGTGTTCCGCTTGCTCCTTGCTTGAAGTCACAATAGCATCGCTATGGGCGCTGCCATAGGTGTTTATAAAGGCTACCGCTTCTTCGAGTGAATCGACGACGCGTATCGAAATTATGAGGTCGAGGTATTCTGTGCCCCAATCTTCTTCGGTCGCGTCAATGCAAGCGACCCCGTTTGCGTCCAGAGTCGATTTTGCTTTTGCATCCGCTCTTAGCTCCACTCCATTGTCCACCAACGCTTGGCTGATTTTGGGTAGTTGCGTTTCCGCTACGGATGTATGTATCAGAAAATTTTCTGCCGCGTTGCAAACCGCCGGATACTGGCACTTGGCATTAACGACGATAGTTTCCGCCATTTCCGCATCGGCGTATTGATCGACATAGACTGTGCAAATCCCATCGAAATGCTTGATGACGGGAATAGTGCTGTTTTCGGCCACAAATCGTATAAGTCCTTCTCCGCCGCGAGGGATGATACATTGAATATACTGATCCAGCTTTAAAAGCGTATTTAGGGCTGCCCTATCTTTAGTGGGAATAAATTGCGAAGCTTTATTAGGGAGGCCGGTTTCCTCCAGCGCTTGGGTAACGAATTTTGCCAAGGCCGTGTTTGTATGAAACGCTTCTTTCCCGCCACGAAGGATGCTCGCGTTTCCTGATTTCAAGCAAAGTATGGCGCAGTCTACAGTGACGTTAGGACGCGATTCGTAGATGATGCCAATGACGCCAATGGGTACTCGAACTTTCTCGATTACAAATCCCTGAGGGTGTTGATAGTTCTCCATGACTTCCCCTGTAGGATCAGGTAAGGCCGCTACTTGCCTGGCTCCTTCAACCATGTCGGCAACACGTCTGTCAGTAAGCTCAAGCCGTTTCGATAAAGCGAAACTCAGACCGCTTTCTTTGGCTGCTTCAAGGTCCTTAGCGTTTTCTTCACGGAGAGAATCGATATTTTCCTCAATAAGTTCCGCCAGGCGAAGAATCGCTCGGTTCTTCTGTTCGGTAGAAACGTTCGCCAAGACAAGCGAAGCCTGACGAGCTTCACGAGCGATGTCCGTTACCAGTGATTGAATATCAAGCGTTTGCGTGCTCATGATTGGTTTCCGGTCCCTTATCAATGTAATTGAGGGCAATATCTAGCAATCTTAAACATCTAGGGGAATGAATCTTAAGGCGTGAATCTTTTTTTCGGGAATCTTGCACTAATACTTCAGGCCTAAGACGCGGTCGTTGAAGCTAAACCTGTAGGGACCGAAATAAAAATTCGCGTGCTGAAAAGTGTTCAGGTGCTTCTTGAACGAAACGTTTGCGACTACCGGCAAGTTCGTTTCGTTGCTGTCGAGCTTGTAGGAGAATTTGCATTGGAATTTGTTGTTTTCCATCTCCTTGATTTCCAACGGTTGCCCCAGCGTTTCAATAAAGTCCTCGTAGCGAGGATAGAATAACATTGGAGCCCCGCCGGGAACCTTATCGAAATCGATCGCGAGATTTTGCTTCGCTAAATTGATATTCGCGTTGCCGAAGGAAGATAGATAGAACTTCAATAGATCAGTTGGAACCAGGCGCATAAACGAATGAGGAAGTTCGACGCGACTCAATAGACCGTTTTGGAAGGTCAGCTTCACAACTAAATGATATCCGCTCGATGACGAATCGTATTCAGGATGTTGATTCACAAAATTCAGAAGCCATACTGTTTTGTCTTTGATTTGACTATTTTCAGTGGGAAACAAGCCTAACCACTTGATATCATCGATGGTTAATACGGCTTCGTGAATATCGCAATACAAGCCATTGTAATCTACGTAAGTGAAGTAAGTATCAATTTCTTTGAGCTGTTTCTTGAATTCTAAAAGACGATAGTACCGCATGCATCCAGTAGATGCCAGACAAGTCGAGATCACTAGGATCAAGATGCAATTGCGAAATGCAGTTTTCGTTTTCATTCCCCTCCAAATATTGGATACGTTGAGAGCAGCGATTTCCCTTTGATTTCGTGGTAGGCCGCATCGATGCTTGCTATGCTAATCGATGAAGAGGAGTTTGCGTTCAGCTTAACGAATAGATCTTTCAGTAGGTTCGCCCCGTCGTCTTCGCGCACTCTCTCTAAAGCTGAGAAGGACTCGAGCAAGCTCGAGTGGTCGATTTCAAAGTAGGAGGATGCTCCTGAGAATATTTGCAGGCAAATATTACGACCTTCTAGGGCTGCTATGCGTCCCATAAATTCGCTTAGCAGGCTCAGGACAATAGAATCCATGGCGGCGAATATGAATTTTCGAGCGTTGGGATTCGCTTTTCCGAAAGGCTCATATTCTAAAAATATAGTATCCAAAATTTGGATGTATAGTATTCCTGATTCGATGGTGGAATGCGCTCGGTTGCAAAGATCGTAAGCATGTTCCAATCGAGCTCCGACGAGCTGTTCCTCTGTGATCTTCTCCGATTCGGCGCCTTGGAATAAGGCTAGTTTTTCGAAGTTTGCTGTAACGACATTGGGTTTGATTTCTATGCTCAGCGCCACAAGACAGGTGTCGCTTGTAACGGTCAAAAGCTGCTGCTCGTCTTTGAAATTGGATTGTATCAGGCTGTCAGCATCTTGGACTACGTATATTCCAGAGAGACTGATGCCTCTATGGTATTCTGGGAATTCTTCTGCCATTTTTGTGACTAGATGGGACCGTATTTCGGAATTCATGCCGAGTTCCTCAGCTATGCGATGGACCACCTCCTCTACGAGCTCTGGCTCGCCTATGGCATCTGTAGCGCTTCTCCATTCTAGTGTTTTCGAAACTCGATCAAAAAACTCCGGATACAATGCCTTCGCTTTCCTGGCCAGTGGCTCTAAACGCTGCTCGTAGGTAATGGTAGGCCCCTCGGGTGTATCCTCCAGCGTCAAAAAGCTTAGACTCTCATCTCCTAAACAGTGAGCTGCCAAGAGCAGCCAAACGATGATGCCCGTTAAGCAACGGCTCTTTGTAGAGCCAGTGGCCATCAATTGATTAGCTATGTGGCATTTAAGATTCGACATCCCCTCCCAGCGAAATCGTTGAGCAACTACAGAAGGTAATCGTGAGGACTAATTCCAGGAATTGGCAATCAAAAATACAAGCAGGGATTTTATTGATACAGCGGCAGATATCGGTCTTTGAGATAGCGTATTAACGATTTTGGCGAAAGCGGTTGGCCTGTGGCTTTTTCGGAGAGTTCCTTCAGGTAGTAGGTCTTGCCGTGCTGATGGACATTTTCGCGGAGCCAGGTCAGCAGTCGGGAAAAGTCGCCCTTTTCAAAATCGGATTCCAGTCCAGGCAATTGTTCTAGGGCAGCATACCAAAGCTGAGCGGCTAACATGTTGCCTAAACAGTAGCTGGGGAAATAGCCAAAGGACCCGTAGGACCAGTGAATGTCTTGCAAGACGCCTTCCGCGTCGTTTTTCGGCGGGATTCCAAGAAGCTCGCGGTATTGAGCATTCCAGTACTCAGGCAGGTCTGCTACCTTTAGCTCTCCGGCGAAAAGCTTTTTCTCGATTTCAAAGCGTATAATAATGTGGAGATTATAGGTGACTTCGTCGGAATCTACACGTATTGGATTTCTGCTGACGGCATTAATGGCCAGATATAAGTCTTCTGAGGAAATGCCTTGAAGCTGTTCCTTGAAAGTTTCTCGGAATTTCGGTTCGTAGAATTTCCAGAAGGCCTTGCTGCGCGATACTTGATTTTCCCAAAGGCGGCTTTGCGACTCATGCACTCCCATGCCGGCCGCTTGACCCAGCGCGTTGTGCAGATATTCGATGGGCAACCCCTGTTCATACATGCCATGACCGGTTTCGTGAATAGAACTGAAAAGTGAGTCGAGAGGATTATCCTCGTGGAAACGCGTTGTCATGCGTATATCCGCTCCATTGCCGCTACAGAAGGGATGAAGCGAAATATCGATGCGGCCTCGCTCGTAGTTGAATCCTAATGACTTGGTTACGTCCTTTAGAAAAGCCTCCTGTTTTTTTACGGGAAAGCCTTTGAAGATGGAAACGTCCGGTTTTACCGGCGAATCAAGAATCTGTTTTAGAATCGGGAGCAGGTCGGTCTTCAGTTCGGAAAATAGAGCTGCGATAGTCGAGGCATCCATCCCTGGATCGTGATTGTCGATCATGAGATCGTAGGGCCTGTCGTCCCAACCTAGGTATCCCGCAGATTCAAGGCAGAGCTCTATGTGCTTTTGAATATAGGGAGCGAAGGCCTTGAAGTCATTGTTGGCTCGCGCCTTGGCCCACGCATGGTAGGCTTCACTGCTTGTCCGCGTACAACGTTCGACGAATTCCGCCGGAAGTTTTACCGTGCGGTCGTAGTTTCTGCGCTTTTCTCTAACGATGACTTGTTCGCTTTCCGCTAGCTCGTCCCGCGAATCTTCAAGTTCCGCCAAAAGTTTCGCTATCTCTGGGTCTGTATTCGCTTCATGGACAAGTAGCGCCATCAGAGCCTTCTGGTTTTGGCGCTGATCCTTGCTTTCCTTGGGCAGATTTACCTGCTCATCCCAACCTAGCAGACCGTCAATCGATCCGAGGGTGTGGATTCTTTTCAGCTTTTCATCGAGAATGGTTAGGGCGCTAGCTGGCATGACTGAGATTTACTGATGGGTTGTTCTTAAAAAGCAACGGCCAGGATGTTATATTAAACACCCTGGCTCGTATTAAAATGTAAAACAGTAGAAGCCTTTTAGAGGCTGGGAAGCTTGATATCCGCTTTTTGAACGAGACTCATTAGCTCTTTAACGAGGTTCTGGGCCATTTTCAGCTCTTCACTGTACTGCGTTTTGAAGGACTCTACTTGTTCTAAAGTCTTAGGGCTGAACTGGGCGACCAGCTTTTCCAGCTGAGCTATGCTGGCTTCAAGTTTTGGCAGCTTCTCATCGATGACTTTGGAGATTTCTCCGGGCAGTTTGTCTTTAAGATCGCTAATCTTCGATTCGATGGAGGCATACTGGGTTTTCAGGTCGTCGTTGCTCGAAGTGAACTGAGCCACGAGGGCTTTAGTTTGCTCCTGTAGCTGGGCGCTAAGCTCTTCCTTCATCTTTGAAGTAGCGTCATCAACCGAGCTTTTCACGTCGGCCAGGCCTTTATTCAAAGCGTCCTGCGTTTCTTTAGCAGTTTCTTCAGCTGTTGGTTCATTGCTTGACGAACAGCCAGCTGCTAGAAGCATGACCATAGCTAAGCTTACAATTTGAGCGAATAGTGATTTCATAGGTGGTGGTTTCTTTGGTTGTGGAAATAGAGTCCGACGATTTGCAATCGAAGAAAGAAGGTTGGACCTCAAACCTTCGCAAAAGATCACTCGAATGGAGAAAAGCCAGACATTTTGCGTAAAAAGTTGTGGTAGCGAGAGGAGCGCATTGCAACGCTTATTTCGTTAAGGAAATGGCGCAAAAGCTGGCCGATAGTATTCAGCTATTTGTTACAGCCATGCTGGCTATCATGGCGGTTGTCCAGGCGGCTTGAAAATTAAAGCCACCTGTTACTCCATCAATGTCGAGGATTTCGCCCGAGAAATAAAGCTTGGGCGTCAGTTTGCTCTCCATTGTTTTGAAATCAACTTCCTTCAATGAGATCCCGCCGCAAGTAACGAATTCTTCTTTGTTCATGCTCTTCCCCTTAACGGATAGCGAGCGTTCCGTGAGCGTTTGACTCAGGCTTTGTAGTTGCTTGTTCGTGACATGAGCCCATTGAGTTTTCAGGTCGATGTTGCTGGACGTCAAAAGGCGTTTCCAGAGCCGACGTGGCAAGGAAAGGGGATTGTCACTAACCATCAGTCGCTTGCTCCATGTATTTCTTGCTTCGCTCAATTGGCTTTGGGCAGCTTCTTTTTTTGTGGATCCCAGCCAGTTGATTCGCATGTCGAAAGTGTAGTTGCAGTCTGCGAATACACGCGCTCCCCAAGCCGAGAGCTTCAGGATAGCTGGACCGCTTAGTCCATTGCGCGTGACCACCACAGGGCCTGACTGCTCGAGTCCTGAGGGCTCGTGTTTAACGTTCACCTTTGCTACAGACAACCCTTGCAAGCCTATTAGAATCGGATCATCGATGTGGAAGGAGAAGAGAGAGGGCTGCGGTGGCTTGATGGTGTGGTTGAGGCGCTGCGCGATTTGGTAGCCCTCCGCATTCTTTCCACCGCCAGTGGCCAGCAAAAGATGGGTTAATTCGTAGTTATTATTCTGTGACGTCTTAACATTGAATTTTCCCGAAGCATCCTTCTCGACTTGGTCTACGCCTTCCTGCAGTTTCAGAATAACGCCTGACTTTTCAGCCGATTCCCTCAGGCAATTCACGATTGACGAGGATGTATCCGATATTGGAAACACGCGTCCGTCTTCTTCTGTTTTTAAAGGGACTCCTCTTTCTTCGAACCAATTGATAGTGTCATTAGGTTGCCACACATAAAATGGGCCAAGCAGTTCTCTGGAGCCTCTTGGGTAGTTGGCCACTAGTTCCTTTGGCTCGTAGCAAGCATGCGTTACATTACATCGACCGCCTCCGGAAATGGCGACTTTCGTTAGCGATTTTCGCGATTTCTCGAAGAGGAAGATTTTTGCGTGAGGGTCCTTTTCCGCGCAATTTATGGAGGCGAAATAGCCAGCCGCCCCGGCTCCGACGATGCCGATGCGTTTCTCCTTCATCCTGATTCTAAGCCCTCAAGACTTTTCAAAAAGTTCAGAGAAAATGGCTTGGCTTTGAGATTTTTCCAGACGCGGGCCAAATTGAGAAACCACTGATGACGATGCCTTGCTCGCCAGTTTTCCAGCATGAGCGTAAGACATGTCGTTAGTTATTCCATACAGAAAAGCTCCAGCAAACAAATCGCCAGCCCCATTCGTATCAACCGCTTCGGTGGGAAAGGCTTCTATCTCGATAAACTCCTGGCCATCAAATAAAACCGCTCCTTTATCGCCAAGAGTGATGGCGTAGCGTTTGGCTGCGTTTTTCAGAGATTCTTTTGCCGATTCAATGGAGTCCTTGCCAGTATAAAGCATGGCTTCCTCTTCGTTGCAGAAGAGAAGGTCCATGCCCGATCCAATGACTTCCGACATCTGTTCCTTAAAATACTTAACCATACTTGGATCCGAGAAGGTGAGGGCCGTTTGCGTCCCGTTTGTCTCGGCTATTTGTTTGGCTTCAATCATGGCTTGTCGAGCCGAGTCGCTTGTCACCAAGTAGCCTTCGATATACAGGTATTCAGAATCTCTTAACGCTGCTTCGTCGATCTCGTTAGACGAGTAGTCTGCCGTAATTCCCAGAAACGTGTTCATGGTTCTTTCCGCATCGGCTGTTGTCATGACTAAGCACTTACCTGTTATGCCATCGGAAAGTTTTTCATTTGTAAGGACCGTATCAATACCATTTGCCGTGAGATCCTTCAGGTAGAATGCCCCCCATTCATCATTCGCGACCTTGCAGGAATAAAAGCAAGAAGCTCCAAATTGGCTTGCGCCAATAACGGTGTTGGCTGCAGAGCCTCCACATTTCATCGAGCTTTTCGAAAAGTCGATCGCTTCCATTAGCTGGGTTTGACGCTCTTCGTCAACCAGAGTCATAAAACCCTTTTCTATTGAGTGGGTATTTATGAAGGCTTCGTCGACTTCGGTGACGATATCGACGAGAGCGTTGCCCATTCCGTATACGTTGTATTTCTTTGCCATACGTTTTGCGAGGTTCGGGTGTTAACAAAGTGGCGTCGTCGAGATCCACAACATAAATTGATCATTGATGATTCCGGCCCAGGTTCTCTAGTTTGTCGTCCGATGAATGAAATCGTCGACGAGATAAAGGGACTTTATGAGGTTTATCCTCCTTGGCTTGTTACGACTTGCTTGGCGATTGTCGGAGCCGGGTTGCTTTACGTTCTCTGGAGGCTCCTCAAATTCGGTATGATCCTGGTTATCACGTTGTTACTCATCGCTTTGGTGGGAGTCGCTGGATGGCTGGTGTTCGCAGGCTGATATGGCTGGATAATTTTAAATTTGGCGTCTGATAGGTTGACGTCCTTGAGGGATTCACCTTCTCATAGCGAACAGCGTGGATAATCAGAAGCCCAAGAAGTACATATTCGTAACAGGCGGTGTCGTCTCTTCACTCGGAAAAGGGCTTACAGCCGCTTCGTTGGGAGCGCTGCTTGAGGAACGCGGAGCAAAAGTGCGCATCCAGAAATTCGATCCCTATCTTAATGTTGATCCGGGAACGATGAATCCTTTCCAGCATGGCGAAGTGTATGTGCTCGATGATGGAGCTGAGACCGATCTGGATCTGGGTCACTACGAGCGATTCACTTCTGGAAAACTGAGTCGCTTCAACAACCTCACTTCCGGTCAGATTTACGAGTCTGTAATTCAAAAAGAACGACGCGGGGAATATCTCGGAGCTACGGTGCAAGTGATTCCTCATGTTACTAATGAGATTAAAAATCGGATACGGGCAGCCAGTGAAGATGTTGATGTCTTGATAACCGAAATCGGTGGCACAACAGGCGATATCGAAGGACTGCCGTTTCTGGAAGCAATGAGGCAATTCGCTCTTGAAGCGGGTCACGGCAATGTGGTCTTCATCCACGTTACGCTCGTTCCTTACCTCAATGCGGCCGGAGAACTGAAGACCAAGCCAACCCAGCAAAGTGTAGCCAAGCTACGCGAAATCGGTATCCAGCCAGACATACTTGTCTGCCGGACTGAGCATCCCATCGATCAGGAAATTCGAGAGAAGCTCAGTCTTTTTTGCAATGTGCCGGTAAAAGCGGTTGTCGAGGAAATCGATGTTGAATCCTCGATCTATGAGCTACCCCTGATGCTTCAGCGTGAAGAAATGGACGATCTGGTGGTCGACCTTCTGCGGTTGGATGCTCCCAAAACGGAGCATAGCGTTTGGGTGGATATTGTGCGTCGGCTCAAGTCGCCTTCCGACCGAATCGACGTGGGAGTTGTCGGCAAATACATCGAACTCCAAGACGCTTACAAATCAGTATACGAAGCGTTGACTCATGCTGGCATCGCTAACGATTGCGCGGTCAATATAGTGCGTCTAGATGCCGAGGCTCTCGAGAAGCCCGACGGTTTGGCTGCCTTAAAAAATCTACATGGCATCCTGGTTCCTGGCGGTTTCGGCGATCGCGGTATTGAAGGCAAAATCGCTTCGGCAGAGTTTGCCCGTGAAAACGGAGTGCCTTATTTCGGACTGTGCCTTGGTTTGCATGTTGCGGTTATTGGCTTTGCTCGAAACGCGGCTGGATTGGAGGGGGCGAATAGCTTGGAGTTCGACGAAGCTGCAGCTCATCCCGTTATCACTTTGATGGAGGAGCAGAAGAAGATCGTGGATAAGGGCGCGACTATGCGGCTTGGATCTTACGAATGCAAACTGACTCCAGAAACGAAGGCTCAAGTCGCCTACGGTCAAGATTCGGTTCGCGAGCGCCATCGTCATCGCTACGAGGTCAACAACGACTACATCGATCCGCTCACGGAGGCTGGACTTGTGATTTCTGGTGTTAATCCCAAGAGAAATTTAGTGGAAATGATAGAATTAAAGGACCATCCCTGGTTTGTTGCGGTCCAGTCACATCCAGAGTTTCTCTCCAAGCCCAACCAAGCCCATCCTCTCTTTCAGGCTTTCGTTGAAGCTTGCCTGAAACGCAAGAAAACGCTCTGACAACATTGCCTTAATCTCTCAAACTCTTCTTCTTTTTTCAAAGCCATGGCTAAGCTCTTGATTGAAGTGCCCATCCCCTCCATGGGAGCGACGGTTAACGAAATGACCTTGATCGACCTGCTTTGCGAAGCCGGCAAGCGGATCACCAAGGGTGAGAAGCTAGCCGAAATGGAAAGTGATAAATCGATCTTCGATTTCGAAGCTCCTTGCGATGGCATCATCCGACGCATCTTCTGTCGGGCAGGAGATATTCTCCAAGTAGGGTCTCCCTTCTTGAGAATTGAGACGGAAGACGCTTCCATGAGTCACCTTGAGATTTCTGATTTGGCGGATGAGTCGAATGTTGTCGCTGTACCTGCCGTAGCTCCTCCTGAGCCCAAAACAGTCGCTCCGCTTGCTGAAATAAAGGCTCCCCAAGCGCTGCAACGTGATTCTGCGGCATCTCAGCCAGAAGCTAAACCAAAGGGCGCTCGTTGGACGCCTCGAGCGAAGAAGATCGCTCTTGAACGAGGACTAGATCCCGATGCGATATCCGACATTATCGGTACAGGTCCTGGCGGCCGCGTGACAGGGGACGATTTGGATACCTACCTCGGCAATGTGCCGTCTTTCAATAAGGATGTCCAGGTCGGCCAAGCTTCTTTCACTGAAGATCCTCTGAAGGCCCAAACCGTTCGACTCGCTGGTGTTGGCTATGCGGTTCCCCAAAGCGTTCGATCGAACACCGAAATCCTAAAGGAGTTTCCGGGAAAGACTGAGGAGGAGATCCTCAAAGTGACCGGTATCGAGCAGCGTTACGTGATCAGCGAAGGCGAATCGGCCACCAGCCTGGCGACTGATGCCACTCGCGGCGCGCTCAACATGGCCGGTTTGAAAGCGACGGATATCGATGCCGTCATTGTCGCCACTTTATTGCCCGACCAACCAGTACCAGGAGCGGCGAGCGCTTTGGCCAAAGTTCTGGGTGTCGAAAAGGCCTTGGCTTTCGATTTGAATGCAGCTTGCTCAGGTTGGCTCTACGCCTTAGAAGTAGGGCGGTCCTTCATCTGTGGTGGCACCGCGAAAAACGTTTTGGTGGTCACGGCGGAGATACTTTCCAGCATTACCAACCCGAAGGATCACTCCACTGCCTTTCTTTTTGGAGACGGAGCGGGCGCGGCAATACTAACGCCACAAGAAGGCGGTCATCGACTCTATCGCCACCATTTGAGCGGAGACGCTCAGTACAGCGAAGCCATTTCTCGAGCGGGGGGTGGAGCGATGAATCCCATTCCGAAGCCGGGTGAAGATCTGGATCCCTTTTACCTTAAGCTGGATGGCTCGGTAGTCTTTAAGCGAGGCGTTATCGCCTTTGCCAACATAATCGAGCAGCAAATGGAGTTTCACGGTCTGAGCGCTGACGATGTCTCATGGATTGTTCCTCATCAGGCGAACGCTCGCATTTTGAAAGCGGTTAGCAAGCGAGTGGGGATCCCTTACGAAAAGTTTGTCGTAACGATTAGTAAATACGGCAACACCTCTGCCGCCTCTGTATCCATGGCTTTGGGGTGGGCTGCCGAGGAAGGCATTTTCGAAGAAGGCGATAAGATTATCTTCTGTTCCGTGGGGGCTGGCTTTACCTATGCAGGCGGTTTGCTCACTTGGTAGGTTCTAGTGTCCTGTTAGGTTAGTTCATATCAATACTCAGTTTTGCGAAAACGCGCGTCCAGAGGCCGCGGGCCACCATTTTCTTGATAATTGAAAGGTGGAACGCGGCCTCTGGACGCGTTTGCTCGGTTGCAGTTCTGAGAAGAACTTAGCTAACAGAACGCTAGCAAAGCTCTTGCCGCACGATCGATAAAATGGATACAGCCGCTGTTTCGCAGCGCTGTACAAAAGGACCAATGGTTACGGGTTTAAAGCCGCATTTTGCAATGGCCTTGTACTCCTCTTCGGTAAAATCGCCTTCCGGACCGATCAGACAGGCCACCGTTTTGGGTTGAAATTGGTGCTTTCCCCTGAACTCGGAGAAGATGTCTTTCACCATGCGTGTTTCTGGCTGCAGACTCGCTACGATATGCAAATCGAAGAACCCTTCCAGCGCGTAGAACAAGGGTTGCAGAGCTCCGATTTTCGGAAGAAAGGGGTTGCCGCTTTGCTTCGCCCCCTCAATCGCAGCCGCTTTCAATTTGGCCAATTTATTGGCTTGGCGGTCTGTGATGATTTTCAGCTCAGTGCGAGAAGTCATGACCGGCAAAACCTGCCAAATTCCTAGTTCGGTCGCTCTACGTACGATGCTTTCAAGGCCTTTGCCTTTGGGAGCTGCCTGAATGAGGGTGACGCGCTTTTCCGGCGTTTGATGTACCTTATAGGACTTCGATTTTAAGAGGGCTTGCTTTTTGTCCGCTACTTCGAGTTCACAGGTCCATTCCACCCCTTCTCCATTGAAGGCGATTACTTCGTCGCCCTCGCGAGCTCTATTGGTGGCTACGAGATGATGCGATTCCTCTGCTGATAGTTCGATTCGGTCTGTCCTCAGGACCGTGTTCTCGCAGTAGCATCGAAAATCCGACATGCCTGTTGCTATGAGGAGTTCTCTTAATTGAGCAAATGAAAAGGCGCCGCTAAGCGGCGCCCTTTCTTACTTATCAAACTACAAACCAGAATTAAGAAAAACTCTAACTCCCTTTTCATTGTTGATAGGCGCAGGGTGCCGGAAAACGTTCAAAAAAAGATCAGCAATCCATCTGCCCGCCAGGGAATTCCTGAAAATCGCTTTGCTTGGAAACGAAAAAAGCGCCGCTTGGCGGCGCTTTTTCGACTTATCAAACTACAAACTAGATACGAAAAATGAACAAAACCCTTTTAAATTCCTGTACTGAGATAGACGTGGCAGCCCCATGGGCGTTCAAAGAATTCGATTTTTTAAGACTAGAATTTTCCTTAGCAACGTAAGCTGTTCATTATAAGTAGATTAAAAAGATATAGGAGTAGTTCCGGTCCTCTCGTTTTATCGAAAAAGGATTTTTGCTAAACAACGAAACACGCTAAAAACACGAAAGAATGAATGGTAAATAGCGGGAACCGCTTTCGTGAATTCCGTGTGTTTCGTTGTTTCCAGACAAAGGTTTTTTGCAGCTTGAAATTGGCTTGCCAGTCGTCAGTCCCATGCTGCATACACCTCTCTCCAAATTTTGCAACAAGCCCAGGTGGCGGAATTGGTAGACGCGCCTGACTCAAAATCAGGTTTCCTTCGGAAGTGAGGGTTCGAGTCCCTCCCTGGGCAATCTTAGATACGGACAGCGAGGCGAGTATCGTTTTACGAGATTCGTTCTGATAACGATCCGATGAGGGTCTCGAATCCGACAAGAGGGTTTGACGGAAGGAGCGTAGCGACTGGAGATGGGCAAATCGGAGGTTTGGGGCGTAGCCCTGAGCGTAGCGAATCAATCCCTCCCTGGGCACCAGCCTTCGCCAAGGCTACGGCTGGCATGCCAGCCAACGGTTCATAGTTGAAGGAGGCATCTCCTGAGGGATTGGAACCCGACAGAGGGTTGGGCTCTCGTGGTCATGTCGCGATTGCAATCGCTCGGCAGACGGAGCGAGTCGAAACGAGCGGAGATGGGGTAGTGCGAAGCGCTAGTCCGCAGGACTTCGAGCGCTATAGCTCGAACCCAATCCCTCTCCAAATATTTGCCTCTTCACTTTCCATCTCAACTTCCTCCAACATCTCGTACCATTCCAACTTTTCATTTGAAATCTGGAAAAGCCCTCGCCAACGTAGCGGCTCTTTTTTGGTATCGGGCCATGGCGCAGCCTGGTTAGCGCGCTTGTCTGGGGGACAAGAGGTCCCGAGTTCGAATCTCGGTGGCCCGACCATCCTTCGCCGGAACGGAGTGGAGGCGAAGGCTTCAACTGTGAGCTCAGCCGAACGGCTGTCTTCACAACTCTAAGAGCGACGGATGGGCGAATCGACATCTAATTCGGCTAGGCACACTTTTCCGACATGCTATGTTGCGGCTTATGGCAACTTGGTTCGGACCTCTACCTTGATGAGCCATCTCGTGGGGGTGGAAACATTGAGGGAGAACTATCTTGGGGTGATTCCGAAAAGCGAGGGAGAGCGGCTGTTCGCGATTACTCCTGCTTTTATCGAGAGATTAGATTGACTGACTACTAGCTATCTTTGCGGCTGTCTGCGGCTGTCTGACCTACCCTTTTTGCTTCCCTCCTCGCGGATGCGCTCTTTTCTCAATATTTGTATTTTCCTGGCAATTACGTCCCACCTTAGAGGCGGGTTCTCGCTTGCCGCCTTCTTGCATGCATCGTCGAATATCTGTTTGCGTTGCTTCTTTTCCGAGTCGGGGCATTCGATTGCCGCATCTAGAAGCTTTATAAGTTTCTCTGAAAGCTCATTCAATTTATGCAGCGCCGAAAAGCTTATTTAGCGTTTTCTCTTCCTCTTGAGTGAAATCGTCTTCGTAGGAACGTTCCTCGAGAGTTAGCAACTCGATCGTGGCGCTAAGATCCTCAAGAGTGATGCCAACCGGACTCATATCGATCTTATGCTCTATGATGATGCTTTCCAGCCTTTGGCCAAACGCTTTGAGGCTATTAATGCATGAGAGCAAGAGAGCTATTGTTTCTCTTGGATCGTTATTGTTCACCCTTAAGGCATATGTGTGCGTTCTTCTCGCGAAAAGGAGAAATACGGATAGCGTGCGAAGGACGCTTGGGGCGTTTCGGCTCCGCTCTTCTTCCTGTATGAAGTCCTGGTAGACCTCATCAATCAAGCATTGAGCGTAGTACATGTGCTCCAAGTCAGTACTCGTGGAGGTGCTAGAATATTCCAGCTCCAATGGTTGCGTTTCTTCAGCGGACATGACGGAAAACTTGGCGGACGCGGAGGGATTCAAACCCCCGGTACATTTTACAAAAAGATCGTCTAAAAACCTCTAAAATCAAGTTTATAAATTTGTAAGAGTTCGTCGGGGCCATCTTGTTTCCAATAGAATGCGAAAAGTGCTCAGTCTATGAAATCTATAAAGAGCGTCCGCTATTGGGCCTTAATCGGGGTTTTGCTGATGTTGACGCGATGGAGGTAAAATAATTTGAAAGCGGTTCTGATTTTCCCCTAGATGGTTTCCATGAAACCGGAGAGCTGCGAACGAAGGGGTCGATCCCTGATGGTCTAGCTATGGCCTGGATTGATCAGGCGATCGGATCGGCTAAGGACTATGGCAGGCGGCTCTGGCAGTGGTTTCTGGCCCTGTCGTTCTGGAAGCGTGCTCTGATCTCTTCCTTTCTGGGAGCCTTTGCCGGATCTACAATCCTTGGTTTTATCAATCGGTATGCGCTTTTCTACTACTGTTATACACAGGAAATCAGAATACCGGTTGAAGGAGTACCGTATCTCGATCTTGCCGTGTCACTATTGTCTTTTGCATTTATTGCTCTAGCTCTGATAAGCACCTTTGTCGTACATGGAGTGTGGATTTATTTTGCGAATTCGATCAGGGTGATTACCGACAATGCTCCTGTTCATGTAAGATGGATTAAGATTATTCTCACTGTAGCGGCGGCGATTGCTATTGTGTATTCGCTTTTTATAGATTGGCCTCGCGAAGATGGTCCAATCGCAATTAGGTCAATTCTTTATTTTTCGGTCCACACAGTCGCCTTAATTGTCTTATCAGTGGAAGCAATATTGGCGAGCCTAAGTCTTTCACAAGCTGGTAGGCTATCAAAGAACAATGTCAATCTAAGGCTAGTAGCAGTCGGCTGTACTGTTGGTATTGGAATTTTGGGGATTGTTGTCGCTCTATTTCAGCCAGGTTTTTATTCTGCGTTCTTGCGCGAGATCAAATTTGGCGGGGGTCTGCCAGTGGAAGTGGAATATCGAAGCGGGGACAATTCCAAGGAAAGTCTCTCAGGGCATCTTTTCGTTTCGACGAATGAAGGCGTTTTCCTGCGGGACGAGTATGGGAGCCGAGCCGAGATACCGCGAGAGCGAATCTCCAAAATCACCTATCTGCCTGATTATGTCATTACTTATGGAAGCCCCTCGGGTGGCGGAGGTTCCGGGCCGGGCGGGAGCGAAGAATCTTCGAGCTTTTTGGCTGATGAAATGGATTCTAAACTGGTACCGGCCAAGGAAAAGGGTGATGGTGAGGAAGCTTCGATCGAGGATGAGGAATCGGATGCGGTGGAGTAGGCTGCTAGACCTTCTTTTTGGCTGTTTTCTTCTTTGCCGCTCGTTTCTTTTTGGGAGGGTTTTTCGCTTCCCAATCCTCGAGCTTGTCGCCTCCTGGGAGATCGCCTTCTTTTACCGATTCGTAGACGGCATCCATTACCAGATCGAAGGTTGCCCTTCATAGCTCGAAGAGCGACGGATGGGCGAATGGGCATCTAAGTCGGCAACGACTGGCGCGGCCAGCTAGTGATCCCCTCTGAATGAGGCTATCAGCAATCAGTTCCCAACTGGTCCTAATACAATATGCATCTAATTCGCTGTTGTATTCACTTCCTCATTTTTGATTTCTTATGGGTTATCAATGTTCGGAGAAGGTGAGCCTAAGATACAAAAATTGAGTCTTTTTCGCGGATTGATTCCTTTGGTTGGAATGATGGCTGCTCTGGTTTACGCTTCTTCACTAGCTAGGGCTAAGCCAGCGGGGCCGGAGCTGTTTCAGTTTGATAAGATTGCCCACTTTTTCGTTTTCGGACTGATGGGAACACTTTGGTTTCGCGTGTTACGCATCCCCTTTCTGGATACGAAGCGTTGGGTGATTGCGTTTCTACTGGTTATGGCGTTTGGTGTCCTAGACGAGATTCTGCAGTATTTTAATCCCAATCGCTCCTTCGATCCCTATGATTGGATTGCAGATGCGAGTGGAGCTTTTGTCAGTATTTTCGTCTATCGTGGATGGGCGTTGTATCGACGTATTTTGGAGACGCCCGTAGCTCTTTTGCTTCGCTTTAAGATCGCGGCATAAAGCCGTTTCTCTTCCTAGACGAAAATTTCCCTTGTTAAAAACCACAAATGTGGTAATTATAACCACAATTGTTTGAATCTATGGCAAGTGACGAAGTAAAACTTTCGAAGTTGGAGATGCAGGTCATGCGTTCGTTCTGGAAGTTGAAGCGGGCGACGGTGCGTGAAGCTCATGAAGCGATTCCTGATGGTCCTGAAAAGCCGGAGTATACGACGGCTCAAACGGTTATCAGTCGTCTCGAGGCGAAAGGAGCAATTCATCGGCTTAAGAAAATCGGGAATGCTTGGGTTTACCAACCGCTCGTATCGCGGAAATCTGTCGTTGGGAGACTTATCGATGATTTGGTTGGTGTCTTGGATGGAGCGACGAGTCCTATCGTCTCGCATCTCGCCGAGAGCGGAAAGCTCTCGGAAGAAGACATTAAGGAAATCGAGCAAATTATTACGAAATCGGAAAAGCGAAAATGAGCCCAATCGAGACTAAGTTCTTCGAACTGTTCCTTTTGCATCTTGGCGAGTCGACGGTCTTCGCTCTTGTAGCTGTTGCTCTCATTTCAGCATTGCGGCCGAGAAAGGCAAAAAGCCGCTATCTCTTCCTCCAATTGGCTATGCTAAAATTTCTTGTACCAGTGGGGGCGTTTGTCGCTTTGACGCTTAGCTCTGCAAGCACCGCTTCCAATGGCTTAAATGAATTGATCGCGCTTACGGTATCCACACCTTCCGATTATGTCGCGAGTCAAGCTTCGGGAGGATGGTGGTTCTTTCTTTTGGGAGGCTGGATAGGTGGAATATTGTGTATGGGCATTTCCCATACGATAGGTTTGTTGCGCGTTAGAAAACTGATAGCGGATTCGGCTGTGCCGCATCCTGATTTAGCCAAACGAATCGAGAATATTCTTTCTCAAACAGGGGTTGCTTCCGCTAGTCGACTATCGGTTCTCATCAGCAAGACCTTCACGTCCATAGGCGTGGCCGGATTTTTTAGACCTAGATTGATCATTAATGCGACGTTTCTTGAGGCCTTGTCAGACGAAGAGTTGCTTGCGGCCTTTAAGCATGAACTGGCTCACATCGAGCGACGTGACAACTTTTGGCGTGTATTGCATTCTTTGAGCGTAGCCATATTCTGGTTCCATCCACTAGTGTGGTTTGTGCGCCATGGATTGCGTCAGGAGAGCGAGCTAGCCTGTGATGAAGTAGCTCTGATGCAGGGCGAATCCCCGGAAAGCTATGCCACTTGTCTGCTCAAAGCTGCGTCATACCAAGTTCAATACAAAAGCGCTTGGGTAACGGCCTTTACTGCCAAATCACTCAAGAATCGCGTACGCAAAATCGTGAACTTCAAAAATGGAAAAGAATCGAAAATGAAAATATGGGCCATGCATTTGATTGCTATTTGCGTAGTTGGCTTCTTTGCCGCCGCTTCTACTCAACTTTACGCTTTGGAAGAAGCGAGCCAACCTGAGGTATACGACCTGAAGGATTTGGATACACATCCAAAGCCTGTCCATCAGGTTAGGCCTGAATATCCCGAGAACCTTAAAGAGAACGGAATTTCCGGATGGGTGAAGTTGGAATGGATCATCGATTCCAATGGCAATGTTCTCCGTCCAAGAGCTGTAGAATCTTCCCTTCGCGCCTTTGAGCAACCTGCTGTCGAAGCTATTCTCAAATCCAAATGGCAACCGGGAACGATTAAAGGCAAGGCAGTTTCGGTACGTGTTCGTCAAAGAATGGATTTCAAACCTTAGGATTTCTAGGTCTAAAAAGTAGAGGGATACGGGAGACCGTATGACTTTACGATAACAGGCGGTCGGTCCTCGAGAACCGATCGCCTTTCTTTTTCAGCGACCTCTTATGGGAGTTGATTCGTCTGGAATGATCGGCCTTAATTGCATTCGATGAACGCGAAAGAGGCCAAGGAGCGGATCGATGCATTGCGGGAGGAAATCAAACGCCATGATGAGCTTTATCATCGCCAGGCGAGTCCCGAGATTTCCGATTTCGACTATGATCGACTTAAACGCGAATTGGCCGACCTAGAAGAAGCTCATCCTGAAATAGCAAGTGAGGATTCGCCCTCGATGAGTGTCGGTGATGATAGGGCTTCTGGCTTTAAATCCTACACCCACCGGCTTCCCATGCAGAGCCTCGATAATACGTATTCAAAAGATGAATTCTTCGCTTTTGTGGAGCGTGTGGAAAAGGCTTTGGAGATCCAGGAGCTGCCATTTGTTGTCGAGCCAAAGATCGATGGCGTTGCGGTTAGTGTAACCTATGATAACGGAAAGTTGACGCGAGCTGTTACTCGTGGAAATGGAATCGAAGGTGACGATATTACGAAAAATGCCCTTTTCATTGAGGAGCTGCCCAGAGAATTGAAAGGAAAGGATGTTCCTCGGACTATCGAAATTCGAGGCGAGATCTTCATGAAGAACGAGGAGTTTGATCGTATCAACGCGGAGCGTCGCGAAGCAGAGCTTGAGCCTTTCATGAATCCTCGAAATCTGGCGGCTGGTACGGTTAAGATGCTTGATCGCAAGGAAGTCGCCAAACGAAAACTTAATGTCGTGCTCTATGGGTTGGGTTATTGCGAACCGCGTGTGGTTGACTCGCAAAGCGAGTATCAGGATCGGCTTAAGCGATGGGGTGTGCCTTTGGTTGAGAAATACTGGAAGGTTCGGGGCGCGGATGGAGCTTGGAATGCCATCGAGGCTCTTGATGAAATGCGCGAGAGATTCGCGTATCCAACGGATGGAGCCGTTATCAAGATCGATGCGCTCGATTATCAATCCGAATTGGGTGCAACATCTAAAGCTCCTCGCTGGGCGATCGCTTACAAATTTGCGGCTGAGCAAGCCGAAACGATACTCGAGGGCATCACGATTCAGGTAGGGCGCACAGGAGCCCTGACCCCAGTGGCGGAACTTAAACCCGTTATACTTGCTGGAACAACCGTTTCGAGAGCTACCCTGCACAATCAGGAGGAGATGGCTCGCAAAGACGTACGGATAGGAGATTCGGTGATTGTGGAGAAAGCTGGTGAAATCATTCCGGCTGTGATTCGAGTTCTTATAGAGAAGCGTCCAGCTGATAGCGCTCCCTTCACCTTTCCAGTGAAGTGTCCCGAGTGCGAGACGCCAGTGATCAAGGTGGATGGCGAAGTGGCCTTGCGTTGCCTTAATGCGAATTGCCCGGCTCAGGTTCGCGGCCGGCTTGAGCACTTTGCTTCTCGCCAGTGCATGGATATCGAAGGGCTAGGGATCGCAGTGGTACAGCAATTGGTTGACCGCGGTCTTGTATCCACCATAGCAGACATTTATCAACTCAAGTTTGAGGATCTGACTGATCTGGAAAAGTTTGCCGAAAAGTCGGCACGAAATCTTGTAGAGGCAATCGAGCGAAGCAAAACCAAAGAACTGTGGCGACTTTTGCATGGTTTGGGGATTCCTCAGGTTGGAGCTTCGGCCGCCAAGGACTTGGCTAACGCCTTTCGATCCATAGCGGCTTTACGTGGAGCAGATTTGGATACGCTGGTCGCTCTGGATGGCGTTGGGGAGAAGACGGCTCTGGGAATAATCGCTTTTTTTGAGAATGAAGCGAATACCGCCGTTATCGATCAGCTTTTCGATTTGGGTATGAATCCGCTAGCTCCCGAGAAGCTCGATGAAGGCGAAGCATTGCTCGCCGGAAAGATCTTTGTCATTACCGGAACACTACCGAATATGAAACGAGACGAAGCCAAAGCGATCATCGAATCCAAAGGAGGCAAGGTTTCAGGTAGCGTTAGCAAGAAAACCGACTTCCTTCTGGCAGGCGAGTCTGCTGGATCCAAGCTGGCCAAAGCGGAAAAGCTCGGCGTAGAGGTGATTGGCGAAAAGGAGCTTTTAGGGATGTTGTAAGAGGAAACAGGGGACCGGTTTCAGGAGACAGAGGTATATCGCTCGAGCTGACGACTGACTCCTGTCTTCTGTCCACTGATTACATTCCTGGGCCTTGTAGTTGCTTTTGCAATTCAACTTGAAAGTCTTGTAGATCGTCCTCTGAGGGCTGATATCCTTCCTGAGTTGGCTCGAGAGCAAGACGGCCATAAGGGTCCAGCATCCAAGTCGCTTTCATGCCGTCGCTGAAAACAACGCTTCCGCTCATGGCTGCTCCTGGGCGTTTAATGCGGTCGACTTCGACGGATACCGAGCCATCGCTAACAAGACCTGCTTCGTCAACTAGGTCTGCTGGACTGTCAGAAGTTGAGGAATTTACCGTTTCTGCATTATCCTGCTGGGCCGGCTTTTCCTCTGGTTTCAGATCGAGATTCAAATCGTCGAGCAGAAAGCGAGCTTCCATGTAAGTCATGGAGATGCCGAAGTCTTCGTTGATCAGCTTTTGTATGTCAGCAATGGAGTCACCCTCCGCGAGTCGTTGAGCTACGGTTTGCTTTTGCTCTTCGGTAAGATTCATGAGTGCATTTTTAGAATGAAAATCAGGTTGGGGCGCAACTGTCTTTGTCTAGCGCGGGACATTCTTTAGCAAGCGCTCCATCAATTCTTTTTTTTCAAGGCAGAAAATAAAAACCCTCCGAGCTTTGCGCGGAGGGCTATGCAAGAAGCATGTGATTCGGGGTTTTGAAAGACTTACTTTGAAAGCTGATTCTTGAGGTATTCTAAGCTATGTCGAACCGTTTCATCCTGATCGATGAGATTCTCGACTTGGCGACAAGCGTGGATGACGGTCCCGTGGTCGCGCCCACCGAAGGCCTCGCCAATTTCCTGTAGGGAATGTTTGGTCAACTCTCGACTCAAATGCATCGCGATTTGCCTGGGCACAGCGATGTGGTTGGGGCGACGCCGACTCAGCATATCCGAGTGGCGGAGTTCAAAGTATTCGGCCACCTTTTTCTGGATGGCCTCGATAGTAAGCTGCTGTTTAGCAGCTTCCATAAGTACGTCGCTTAGAAGCATTTCGCAGGTTGAGATTTGAAGCGGCTTTCCTGTGAGGGAGGAGTAGCTGCATACTTTGATAAGCGCGCCTTCAAGGCGGCGGATGTTTTTAACGATATGCTGAGCGATGAAATTGATGACCTCGTCGCTCACCTTGAAATTGTGCTGTTCGGCTTTCTTTCGTAGGATTGCGACACGCGTTTCGAGATCAGGTGCCTGAATATCGGTAACCAGCCCCCATTGGAAGCGCGACACGAGGCGGCTCTCGAGCTTGGCGATTTCGTTGGCGGGACGATCGCTGGAAAGGAAAATCTGCTTTTGCTGTTCGAACAGATCGTTGAAGGTATGGAAAAACTCTTCCTGGATCCGTTCCTTGCCGCTCAGAAACTGCACGTCGTCGAGAAGCAACACATCCACACTACGATAGCGCTGGCGAAAACGGGTGAGGGTGTTTTCCTGTATTGCGCTTATGAATTCATTGGTGAACTTCTCGGACGAGAGATAAACGACGCGAGCATCCTCCTTTGTCTCCAAAATATGGTGACCGACGGCATGCATGAGGTGAGTCTTGCCTAGACCGGTGTCGCCGTAGAGAAAAAGCGGATTGTAAGCTCCGGCTGGCGAATGGGCCACCGCAATGGCAGCGGCATGCGCGAGTTGGCTGTTGGAACCGATGACGAAATTCTCGAAAGTGTTGCGCCGATTAAGATTAGCCTCTTGCGGTTTTTGCCCGATGCGCATGCGAGCGGGGACGCGCTCTCTCCGTGTTGCTACGTCGGTGTCCTGATCCTGGCTTTGATCAGCGACAGTCTCGATTTCCGCAGTCACGTTTTGCAAAGAAATGGAAACGGGAAAACCAAGGAAGCGTTGAAACGCCTTGGACAATAGATCATTGTAATTGTCGCTTATCCAGATAGCGGAAAAGTCGTTTTCCACGCCGAGAACAACCGTGTTTTCTTCGGCTTTTAGGCATGATACGGATGCGAACCAGCTATCGAAAATGTCTTTCGGCAGGAGTTCGGATAGTTCGGTTTGGACTTTCTCCCAGATTTTTGAGGGCTCGGTGACCTGTGGCATGTCGTTTGGTCGGATCTTGGAAATTTATTCACATAGCGATTAGCGGAGGAGGCCTACCGTCGGTTCCGAAAACGACTTTGAGGAAAGATGCCAAAGGTGGGAAGAGAAATTCTGCATGATAAAGCAACTTTAAGAGGTCAAAAATAGAAGCAATTGACTATGAATAGGTTAGGCTACAGCAAAAGGAATTAGGCAAATTTCTAATGAGCGAAAAACTAGTCGATTAGTGGGAGAGCGACAGGAGGTCGAAATCGTGTAACAGTAACGTAAAGTGATGCGCTTTTCTCAAGCCATAGTTTTAGACAAGTTGTTAACATCGATTTGCTGATAACTTTTTTCCTTCGTTCTCCGTTAAATCCAGCTAGCCAAATCACTGCCGGAACCCGCTTGAAATAAGGTTTTTATGGAGGCTTTTCGACGTTGCGATTCGTTCCGTTTTAGGGTCGGCAAACTTTGTAGTTAAATTTCTAGCGCAATTGGCGCGAAACTTTTTTTTCGAGTCGGTGCTACTTCGACTGTTTCGCCATTACGGCAATGAGGCGATCATTGAATTCCTTAGCTGGATCATGCCCCAATCGTTTCAAGGCCTGAACCATCGAAGCTACTTCTATCAAGCGAGCCATGTCGCGACCTGGTCGAACGTAGAGCTCAACATGAGGAACATCCATTCCTAGTATTTGATAATAGTTTTGCTCAAGTCCGGTTCTGTCTTCTTCAGCGTCTGGCGTCACGTTCTTTAGTGAAATGACAAGATCAATACGCTTGTCGAGTCGTACGCTTCTTACTCCAAACATCTCCCCAACATTGATGATGCCAATCCCGCGACATTCCATGTGGCCACGATTTAATTCCAAGCTTGAGGCCAGTAACTCGCGCTCATCAATCAGCTTAATGCTCGTCAGATCATCAGCCACGATACTGTGGCCGCGCTCGATCAAAGCTAGAGCGCATTCGCTTTTTCCGATGCCGCTGTCGCCGCGAATGAGTACGCCGATGCCTTTGATGTCCATCATGGTACCGTGCTCTGTGGTGCTTGGGGCGAACTCGCTATCAAGCGCCAGGGTTGCCGCGTTAATGTAGTTCATGGTGATCATCGACGTGCGAATGATCGGGATGCTACGAGCGTCGGCGATACGTCGCATCGTGGGCAAAGGATTGTAATGGCGAGCGATGACGAAACAGGGCACCGAACGGTCGATTAAGGCATTAAGACGCTCGGTTTGTATCTCGTTTGAAAGGCTTCTCAAGTAGGTCATCTCCGCCGCGCCCAAAACTTGGAGACGCTTGTTGGCAAAGTACTTGAAGAAACCGGTCAGCGCCAGAGAGGGTCGATTGACACTGCCTTCTCTTATCACTCTTCGCATGCCGCGCTCGCCGCAGCACAGTTCCATCTTCAGGTGATCGGCGTGGGAATCGAAGAATTGCCTTACGGTGAGCCCGTCTATTTTTTTGATTGGCTTGGTGTACTGCATGGGGCGCTAAAAGAAGAAGTTGGAATTAATAAGGAAGAGATAGGGAATTGCCATATTCAAATCTGAAAGAGGCTAAGCGAATTCCAATCTAAATACCTTCGGCCTAACAACCTAAATCCCAGAAGCGAAGCGACCTCTACATATTGAAATTTTCGCCCAGGTAGATTTGGCGGCTCTGCGGATCGTTGATTAGAAATTCACGATCTCCGCTGGCTAGGACCTTCCCTTCGTGGATTAGGTAGGCCCTATCCGTTATGGCCAGGGTGTCGCGCACATTGTGATCCGTAATCAGTATCCCGATACCTCTATCCTTTAGAGCGAGAACGATTTTCTGCACTTCGGCTACATTGATTGGATCGACTCCCGCGAATGGTTCGTCCATAAGGAGAAAGTCGGGCTGAGTGATCAGGCATCGAGCGATTTCCAAACGCCTTCGCTCGCCACCGCTAAGGGTGTAGGCCTTTTGCTTGGCAAGAGAGGTTAGGCCCAAGTCGGCGAGTTGTTTTTCAATTACATTGTTTCGCTGGCGACGATTCAAGGGTAGCGTCTCTGCGACCGCTTGGATGTTTTGCCAAACGGTGAGCTTCCGGAAAACGCTTGGCTCCTGAGCCAAATAGCCGATACCTAGCCTGGCGCGACGATGGACTTTCAAATGAGTAATGGGTTTACGGTCGAGCAGGACAAATCCGCGTGTCGCTTCGATCAGTCCTGCGATCATATAAAACGTAGTTGTTTTTCCAGCGCCGTTTGGTCCTAGCAAACCTACGACCTCTCCCATACCGATGTCTAGGTTGGCGCCATTAACCACTGCCTTATTGCCGTACTGCTTTACTAAGCCTCTAGCCTCGATCAGCTTTGGCTCTTGCTCCTCGACCTCGGGAATCTCCTCTTCTGTCGCGCTCTCGGTGACTTCTGCCATTAGTTCTGAGAGTCTTGATCCTGGGATGTGTCCTCGTCAATCGGTTCTCCCAACGCGCTGGGATCTTCAACTTCGGTAGGTATCTTTACCGCCTCTTCCATTTGCTCTGGATCGTCTTCGTCAAACCCGAAATCCCTGATAGCCGGCCCGACAAAGCGAACCATATCCCTTTCGTTCCCTGGAATAAAAATGCGGCCTTTGCCTCGCTCGATAATCAACTCAGGCCCGGTAAAGGTAACGCCCGCCTGAACCACTACAGGATTCTCATAAAGCGTTATGCTGTCCTCGTTTGGCTTCATCTCCAACCTGCCAGCGGTTGCCGTCCGCTCCGCTTGAGCAATGCTTACATCGCCTATGGCCACGATTCGTTGGACGGGGCTAAAATCGTCTCCTATGGCTGCATCTTCTGGTCCTCGCCTCAACGTGTAGACTTCCAATCTGTCGCAACGCAGTTCGAGATTGGTAGCCAAAAGTTGGACGTTGTTCATGAAGACAAACGAAGCGTTGGTGCCATCATTTTCTACCTGAGCGCTTTCGCAGGTAATCTCAGTTGGGCGCATTTTTTTGTAATTATCCTGCGAATACGAAGGAATATTTGAAGCGATGACCGCCAGCGATAGAAGTAAGAGTGGTACAGTTTTCATCGAATGATGTCGCCGATCTCCGCGTTGATGACGACTTTTACGTTTTTGTTGATAATTAAGCGTTTTTCCGAGCCCTGCCAAATCCAATCCTCTCCCTCGGCTTTGAACAATTCGGATTCTATATTTATGCTGCCAGGACCAGAGGCTACGAGAGGATTAAGCCGCATATTCGCTTCTGGACTAGTCATCAAAGCGATCACTTGGTCGGCCTCGTTGCCTGAGTACTGCTGGAGCTCCATTCCCAAAATGCGGACCTCCTTTTCCGCTGTGTAGATACCTTGTTCTCCTCTCAGGTACCAGGCTCTGAAGCCTTGCTCGTTGAAAAGCGGCAATTTGAAATTCTCGACTGGAGCGTTAAGAGCCTGGCCGAAGACGAGGGTAGCCAATCCTGCTACGGAAAAAAGAAGGATCGATAGAACGACAGTACTACGACTCGTGTTTCTTGCTTTCATTCAGACTAATCCGTTGTCTAGCGAGTTTCTAAGATAAGATCGCAAACCTCGCGAACGGCTCCATACCCACCGGCCCTTTTCGTGACGTAGTTTGCGTTTTCCAAAGCTTTTCTGTGAGCTTCCGGAACGGCTATGCCTATTCCAGCTATCCCGATTGCACCGGCATCTATATCATCATCCCCCATGTAGGCTACCCGCTCAATTGGGATATCCAGATCGCTAATAAGTTCCTTCAGCGCTTCCGCTTTGTCATGACGGCCTTGAATAACATGAGGGATTTTCAACTCCTTAGCTCGATAGTCTGTGGCGCCGGAGGCCCTTCCCGAAATCCAGGCGATTTCCATTCCAGCTTCTCTCAGGCGAACCAGACCAAGGCCATCGATGATCGAGAAGCGTTTCGATTCCGATCCGTCTGATGAAATGTAAACGCTGGCATCTGTTAGAATGCCATCCACATCCATAGCGAAAAGTTGGATACGTCCCCAACTTATTTCTTCGGAATCACCTGAATTTTCCATTTCCTAGGTCTCCATCCAGTCTATTATCGATTCTAAGATACTGTCCTTGCTAGGTCGATACGCATTCTCCAGTTCAGGAGCGAATGGTACAGGCATGTTTTTCGAGGCGATGCGGAGCGGCGGCGCCTCCAGGTCGAAAAAGCGGTTTTCCGTGATTTGAGCGACTAGCTCCGCTCCGAAGCCTGAATTGCGACGACTTTCGGTGATAACGATCAAGCGTCCCGTGCGTGAAACGGATTCTTTTATGGAATCGAACTTCAGGGGGGCCAATGCTCTTAGATCAAACATATCGCAGGAAATATCGTATTCGAGTTCCAGATACTCAAGAGCATCGTTAGCCTGAAGCGTCATTTCGCCATAAGTAACCACGGTGGCAAAGTCTCCGTTTCTCCTAAGGGCCGGCTGCCAGATATCCATGTAGTTTTGGTCGAATTTGACGGGGGCTTTTAGGAGATGAAAGAGCTTTTTATGCTCAAAGACCAATACTGGATTGTCGTCTTCGTAGGCAGCTAGTACTGCATTGTAGGCGTCTTGTGGCGTGCTTGGGTAGAGCAGTTTCAAGCCGGGTTGGTGGAGATAGAAAGCTTCAAGATCCTCAGAATGGAAAGGTCCAAAGTTGATGCCGCCACCGCAGGGCAGGCGGAGTACCATCGGGACTTTAGCTCCTGAGCGGAAATGATAGGTGGCTGCGTTGAGCGTGATTTGGGTTGTAGCGTCGGTAGCGAAATCGGCGAATTGGAATTCCACAATGGGGCGGTGTCCCACTATCGCCAAGCCAGTGGCGTATCCAACCATTGAGGACTCGCAAATGGGGGTGTTAATCACGCGCTCGCGGCCGAACTCGCTAAATAGGTTTTCCGTTAGCTTAAAGGCTCCACCATATTTGGCTATATCCTGTCCCATAATTATGGATTCAGGGGATTCCGCCAATATTTTTCGCTGAGCCTCGTTAATCGCTTTTGAAAAAGTGAGGGTAGGGGTTTCTTCACTGTCCGCTGGTTCCCAAGGGACGTTGGCTTGCGACTGGGCGAAGACGTCTTCCGTCATCCCTGCAGGATTTACGGGAGGCTGTTTCACACATTGAGCCAGCGTTGTATCCACAAATTCCTTAAGAATTGAATCCTCTTTATCGAGAAGGTCTCCGTAGCCTTTGTCGACGAGCCTTTGGCGAAAATTGGGCAAGCAATCTTCTTGTCGCCATTTTTCGGATAACGCAGGATCTATATAGTCGCATGTATCGTATCCTGCGTGGCCTCGCAGTCGAAAGGAATGCGTCTCGATCAGGATGGGCCGACAAGTCTCGCGAGTCTCTTCGATAGCTTCCCAAAAGACGGCTTGATTTTCTTCCAGATTGGTGGAGTCCAGTTCGATTCCCTTCATATCGTAGCCTTTGGCTCGGTCCACAAGTCTCCCGACGTACTGCTCTTCAAGCGGAGTCGAATAGGCATACTTGTTGTTCTCGATGACGAAAACGATGGGCAATTTAAGCACTCCCGCGAAATTCAGAGTCTCGTGAATTTCTCCCGTGCTAGAGGCTCCGTCGCCGAAAAATGTCAACCCGACT
>JANQKI010000009.1 GCA_028281165.1 Opitutaceae bacterium | reverse complement strand
TTCTTAATACAGATAAAGGATTGCTGGCCCATTGGAGTAGACTGGTCGAAAAAAGTCCATCGACCTTAATTGGCTCTGGATCCCACGCGTCCATAAGCTTCCAATCGGCTCCATCAATAGATTTTGCTCCCTCATCGATCATGTTTGAAGACCTATCGGTCGCGATCACCCTACGAAAATTTCGACCAACGAGATGTCGCGTGAAAAATCCAGTTCCAGCCCCAAGTTCTAAGGCCGTTTTTCCAAAGTAATCGGAGCCAAGCCATTCAGCACACCAGTTTGCGGCCGATTCTTGGACGGATGCATGAGCGGTATAAGAGCTAGCCTTTGCTTCGAACTTCATAAGGCGACCCTTGATTTCTCCAGCAATTCGCCTAGGTCATGCCCGGCTTCGGCCACGACATTGATATCCGGATACAAATTCTTTAATATCGAGGCATCAAGAAGCGTATCTCTATCGCCTATGTAGCTCTCGCACTCGACCAAACGAGAAGCCGGTACCGAACGGGACATCAATTGGTCTACACCCCAAATAAGATCATCCCGAAACGCAGGAAGCTGCTCCAATTGAACTGATTGAAATCCCGCTCTCTGATAGAAATCCGCGAGTGCAGATTCAGGATCGGTTTTGAGCCATCGAGACAGCTTTTTGAGCTGAGTCAATCGCACTCTTCCTCCCATATTCGCCTCATGTTTGAAATCGAGGAAAGGCGCAAAGAGAACAACACGCTTCGCTGATTTTATGAAATCGAGACGAGAGAGAAGCAAAAAAGCCCCCATCGAATAGCCAACAACCGTAGTGTTTGATCCAATACACTTTTCGAGCTCTGCTTCCCAGGAAGGATTTGGATTGATGCAAGAAACATCAATGTCGCCTAAACAATCGGAAACCATTTGGCGTAAGCGAACTTCGCCAATAGCCCATCCATTAAGCCAGACCGATTTCACGACTTAAGAAAGGTTCCTTTCCAGTGATGCTATAAGTTGCTCCACAACATTTTCCCCCAGATTCGCTTTAAGGGATATGCGCAGCCTGCTAGTATTCTCCGGAACGGTGGGAGGTCTTATCGAGCCAATCAAAAAACCATCCTCCTGTAGCGCTTTCGCCACCCCCATCGTTTTGGAGATATCTCCAAGGACGATTGAAATGATGGGCGAATCGGTATCGTCAGTGTGAAAACCCATTTCTCTAACCGCAGTGCGAACGCGTCTCGAAAGTTTGCGCCCTGAAGCGCGAGGAGCTGAATCTTCCTCGACAATCCTTATGCTCGCTTGAGCGGTAGCGGCACAGCTAGGAGCCAAATATGTGGAATAAATGAACTCTCCCGAGAAATTTACCAGAAAACGCTTAAGTCGTTCGTCATGAAAAAGCGTATACGCGCCCATCGAACCTAGAGATTTACCTAATGTGCCAACCAGAACGTCCACTTCCTTAGCTACTCCATATTCTTCAGCAAGGCCATTTCCTTTCTCGCCGTACCAACCCAAGGAATGCGCTTCATCGAGAATCCAAATGAAATTATAGGACTGTTTCAGGCGAGCTAGCCTTTTCAGATCTGGAAAATCTCCATCCATACTGAAGACGGATTCAGTAACCACAAACGAAATACGCCCCTGCTTCACATAAAGGTCAAGCAGCTCTTCTAAATGATCCAGATTGCAGTGGCGGTAGCGCGCAATGCGAGCCCCGCTACGCAGCAAACCTGAAATCATACTGTTGTGAATCAGCCTATCGGCCAAAACAATGTCGCCTTTCTGGGGCAAACTAGCTAGCAATGCCTGATTAGCAGCGTATCCGGAATTCCAGATTATTCCGTATTCGAATTCATGCCAAGACAACAAGGTATCCAATAAATTCTCATGGGCTTTTCCGTATCCACTTATCAAGGGCGAAGCGGATGAAGACGTTCCGTAAAGACCAATCGCATCTTTTGCCGCTTGCTTGACACTTGGGTGAAAGGACAATCCGAGATAGTCGTTGTCCGCCAGATTAGTTAGACCTTCAGCAGAGCCAATTTCGGGGATCTCTCTCTCAAGACCTTCTGCTTTACGCTCGTCAAGATCTCGTTCAAGGCGCCTTATCAGGGCTTGATGCATGACGCTAAAGCCAATCTA
>JANQKI010000174.1 GCA_028281165.1 Opitutaceae bacterium | reverse complement strand
CCTCCTTTTCAATCATTGTCGATCTGAAAGATCGATCCTGCCTCCACTTCGCGGGGATCTTGTTAAATTATTGGATTAACATCACTCTCCCGCTATAAGCGGGATCGCTGGATCTGGGCTTTGCCCAGGCAAGATCTTGCTTCGCAAGGCATGCTTTTTGATTTCGTTTTGCGACTGAGGATGACTAGGAAGATGAGGAGTCTGGATTTGAATTGATTGGATCAGATTTCGGGTTAGAGGCAGCTTCTTTGGTTTCCAATGCCTCCAGCAGGTCTTGGGTGTCGCTGGCGGAGAGGAAGTCTTCTAGGGCGGAGATGATGCGGCAGGCGTAGAGGTTCATCTGGTCGTTGAGCTTGCCGAGAGCCAAGGCGCTGATGCTCACACGATCGTCTCCCCAGTCCTCGAATACAGAGAAGACCGCGGAAATGGAGCAAATCAAGTCCACGTGTTATTCTCCGCTGTGCTGCGTTGAGGTGTCGGCATTAAATGCCTCGGTATTCATCGATGATCTTGCGGGCTTCCGCATAGCGGCGAATCGTTTCAGGGTCGAGTTGGTTGTGCGTGGATAGATTAGCGTGTATCTTGAAATATTGTGTGAATATCACACACATGAAGCTGCTTTCTTTAGTAATGTCAAGCGTGTGGATTTCACACACTATGAGGAAGACTAAACGAGGAAACGCTAAGAATGTAATTGGAAATCGGATTCGTAAGATCCGCACGGCTGCCAAGCCTCCGATTTCGCAAGAAGATCTTTCTGGTCGCCTCGCCGCTCGGGGCATAACGCTCGACCGAAGTGCGATTTCTCGAATCGAGAATCAGGAGCGATACTTGATGGATTACGAGATTGTTGCGATTGCCAAATGCCTTAAGGTTTCGGTGGCGAGCTTGTTTGGGGAGTAGAGATGTGAATTCAGTCTTTGAATACGCTGGATCGAATTTGGATTTGTAAATCTAACTGCAGATACGAGGTGTGAAATTGACTTTTGACACATGACCCCTTTGCCCTTCTTTGTCGGCTGTCCTTGAATCAAAAGTTAATTGATTACTGATCCTTTCGACTGTTCTCTCCAGTTCAAGGGAATGGTGGACTTCTTCGAATCCGTTTTAGTTTCTATCGACTTTGCTGTACCTTTTGTTGAGAAGATGTTTTGTCGCTTGAAGGTAGAAGTTTCTTGGAAATCGAAGTTGGGTTGGGAGCGTTGAACTGGATATGCGTTTTTTTAAAAGTAGCTTATTCTTGTTGTTGGGAGCGTTGGGAATTTCGGCTTGTTCTGCAGGGCCTGAGTCGAAAAAGGTCAGCGAATTTAATCCGAAACGGGATGCCTTAGGTTTTTCGCGAGCCTATTTCGCTTCAGGATGTTTCTGGTGCGTAGAGGCGGTATTCGAGAGCGTGAACGGAGTTAGGGAGGTTATCTCGGGGTACTCGGGTGGGCATTCGGAGAACCCCACTTACCAATCGACGAATACGGGGAGGACGGGGCATGCGGAAGCAGTCGAGATTTTCTACGATCCGGGCGTCGTGAGCTTTTCTCAGCTGGTTGATGCCTATTTTGGCTCGATGGACCCGACGCAAGTGAACGGTCAGGGGCCGGACCGTGGTTCGCAGTACCGCTCGATCGCTTTCTATCAGAACGATGACGAGAAACAGACGATCGAGAGCGCGATAGAGCGGTTGAATCGAGAGGTATACAAGGGCAAGATAGCGGTAGAGGTGAAGCCCTTCGAAAAGTTCTGGATGGCGGAGTCCTATCACCAGAATTACGAACGACTAAATCCAAATAGTGGATACATACGAAATGTCTCGATCCCTCGCTTAAACCGATTCCAGGAGAAATTCCCCGAATTGCTGAAAAACGAGGATCATTGAAACGTTTCCGCTCGTGGAGTTTTTCCTCGAACGGTTTCTAGATTGCGAGTTCTTGCTCCGAGGTGAGCATGGTTGCCTTCGGGAAGCTAGTAGGCGTAGCCGGCTACGGTTTGGTTGGATTCGCTGAAGAAGGTGCCGTGCTGCGTAAAATGAAAATCAGCGTAGTTTTTAGCCGTCCGCTGATTACAGAAA
>JANQKI010000145.1 GCA_028281165.1 Opitutaceae bacterium | reverse complement strand
GTTATCGAAACCCGGGAAGTTGGGGTTGGCCTCCAGGAATTCAAGATAAGGAGTTGCCGCATCGTAGGTTAGACGCGTATTCGATCTTCGAATATTTCTGCGGAAATTCTCGTAATGGTAGCGAAGGGTTGTCTTCTCGAATGGCTTGAAGGTCAAGGCCGCGTAAAAGGCATCCTTATCGTCGCCGCTTGGCATCTGAGGAGCAGCTCCGCGATCATGCAGAAACGAGAGCCTGAGAGCGAGCTTGTCCTTTACCAGGACCTTGTTGTAGTCGAATTCCAGGCGATGCTGCTTGAGGAAGTCGTCGTATCTGTGGCGGACTTTCCCTCGGTCTCGATTTAGCTGAGCGCGGGCGAGTGAAACGTCAACCACACCGGAAGGATCGCCTCGGCTAAAAAGGATAGCATTCGGTCCGCTGGAAATGGTGGTCCGCTCCGTGTTGTAGGTTTCGAGCGGCATGAGGGTAGGGAAGAAGTTGCGCGAACGGGTCAGCGAATTTCCCAAGCCTCGGCTTCTGCCTAAATTGTCCGCATTGACTACGCCGAAGCCTCCAGTTGACGGGGTGTACTCCAGAATGCCTTCGAGGTTTGTGGAATAGAGGAAGGCCTCCTGAGCGGTCGCCGCCCCAATATCGTCAAGAAACTCAGGCGTGAAAACCTGAATTTGCTGAGAGAGATTCTTCATTTCCGTTCTCATTCGAGTACCGGCCAATGAATCGGTGGCGTAGTAGCCTTGGTCCTGGGCTCTCACCTCGAAGGGAGAGAGTTCGTAAACTTCCTCCTCGGTATCGTCTTGAGCGATCGCGGCCGTGGTAGCAACGGAAGCTGCCGCGGCGGCGATTATCGCTTTGCGCAGCTCGCTAACATTCATTTTTTTAATATCCATATCAGGTTCTGGTTGGTTTGCATTTGTGGTATTGTTGACAGACTCCACAGAAGAACCGGGAACCTGGTACAGATCGCTTTCGCGCACCACCGCGAAAGCGATCGACTCTTCGTCCCGCACCGCTCGCAACGGCGTATCCGCCAGCAAGCGATTCAAAGCGTCTCCTGCCGTGTACAAGCCGCGAATCGCAGGTGTCTCGACTTCCGCCACCACGCGGGGGTTATAGACGATGTCGATCCGACTTTGCTTAGCGATCAATGGCAAACTCTCATCTGCCGTAGCCGCCGGTACGCGAAAGAAGCGCTTCTTTTCCTCTGCCGAGAATAGATGGTTGGTAACGAAAACCGCTAATAAAAGCCCCACCACTGCTCTTCTAGCTGCAGGTAACAAGGCTGTCGAAAACAGATCTTTCGAACAGTGGGTATTCAATGGGGCCATTGATTTGTAGTTTCGTCAATTTATTGAGACGTTACTCTTGACGAATCGCGTTAAAAATAACGCGGGAGAATTTCGGAAGCCAATAACGGTCGGTTTCCGTGTTTCGACCGGGAAGCGTTTATTCCTTGGAAGTAACGGAACGAAGAACGATTTCCGCTTCGCTTGTTTGCTCGAACTCGACTCCTGACGTGAGCTTAATCAAGCGAGCGAATCCCATAAGATTGTCAGATCGGAAGGAAATCGTTATAGGCACGTTTTCCAGTTCGGAGTCCTGAATTACGAACTTGGTTTCATTACGCTGGTTGAAGGCCTCGACCACTTCTCTTAAAGTGGCATCGACGAAGTCCAAAGTTACAGGTCGCCAATTCAAGCGCATGGCGATTTCCTCTTCTGCGATCGACGTGATCTCGCTCCACTCGGGTTCCGAGACTGATGACGCCTTTGCCACTTGACCTGCTGATAGTTCCGGAATCTGTGGCTTGAGGTTCGTTTCGGTTTCGCTGGTCAACTCTTCAAAGCCATTGCCGCTTTCCAATCTCACCCGACCTTCGGTTACCAGCACTTCCAAGGAATTATCTTCCGTATAGCGAACATTGAAGGCAGTGCCAACCGCCCGCACGGTAGCCTTTCCGACGCGCACGACAAAGGGGCGATCTGGATCCTTGGCCACCTCGAAATGAGCCTCGCCATCTAAAAGCCAGACCGTTCGTTCTCCATCGGCAAAGCGGAACTGGGCTTTCGAATCGCCATTAAGCTCGACGGTTGAACCATCCGGTAGGGCCTGTCTTTCGTACGTTGCTGTCGAGAGCATCGCTTCGTAGATCTTAGCTATTTCAGGCGTAGTCTCAGAACGAATACCTCGGTAGCTAATGAAAAGAACCGCGACAGCAGCTACGCTAGCCACGGCCGCTGCCAGAGGCCATCGGATTCGTTTCCGTTTGAGCTGCGAGTTGCGAGCTGCGACGACGCGAAGCGTCTCGTAAGAATCGAATCGCTGCCATGCGTTTTGAAAAAAACGAAAACGCTCGGCTCGTCTGGGTTCCCCAGCCAGCCATCGATCAAAAGCCTTCTCCTCATCCTCGGTCAAACCGTCGTCACGTTTGATTACCCAATCGATGGCTTCGCGATCCATCGGGTCGCTCGTCGAGCTCTCGAAATCCGAAGCTCTACGCATTCTTTTTTCCCTCCTTGCGATATTGCTCGAAGAAAAACGCGCACTTGTGCAAGCCTATGCGCAATTGGGTGGTAACGGTATGCACCGACACGCCTAGCTCTCTGGCAATTTCGCTTTGAGACATGCCCTGTACCTTCTTCATTCTAAAAATGGTTCTGCATTTCGATGGCAGCGAATCGATGGCTTTTTCGAGAATTTCAAATTCCTGTTCGAGCGATACCTGCTCTGGTATCGGCTTTCCGTTATCTATGACGTTCGAGAGGTCGTATTCCGTTAAAGATTCGCTTCCGGAAACTTTTGCTCGTCTGAGGTGATCAATCGCTAAATTCCGAGCGGTGGTGAATAAAAAGGCTTTGGGCGAACGCAGGGGCTCTCGATCGCGCGCCTTGATCGCTCGCAAGAAGGTTTCTTGCAAGATATCGTCTACTGGACCGATGTCTGGAAAGCGCCCTAATAGCCAAAGGCGAAGTGAAGTCTCGTGCGGTTCGATGGTGTCCTCATACCACTGAGCCTGTTCTGTTTTTTGTAGAGCCATCGCCTTGCCGGTATTTGATAATCCAGAAGTATTCAGGCGACTCAAGTCTATCCTTCTTGTAAGCAGCTTTCTGGCAGATCCTATCTAATCGGTGAAAGGACAGGTCTTACCAAGCGGATCCAATGTCTTACATACAGTCGAATAAAACAGCTTTCCGCTTATAAATATTCGTTTACTCGCCATTTATTGGAAATTTTTCAAGATAGGTTTGGCGCCCTTCTTTAGAGAACATGCCTCCAGTCTGCGCCGTACCTTTGCATAATAGGAAATATATACGCTTATTATAGATATTTTTATTGATATGCGAGTTGGTTTTCTTTTACATGTTTTTCTCTAGTCGAACTGCTGCGTGAGATAGACTTCGCTATCTAATTCAGACTTATAAATGCAGTTTTCAACCTAGACATAACCCGCCCATCCAATGGTGGAACCTTGTTCCGGCAGGTTGGGGGAGCTTCTCAAGAGTGGGGTATCTGAACGCTTTTTGCTAGAGAGCCATGTATTTGGCTAGCTGGGACGTTAATCGAGTATCCCAACTCTTCCATTGCTCTGAGACGCTTTTCTTGGCTAGCGGCAGCAGGACCAATCCTACGGACATTCTCTCCGATCAATTAAGGGCATTTTACGCTTATCACTTATCCCTAACTCGATGTTCAGGACAGTATCTCTCCCTCAAATAGTCTATGCCCATCAATGCTCGCTCTCGGTTCCATAACCGTAGTTGATTTTCGGGTACAATTCCCGTTTCTAAAGTACAAACCTCAAACCTAAACAAACCCCCAACCAATGACTATAAGCTTGAAAAGAGCTTTCGCGCTTCTTACGTGCGCGACGCTCCTGCCAGGATTGAATCTCCTGGCCCAACAAACCGCGGCGCCAGATGGAGCCGCTTCGGATGACGAGGATCTCGATATTTACACTCTTAATCCTTTCGTCGTAAGCGAGGAGGCTGATACGTGGAAGGCCACACAGACTTTGGCCGGAAGCCGTCTGAAAACAAACCTATCCGATGTGGCTTCGCAGATCGAAGTTATGACCATGGATTTCATGGATACATTCTCCCTGAATTCGGTCGAAGAGGCGGCTATTTACTCTGTCAACGCCGAGAGCCCGCAGGAGGGAACAGGGGCAGGTATCTCTGGCCTTGGTACAGAAAATATACGTATTCGTGGCATCAGTACGGGAACGCGGTCTCGAGAGTTCTTCCGTACAGGCATTTCTACGGATAACTATAATCTGACCCGGGTGAGCATCTCGTCTGGTCCCAACGCCATCCTGTTTGGTACCGGAAGCGCTTCGGGTTCGATCAATTCGTCTATTGCCCGGGCTCAGCTGCACCGCGAGTTCGGCAAAGTCCGTCTTCAGGCCGACACCTATGGAGGCTATCGTGCTCAGATCGATCTGAATAAACCCATCATCGATGATAAACTTGGCATTCGCGTTGCCGCTTTGAGGCACCATCGAGCCTTCGATGAGGACGGCGCCTTTATCGACAATGATCGCTTGTATTTGACTGCCACATACAAGCCTTTCGAGAAGACCACGATTTCTCTGCACCACGAAATCATCGATATTGAGAACAGACGTCCCACGCGAAACGTTCCGCTTGACGAAATATCGACTTGGTTCCAGTCCGACGAGCTGCTCCGGCAATCAGGACTCGTTGACGCCGATAATCCCACTATAGCAAACCAAACGGTCTTCCAGAACAGTCCGGATTGGCTGGAAGCTGGACGCCCGCGCACTCGAAACGAGGAAGCCATTTGGGATACCGGAGGGAACGCTATCGTCTTGATAGGAGGCTCGCCGTCAGGCCCCTTGGCGACGCCACGTAGCTGGAACAACTCTGTCCATTCCAAGAAAGTCTCCCTTAACGACGATTTGGATATCTACGAGACGGTTAACCGTAATTCGAACGGAACTACGCTCCTCAATGAGGATTACCTCTCGCTTGACATGCATACCATCCGGAATTTCAGAGCGCAAAATGACGATGCCGAGATCACGAATTTTTTCTTCAATCAGCAGCTAGCTGAGGGCTTGTTCTTCGATTACGGCTACCACAAGGAGAGAAACGATACTTTCAATTGGGAGGGCCCAGGATTCGTCCAAGGCTATCTTATCGAAGTCGATAGCAATGCCTACATTCCGGGCTCTGGAGACGGCCTAGTGCCTAACCCCAACGTTGGGCAGCTTTATGTCGATGGCGGAGGATCTTACTCCCGTGGCTACTCGGAAACCGAAGAATGGCGGGCAGCTATCTCTTACGAGTTCGACGTGCGCGAGTGGAGCGATAACAAGTGGCTTGGCATCCTGGGAAAACACCGAATCGCAGGCATGTATCTCGATCGCAATGGCGAAAGCAAGAGCCAGAGCTACGACTACCAGATGGTTCCTCAGCTCGTCAATGGCGTCTGGCAGGACGGCGATTTCGAGGGCTTCCCCTACAATGAATTGGATACCAGGCCGGCCATTGCGGGGCTTGGCGTTCCAGGAGTTGATGGCGATACTCAGAGCACCACCTTCGAGATCGACGATCGCGATTTTGATTTCCGTTCCTACCTTGGTCTCCCAGGACAAATCCGCACGCCGGAATTGCCGGCTGGTTTCGTTTTCGGACAGCCCTTCGCCATTACGGATCGCAACGGTCTCGTCTTCAATATGACCCCGGAAAATGCTGCTATCGGTACCAACGGCGAGCGGCTTACAACGGGCGGCTCTCCTAACGGGGATATCGATTTCCTTAGAACCGAACAGTTCTCTTGGCAGAGCTATCTCTGGGGCGATAGGATTGTCGCAACGGTTGGATGGCGTGAAGACACGCTGAACAGCGCCGAAGAAGACGATGGAGCCTTGAGCACTATGTGGCAGCATCCGGAGACCGGTGAACTGTTTGAAGCGAATAGGGTTAGATTCCGCAATCACGTCGACGATGTGCCGTTCGAAGCATACGACCCGGATAGAGAAGCCACTGGCCGTACGACACTAAAGGGAGCTGTTGTTCACCCATTTAGAAATTGGGGCTCATTCAGCCTTCCTTTCAGATCTGATCTGTCCTTCTCATACAGCGAATCGGACACGTTCCAGCCAAACACCACTGAACGCAACCCCAATGGAACGTTCATTCAGGGCGAAGAAGGCGAAAGCGAAGACTGGGGCATCCGCCTGTCGGCTTTCGAAAACAGATTCAGCCTTCGCTACAACCAGTACGAGACGATAGCTGGTCCGACCAAGCTCTTTCTGCCGTTTCGACGGTGGCGTTTCCGTTGGCGTGAAGGCGGATCCATGCGTGACACGATAGTCATGCTTGCCGGAGCGGATAAAAATATCTTCGACATGTATTTCCCTAACCCCGAAGACTGGCCGCTCCGCGCCACTGATCCTAACTACGATCCAGACGAGGCGTACCCTTTCGGTGTTAGAGACGGAGGTTTCGCCACGGGCGATTTCGACAACTACGCCGATCCGTACACCTTCATCGCCGACAGTCTGGCTGAAGGCAAAGAAGTATCCATAGCCTGGGAACCGACTGCCAACTGGAGCGTCCGCGCAACCTTCAACGAACAGGAGGTCACTCAAGCGAATCTGGGCAAACTATGGTTCCAGTTCACCGAGGAATATCAGGCGATCATGGACCGGACGAGATTCATAGAAGGTTTCGTTCCCGGAGTCCGGGGCTTGTCAGGCTGGGATAATCCGGCAGGACGGGACATGGACGGACTCGATCTCGATCCGAATGACGGTCTCGCCCCGGGCATCGATTACTTCACTTGGGACCAGATTCCGTATGGCGGCAACGGGAACGGTAGGAATATGGTGAATACAGGGCCTTGGGGTCAGAATGATGACGCCGTTGATGGCGGCTGGACACGCCAAACGATGAAAGAGAGACACTTCTCTCGCGTTGTTAACTCCAACAATGGCACATCGGTTCTGAAGGCTTTCGACGGGAAGCCCAATGACTTCCTTCGTGACAACCGTGTCAACATCAACGTGCAGTACCGCTTCACGGAAGGCCGGTTTAAAGGACTTCGCGTGGCTGGCGCTTACCGTTGGCGCAAGGGCGCGGGAATTGGCTTGGGCACTCAGACTATCAATAACGAGCTCGTTCCTGATACGTCAGTCATCCTTAAAGGAGAAGACACCAACTTCTACGATCTGTCGTTTGAATATCGTGGCGAGTCTAACCTGTTCGGCTTGTTCAACGATGCGCAAAAAGTGAGCCTCGGATTGACCGTTCGTAATCTCTTTGATGAAGGCCCTTACGAGCCGCAGCTAGTCGATGCCAATACCGGCGCTCCCACTAATCTGCTGCGCATCGACGGGCGCCAATTTATTCTCTCAAGTGGTCTAGAATTCTAACAGCTATAGCCGCCTTCTAGACAGTCAGTTTCAATCACTCGAACCGACCTCTGATGGAGGTCGGTTTTTTTTCGGCATGACTTAGTCATGCCGCTACTTCTTGACATGCGGAAGTTTAAAGAGCGAAGACGGTTGTGGCGGGGATACTTACTCGATCAAACCGCTCTTCTTGTGGATTTTGGCTACCTCTTCGGGCTTTATTTTGAAGACCTTGCGATCGTAGGTCATTAGGCCATTAATCTCGCCTTCCACGTCGGTGGTTTGCGTGTAAACACCTGCCGCGATGCCCTTGGCTTTCAGTTCGCCCAGGATTGTGGCCGAGTTTTCGTAGCGCTTTTTGTATTCGTCTATCGATGACGGAAGTCCGCCATAGCCCCAATTCCTCATATTGGGATCCCACTCATGGCCTTCGACCAGCCAGCCATGACCGCCGTATTCGCCTACGACTTTCACGTAGTCGTCATAGAGTGGAATATCCAATGGGAAATTCGGATCGGGATAGCTATGCTCGTCGGCGATGTCGCCAATTTCGAAAAAGGCCCCGCCACTCGCGATATTTAAATGACGCGTCGAATCGTAGTCCTCGATCCATTTCCCGATTTCCATCGATTGATGCTGCCCCCAACGCTCGTTAAAGGCCGTCCATACAACAACGCTAGGGTTGTTGTAGAGCATATCGATCATGGTCTTGAGTTCGGCCATTGATTGCTCGTGAGCCCAGGTTGGCCAGTCTGCCTCGACCTTGTCGCCTGGCTTCCACCAATTCGGCTTTTCAGGGCTTCCTTTGTAGTCGTCCGTGTGCATCCATAGCCGTTTCCATTTCGGCCATTCATTCGGTCCCGCTCCACCTGATACATGGTCTTGCCATACGAGAAATCCCAAGCGATCCGCATGGTAGTAGTAGCGACGCGGCTCCACTTTCTTGTGTTTGCGGATCATGTTGAAGCCCGCTTTTTTGAGGAACTCCATTTCGAAAACGATAGCTTCATCTGCAGGCGGATTTAGGAAGCCATCTGGCCACCAGCCTTGATCGAGTGGGCCAAGATGAAAGATCTCCTCGCCGTTCAGCGTGAAACGCCAATGGCCGTCGGCGTCTTGCTCTTTGCCAATCGTGCGGAAGCCGACGTAGGAGTCGACGCTATCCACAACCTTTCCAGAGGCGTTGACTAGTTCCACGACTAAATCGTAGAGCTGTGGATCGTCGGGCGACCAGAGACGGGCGTCCTTTACTTTAAATGAAAAACCGCTGACAGGTCCTGATTTCTTGGATACGGTATCATTGTCACTCTTAACGGATACGCGAAGCTTGGCTCCTTCAAGTTCGTCTCCGGCGACGAATCCTTCGACCGTCAATTTGCCTTGCATGTCGCCGTCGAACGTCACTCTGTCCAAATATGTGGCAGGGACCTGTTCCAGCCATACCGTTTGCCAGATGCCAGACGAAGGCGTGTACCAGATTCCTTTATTGTCTCGCTTCTGCTTGCCTCGAAGCTGGTAGCGATCATTGGAGTCAGTGTCATCGATCACGCGAAGAACGATTTCATTTGAACCCTTCTGGACCAGTTCGGTAACGTCGAAAGAAAAGGGCAGGTTGCCTCCCGTGTGAAATCCAGCGTATTCATCATTCACCCACACGCGACAGGCGTAGTCGACGCCTTCGAAATTAAGCAAGATCCTGCCGTCGCTCTTGTCGGCATTATCGAAGGCGCGACGGTACCACATGGCCTGCTTCTCTCCCAGTCGCTTTCCAATGCCGGAAAGGGGTGTCTCCATGGCGTAGGGAACTAAAATCGTTTTCCAGGTTTTCGGTTTAGCCGCGTTGCGTGAAGTGACGGCGAAATCCCACAAGCCGTTCAGATTGGTCCAATCCTCTCGAACCATTTGCGGGCGAGGGTATTCAGTCCACGCGTTTTCCGGAGCCACTTTCTCGCCCCATTGAGTCAACATCGATCCTTTAACCGGTGTCCAATTTTGATTGGCCATAAGAGATGATCCAACGATCAAAGTTAAGATTGCCACTGCTTTTTTCATTTTTTTGCTTCGCTGATTCTTTTTTGTGGGTTTTGGCAGGCTTTTACACGTTTTGCCCAGCTTAGTTAGGCTATGGAAACCGTAGCGACAAGCTTCGGATGTTTGAACGCGAGATCAAACGTTTCCGCTCTATCTTTCTTCAAATTGTACAATTCCCACTGCTAGACGCCAGTGAATTAGCGCCTGGCTGTTGAGCCAAGCTCTCACCTGTCTTGCGAGAGCGACCTTGCCTAGAATTTGAGTCTGGCCGAGAAGGTGTATCGAGTCGGAGACGCTGGCCGAGCCCGAAAGAGCTGCCCATCGGGATTGATCCGAATGCTGATGAAGTCGTTTTCCTGGAGCAGATCCTGGGCATTCAGTTGCAAGACGAGCGTCTGCTTGCCATCGCCGAACCAGTCGACCTTGCGCTGATAGCCGATCAGCAAGTCGAGCTCGCGCAGCGTTTCTCCTTCGAAAAGCTCTCCGGCGGGAGTAGCTCCGATAATCGGAGCGCTGGAATACTTGTAACCGCCTCCTGCATACAAGCCCTTCGCGAGTCCATCATTGAATGTGTAGCGCGTGAAAAGACGAGCTTGAAAGTCGCGACTGCCTAGCGAGTCGATGCCTTCCACAGAAGTGATTGTATCCAGCCAATCATTATATTCTACTATCTCTTCGGCGATAGTGAGAGCGTCTTCGGTTACGATGTTCTGATCGTAGCTTTGCCACTGAGGAAGCAAGACTTCCATAGTCGCTTTAGTAGCCTTCGCGATATTGGATTCAACTGACTGGGACTTCGTGAAATTCGCGGTGATGCGCCAATTTTCCGTAGGATTCGCTCCAAGCATGAATTCGTATCCATCGGTAACGCGATCCAAGACATCCCACGAGCTGCCGGAAACGCGACGCTGCTCTGCTTCGTCGGCCGTAAGACTTCCAGCCGCGATCACCGCGTCTAGAATGCGATCATTTCGACCGCCCACTTCGCCACCAGCGCCGAGGGCCTTGCCTTCATCGACCATAGTTGTATCGAAATAGGTGAGACGCGCATACACTTTATCTTGCAGGAGGTTCAGCATGATTCCGATATCCTTGCCTTGTCCCCTTACCAATGGAAAGAGGCGGTCGTCGGGTAGAATCGATCCTCCGCTGGGCAGGTTGAAGTTTTCCGAATCGTTGTAGAGAAGACTCAGCCAATCGGTTGGTTTAGCGACGATGCCCCAGGAGAAGCTGTCGGCGGAAATATCGTCCCCAAGCGTTAGCTCCTCCTCGAGCGTATAGCGTCCCTGATCGTCGCGAGGTCCTCTGCCCGCGCTGTTGTTCACTACGGAATCAGACCGCCATCCATAGGTGGCTACCAGGCGATCATTTAAGAAGTAGCTTTGTCCTGAAAGCTGGTAGGAATCGAGCTCCTGCGTATCGAGGTTTGGATTACGAAAGACCCATTCCGTCTGAAAGGTTCGCGGATCGTCTCCCTCATTCACGACTACGGAAATCGTGTCTGGCAGCGATGCGGGGCCGGCTTGAGCCCATTGGCTCGGGTCGTTCTCATTCTCTATGTAGGTTCGGAAATAAACCCTGTTTCGAGCGTGCTCCGCATTGTTATGAAACGGTCTTCCTGAAAGAACCAGATCGGATACAATGAACAGACTATCGGAATCCCGTTTCGACCAAAGACCCGCAAAGCTATGGCGGCCAAGGCGTTCTCCTAGTTGGAAAGAGTAGCTGGCTACGGCGCGTAAGGTATCTTGTTCATTGTCGAATCGGCGATGCGTCCAAGTGTTCTCGATGTATAGCAGTCCGGCATAGGGATTCGACGCTCCGTCGCGGAAGGTCTCGGCCGGTTCGCCGAAGACATTGTTCACATGCTGGGAGGCGTCATTTATAAGCTGCTCTTGGCGCTGCGTGTTGGCCGACAGTTCGACGAAGAAATTTTCCAAGGGTTGGGCCTCTAAATAAAAAGTCGTGTTGTCCAATTCGATTTCGCGAAAGCCGCCTGGCCCCGCCATGTTGGCTTCGAAGGGAACGATGCTGTGATCCCGCAAAATCGAGTCATCGGTCTCGGGGCTTGGCAGACTTCTAACCGTACCTTGAAAGTTGTGAAACGCCTGGTCGTTGCCCACGAAAGTGATGCGAGCGTTATTCCTGTTCTGCTGTCCGATACCTATTGCCGCGTCACCGCGTTGAACTGCCTCCGTTACCGTCGGGCGACCGCTTGCGAGCCATTGGGAAACTTCATCGAAGGGAGCGAAATTCCGAGATCGAGAGCCGTCCACAGTGCCGCTCTCGTGTTCGGCTCGCCAGGTCATCTTTTCGGAAACGCGCCAGGTCGACGCTATGTGAAAACGCTGATTGTCTTTGAACTCGTGAGGCCGCCATCCCCCGTCGTCCTCATAGAGGGCATTCACGCGAATCGCGAAATTGTCGCCAAGCGTCTTGTTATAATCGAATTGGGAACGAAAAAGGTCGTAGTCGCCCATCGCTGTCTTCAGCTCCACTGAACCGAAATCCCGGCTCAAAGCCGCTCGTTTCGTCGTGGCGTTAAGGATGCCACCGCCACCGCCTAGTCCGAACAAGATCGAGTTCGGTCCGCGCGATTCATCGAAGCGTTCCGTGTTGTAGGTATCCGGAATGGTTACCGTGCTGAAGTAGTTTCGGGTGCGCGAAGCCAGCACGCCACGCACGCGAAAACCGAAACTCGTATTGAGGATTCTATGACCGACAACGCCGCCTGTCTGGTCGGTCAACTCGGGCACGGCGGCCGACGAATAAGCCATCAGGTCTTCCTCCGACACGGCTCCTAGATCGTCCATCAGCTCTCTTGTGAATACGCTCACTGAGCTTGCCACGTCGGCCAAGCTTGTGTTCAGCCGGCTTCCTGCAAGGGTGTTGGCTGCTCGGTATCCATCATCTCCTGACGCATCTACTGTAAATGGAGTAAGCGTGTAGACTTCTTCTTCGCTCTGTCCTTTAGCAAAGTATGGGGATAAAATAGCCGGCAATAGGCCTGCTAGCAAAGCAAGTCGCAATCTGAGTAGTTTGTTCATTTGGGATGGTGGTTGCTCTAGTTCCGAGGAGAGCAATTCTAGCGATAGCGATGCTTCGCCGGAATTCGCCGTCCTGCTTCTAATATTATATAGAATTCGGCTTGCTAAATCTACGATATGCCAACACTCATAATTGTGTTAAACACACATTTTAAAGAACTTCGCCAGTAGCTGCCTATATGGTAAGACCCCTTTTATTTTGTGATGATTGCGAGCCGAGACATCGATCCGAGAAAGCAGGATGAAACACACTTCCCTGGCCCTGACACAACGCGACGGCCAATCATCTCGCTCGAATGCCCGGCTCTCATGGAGAAACATAGCATACTTGCCGCCGGTCACACGGAGGCGCGAGGTGGAAATATGTTTATCCGCCACAAGCGTCCAAATAGCCAAGCTCTCGTATCATGCCGCGGAACAGGTTCTATTTGGGTAAACAATCGTTGGGAGGATTGCCGTCCTGGGACCGTCTACATTTCGCCTGCTTACACCACGAACGCCTATTTCGCTACGCCTAGCGAGACATGGATCTTCTCGTGGGTCATGTTCAGAGGTAGAGGCCCCCAGGCCTTCTCTCACACTTTCGACAGCGACGTTCCTTACACGATGCAAACCGATCCGGATTTGCTTTCGCACGCTACTCAAGGATTGTACAACGAAGTGAATCGAAACGGAGATCCTATCCTTATCGAAAGATGGATCGACTTGATAAACGCCTATGCCATCCGGGCTCTTGCTGGCAACGATATCGACAAGCGGCTTTATGATCTGTGGAAACAGGTGGAACACAGTCTATCATATCCCTGGAGCTACAAGACCATGGCTCAAAGAGCGAACGTAAGTAAAGAGCACCTACGCCGCCTTTGCCACCAACACTACGGGCAGACGCCGATGGATAGGCTTCGCTCCTTGCGCATGCGGTACGTGGCTGAGCTGCTGGCAAACACTGATCATAGCACTGAGCTCATCGCCGAGGAAGTTGGCTACGCCGACACGATTGCCTTGTCCCGAGCCTTCCAGAGATCGTACGGCATTTCGCCAGCAAAGTATCGAAAGAAGTCGCGAGATTTCTGATACGGGCGCTTATACTCGAATTCCCAGTATCAAGCGAATCAGTCGTCCTCACCTGTTTGGAGCCTGAGAGTTTCTGATGGAAACATCGGTTGGGATCTTCCAAACGCCCTGGCTTGCGATGGCTCGCTAGGCTATTTCACCCAATCGGGGGATTGTGGGAAACATCGCGCTAAGATACATTCTTTGGACCTCACCAGTGGTCGTCTCCACAACCATTGTTTCCACCCGTCCTGAAAGTTACGTTTCCATAAAAACCCTAAACTGCCATTCATTCCAGACAAGTGTGACCGCTGGATACGCTCTGGCGGAAGACCTAAAATCCATCGGCCTGGAGTTTCGTAACTCAGTTCGGCGATTGCATTCCAGAATCTAACAATCACGAAAGCGCATGACTATCCAAACCAACCAAAGGGGCAAAAGCTCCCTTTCCCTGCCTAGGATCTTAACGATCCTTGGCGTTGTAACTCTGACGCTTCAATTAGCGTCGGCGCAAGACGAAGAAGAAATCTACGAGCTCTCTCCCTTCGAAGTGAGCGCCGATAAGAACGAAGGTTATCGCGCCACCTCTTCGCTAGCTGGTTCTCGGCTCAATACCTCGCTTAAAGATGTCGCCTCCGCCATCGGCGTAGTGACCGAGGAGTTCCTCAAAGACACCGCTTCTACCGACCTCCAGGACATCCTCGTCTATCAGACGAATTCCGAAGTCTCAGGCATCGGCGGCAACTACTACGGAACCAACGCCGACGACGGGGGCTACCGCAACGAAATGCTGGTCAATCCGCAAAAGGGGACTCGTATGCGAGGTCTCAATCAAGCCGATATCACTCGCAATTTCTACACCTCCAATATACCGACCAACGCTTATAACACTTCGCGCGTGGACATCCAGCGTGGACCCAATTCCATTCTCTTCGGTCTCGGCAGCCCTGCCGGCATCATCAATGGTTCCGTTAAGGATCCTTACCTCAACGATTTCGGCGGCGCCATCGAAGTGGGTTTGAGCAGCTACGGTTCTCATCGCCAAGTCGTTGACGTCAGCACGCCTCTCATCGAAGACACGCTGGCCGTACGCATCATTGGTCTGAACGACGAGAAGAAATACCGCCAGGACTTTACTTTCAACAACGATCGGCGAATCTACGGCGCCCTTCGCTGGCAGCCAAAACTCGCCGACCATATCTTTACGCAAATCGATGTCCGGGGCGAATATGGCGATATCAAATCAAACCGTCCCGTCGCCGTGACGGCAGCCGACTTCATTACCAATTGGTGGGATCCTGTCGGACAGCGCCTCATGTACGAACCGTTGCGCAGCAACGGTCGCCCGCAGGACCCCGACCTGACGCGCTACGATGAGCTTAGACACTATTTCGCCGGCGCCCCAGGACGTTCCTGGTGGAATGGCACTCCGGCCACCATCTTCCAGGATCCGGCTTCCGGCGCGGTAGGCAATGGAACGATTGACGCCTACCGCCAGCGTGACGGCCAGCCTTGGGGCGGCTTGAGTGGCGTCACCAATCCCAACATGGACGAGGGTGGCCCAGGCGCGTGGAATAAGAACACCGCCGCCTATTACGCTGGCAATCCCATCATCACCCAGCTCATCAGCGACTACGAGAGTTCGACCGGCAGTACCTTCAATGGATTCGGAGCAGGTCTCTGGCCGGTGCAAATGATCCTGGACGGTCCGCTCGCCTTTATCGACAAGACCATTCAAGGTCCCAACAAGAGCGAATACAACAAGTTCGATTCGCTCGAGCTCGCTATCGCGCAAACCTATTTCGACGGCAAGCTCGGCATTAACGCCGGCTACTATAATGAAACCTACGAGTCGGGGCGCCGCAATGCTATCAACACCAATCGCGTAACGGTCGACGTCAACGCCAACCTCCGAGGAGGCTATTCCAACCCCGACGTCGGCCGCCCTGCCGTCTACGGCGGCAACAACGGCCGCGATGCCGAGAACACGGTCGAGACCTTCCGCGCCACCGCATTCTACAAGTTTCATCCTGGCGAAGCGCTTAAGAGCGACTTTCTAAACAAGATCTTCGGCGAGCAGACTTTCACTGCCGTCTATTCCGACCAAAGGAAGGAAGATCTGGGCCTTGATTTCAACTTATGGGCCTGGGACGCCGAAACCTATGGACAGGTCTTCAACGGCAGCGCCCGCTACGCAGGCACTTGGGGCGTCCACTACTTGGGCGATGATCTCCGCGGCTATCCAACCTTCGATTCGGTGCCTTACAGCGCGGTGCCCGGCCTCACGGCGATTAACGATCCTGGCAGCGTCAACAACGTTCTTTCCTTCGACAACGCGGACACCAAAACCTGGCGTACGGCAAACTCCGGCATCCGCAACCACATTAACGATAAGGACAGGCTCTACACCGGCGGCAGCCAAGGCTATGACACCACCGAATCACTCTCGCTGGTATGGCAGGGACGCCTTTTCAACGACGCCATTATCCCGCTCTTCGGCTGGCGCGAGGACGACTATGAACGCTGGGACAAGTCGAGCGCCCTTCCGCGCGACGACTTCGATGTCGTTCTGCCCTTCAGCCCAGAATGGAACTACGACGACGTCGAACCGATCCTCGCCAAGGCGCAACGCCGCACCTGGGGCTTGGTCGTGCACGCCGACCGCTTGCTTCAGAACTTCGGAGCCGAGATGCCCGGCGGTATGGAACTCAGCTTTTTCTATAACGATTCGAACAGCTTCCGCCCTGCCGAAGTCGGCATCGATAATTACGGCAACAAGCTTCCATCGCCTTCCGGCGAAACCAAGGACTACGGTTTCCGCATCGGGGCCTTCGAGAACAAGCTCGAGCTTCGAGCCACTTGGTACGAGACCACCCAGAAGAACACCACGGTTAGCGATCCTTCAGGCATGCGATTCTGGTCTAAAGGCGCTGTCGTCAGAACCATCAGCGCTTTGGCCAAGGAGACCTGGGGATCCGGTCCGCACCGCAACCAGACCGCTCCTGAATGGCTCGTCAACAAGTGGTTTCTTGGCGACAATTATGATCAAAGTGTAGCCAATCAGCCAATACCGGAAGACTGGCGCGATCAGATCGGCACGCTTGTCAACCAGCCGCTTCGCATACGCAGCGCTGCCGTGGAAGGCTCTCCCAACTATATCGCGGAGGGTACCATAAATCCCGATACGGATTCGCCCTACCTCTCGCCTTATCTTACCGACGAGGAGATTGAATACCGCAAAGCCTGGTTCGACGCGCGTTCGGACGAGCAGTGGTTCGGCCCTCTCGATCGCGACTGGGTTGCTGCCAAGGAATTCCAAAAGGTGGAAGACGATTGGCGTATTTGGGGAGAGAATACGCCCGCCGGTCAACTCCTGACCAACGATCTCGTGTCAGAAGGTCTCGAGATCGAAATCACAGCCAATCCCACCGAACGCTGGCGCCTGACCTTCAACGCCTCCCGCAACGAAGCCACGCGTACCAACATCCTTCCGGATTGGGCGGATTTCGTTGAAGCCAACAAGAGCCTCTGGTTCGATGGCTACAACAACAATCCCGGCGGCATCAGCGCTCTCAACTACTGGACCATCGACGGCTTTGCCGATATCCGCCACTGGACCGGCGAGCAGAACTATGGCTCCGCCCAGGAAACTTTCGGCGGCCGCATCATGCAGAACGTCTACGCTCCCTACTTGAACCTCATTTCAGGAGAAGGCCAGGCGGTGAACGAACTGCGTAAATGGCGCTACAACCTCGTGACCAACTACCAGTTCGCCGAAGACGGTCCCTTCAAGAATATCAACGTTGGCGGCGCGGTCCGCTGGCAGGACAAGACTGCCATCGGCTACTACCCGAAGTTTCAGGAGGAAGCCCAGATCTGGGTCACCGACGTCAACCGTCCGATCTTCGGTCCAAGCGAAGCCAACTACGACGCCTGGATCGGCTACCAAACCAGGTTGAAGGACAAGATCGACTATCGTGTTCAGCTCAACGTCCGCAACCTGTTCGCGGATGACGACATGATTCCGATCCTAGCTAATCCGGATGGAACAACCGCCCAGGTCCGTATCCCTGCGGAGACTACTTGGACGATTTCCAACACTTTCAGTTTCTAGGGATAGACGATTATTTGGTTCATAAACAACAGCGAGTCTCCCGAAAAAGAGGCTCGCTTTTAGTTTGGCTCCAATAACTCGGAATACGTGCCTCAACTGCCGTGTCTTTCCTTTGGCAGTTCTCCGAATGTCCTCTATTGCTGGAGTTCCGCCTTCAGGCGGTAATTGAGTCTTTTAGAAACCGGCTAAAGCCGGAACTCCAACTCGCTCGACCCCTGCCTTCTCCGCTTGCGTCGAATCAAAGTTGCCACATTATAAACTCGCTTCACCCACGAAGCTCTCGCCCAATGAGTCGATTCAAACCCAGAACCTGCGCCCTTTTGGCGACTTGCCTCATTGCGAAATCGGCCATCTGTCTTTCTCAAACGGATACGCCTTCAGCCGAACTAACGACCGCCGCCCAAATTCGCGCCCTCTCCGCCGCCGAGGCTTCCCAAGAGATCCCCATTCGGCTACGCGGCTGCTTTATGGCCAAAGAAGTCCTCTCCTTCGCCATGCAGGACGAGACTGACAGCCTATTCGTCTTCACCGATACGGATTTGACGCAGGGCCTCGAACACGGCGATCTCATTGAAGTGATTGGCGTCACCAATCCAGGCGATTACGCTCCTTGCGCCACGGCCACCTCGGTTAGGAAAATCGGCGAAATCGAACCTCCTCAGCCGATCCGGACGAGCATCGATGCTCTATACACGGGACAAATGGATGCCCAGTGGGTTGAAATTGCAGGTATCGTTCGAAGCGTCGAAAGGACCCATGATAACGGCTCCGCTCCGGCAGCCGTATCCCCTGAATCCATACGCCAAGTGGATTGGGGATCCCGCCTAACGCTGGCCGACGGCGACACCCAGCTCGTCGTCGAGCTGCGCGAAGAGCTCGATCCACAAAAATACGTCGATGCCAAAGTCCGTATAGTTGGCCACTGCTTCTACCTGCACAACGGAAATCGCCAATTCGTACGCCCTATCCTTCATGTACCCGAAAAGCTGTTACCAGAGATTATCCAGCCTCCTTCCCGCAGCGATTTCGGAGGCGAGCCGATTCCTATATCAAGTCTCTTCACCTTCGATCCCGCTGATAGCAAAGCAGGACACCGCGTTCATGTGCGCGGCGTTGTTACCCATCACCGGCCAGGACTCGCCGTCTGGCTGAAAGACGGCGAACAAAGCCTGCGGATCGAAAGCCCGCAAACTTTGGAGCTGCAGCCGGGCGATCTGGTCGACGTGCTCGGGTTTCCCGATCTAGGCACTTACAGCCCCGTACTGAGCGATTCCGTATTCAAAAAAATTGGACAAAAAGAGCCGCCAGCGCCTGTCAAGCTTGACTCGATCTGGGAACTCTCCCGCCATGATTCCAACCTCGTGACCTTCGAGGCTCACTTGTCCGAAGTCCAACACTACTCCGACAAGATCGAACTCCTTCTGGAGGGCTTGGATACTACCGTGAGAGGCACTCTTTTGAACGGGCAGAACCGCATTCACCGAATGAGCTGGGAGCCCGGCAGTAAGGTCATCATCTCAGGCATCGCAGCGGTCGGGGAGGGCGAAGTCCTCCCTTTCAACGGAGTTTGGTGGCCGGAATCCCTGCACCTTCTGCTCCGTTCGCCCAGCGACCTCGTGATCCTTGAAAACGCTCCCTGGTGGACTGCAGAACGCATTTCCTGGGCGCTCGCCGCCTTTCTTGCCGTCGCAATCGGAACGATAGGAATCGTAATGCTCGCATCACGACGACGGCTTAAAGAACAAGATCAACGCCGAGCCATGGCTGAATCCGAGTTTTCCGCCATCCTCAACGAACGAAATCGAGTCGCGCGTGAAATTCACGATACGCTCTCGCAAAATATCGGAGCGATTTCAGTCCAATTGGAGTTGGTCCGTACCGGAACCGACCAATTCGGCGACTCCACCCGCAAACACCTCCGCACCGCCCATAATCTGGCTCGAACCGCCTTGGCGGACGCTCGCGACTCGATCTGGAACATGCGTTCGCAAGTCCTCGAGAAATACGATCTTGGCGAAGCCCTGGAGCGGATCGCCGAACAGATGACCGAAGACACCGGAATCGTCGCTTCGATCGAAGTCGCAGGCCTTCGCCGTCGTCTCCCGCCCGTCGTTGAAAACAACCTGCTCCGCATAGGACAAGAAGCCGTCACCAATGCCTGGAAACACGCTAAGCCGAGCCGGATCGACGTACGCATAATCTACCGCCGCCGCCAAATCGAACTCATTGTGGAAGACGACGGCATCGGTTTCGATGTAGAAAAGTTATCCCCCGAAACCAAGCGCAGTTTTGGTCTGGTGGGAATTCGCGAACGAGCCGACCTCCTTGTAGGCGAGGTCGACATCAAGAGTAGACCCGGCAAAGGCACGCGTATCCACGTGACGGTGAAAATTTGACTAGAAACGATCTTATAAATCCCCCGAATGAGTGAAGGTATTAAATCGGATTTCGTGATAAAATAGAAAATGGTCGGAGAATTCTGTATCCAATTTTCCATTCGCGATGACCTACATGACTGAGTTGAAATCGCCCCGCATGGTAACCCCAGAAACAGATCACCCAATACGCGTTCTGATCGCAGACGATCACCCCTCTATGCGCATGGGATTAGCCGCTTTGATAGATAGCCAGCCAGGTATGAAGGTGATCGCGGAGGCCTCTGATGGGGAGGAAGCGATCGAAGTCTACGAAGACACCAAGCCCGACATCGCGTTAATGGATCTGCGCATGCCAGGAATGGGCGGCGTAGAAGCCATCCTCGCCATCCGCAAACGCTTCCCTGAAGCCAAAATCATCGTGGTCTCTACCTACGATTGGGACGAGGATATCCATCGTGCCATCCAGTCCGGCGCCGCCTCCTACTTGCTCAAAGACATGCCCATCGAGGAAATCGCGGAAACCGTGAAGATGGTTCATGAAGGCGACGCTTCCTTGCCGGGTACTGTCGCCCAAAGGCTTGAAGAACGAGCCCAGCGCGAGCAGCTCACGGAGCGCGAACGCGACGTGCTCGAATCCCTTATCAAAGGCCGCAGCAACAAGGAAATCGCTTCCAGCCTTTTCATCTCCGAAGAGACCGTAAAGTCCCACCTTAAGACGCTTTTCCATAAACTCCGCGTGCGCGACCGTACGGAGGCCGCCATTGCCGCCATCCGTCACGGCATCGTACATTTGGACTAGCGAAGGACGAGGCCACCTGAAGTCGGAATTTCGATCCACGCTCAAACGCCTCCCACTGGAGTTCCGACTTCAGTCGGTCCCCAACTGCATCCCATACCGCCTAAAGGCGGGACTCCAACAAAGCGCCCATCAACGATTCTACCATCCCGTTGCGCCCGTCAAAACGCCTCCTGCTGGAGTTCCGACTTCAGTCGGTCCTCATCTGATCATCCCTACACATCCTATTCCTCGCCGTATTTCCCAACCGGATACTTTCTCCAAATCCGCTTCGCCTCATCTCTCCCCATTTTTTCCAGGAAGTTGCCAGCGTTACCCCAAGGCCAATCCTGCCACTTCTCTGCATAACCATGCTTAACCGGATTGTTGTGAATATAGTTAAGAGTCGCCCAAAAGTGCCGTTCTGACTTCATAACAGTCTCTGCCGCTGCGTACCACACCTTGCGTCTCCGAGCGCCTTCTTCTCCGTTCCAACGATACGAAGACCTGCCGTGCAACTTCCCAAGGGAAGTCTTCACCTCTTGGATCGATTCCGCAAACAGAAGTAGGTGATAGTGATTCGGCAGAACCACCCAAGCGTGAACTCTAGCAACCTCCTCGACAGCGTTCAACAGTTCTTCGTAAAACCAAGACATTCGATCATTCGATTTCCCGATCACTCGAACATGTTCATGGCAAGCCGCTGTAATTAGATAATAGTTACATCCTGAATCCCATAAAGGCGGCCTATGCCACGG